>NZ_JADPEX010000015.1:0-103690 GCF_015668065.1 Ruminococcus sp. 1001713B170207_170306_F1 | reverse complement strand
GCGGTAACTACATAGTACCATAAAATTTGTAATTAGGGATTCTCATTTTGACTTGTACTATTTATATTCTAGCACCAACCTATTTCAGTGTTACTGTTCACTCCGTTCACAGTAACACGCTTCGCGATGCACAGAAATCATGCATTCGCATGATTTCGCGCCGCACTTCTCGGGTTTTCTGTGAACTACGTTCACAAAAAACACCTCGCGGAATATCACCAGTGAACAGTAACCTATTTCACACATCCAATCAGCTCATTAATATCTTCCACTTTCTGTCTCTCAAGGAATGCAGCCATACCATCCACAACCTCCTGAGTAGTATATGGATTGATGAAATTTGCAGTTCCTACAGATACTGCGGTGGCGCCCGCCATAATAAATTCCAGGGCATCTTCAGCACTTGCAATTCCACCCATTCCGATGATTGGGATCTTCACTGCATTTGCCACCTGATAAACCATACGCACTGCCACAGGCTTCACAGCCGGACCGGACATACCGCCTGTTTTATTTGCCAGTGCAAACGTTCTGCGGTTAATATCAATCTTCATTCCGGTAATGGTGTTAATAAGGGAAACCACATCTGCACCGCCTGCTTCTGCTGCCCTTGCCATCTCTGTAATATCTGTTACATTAGGACTCAGCTTCATAATCACCGGCTGTCTGGCATATTTTTTTACTTCTCTTGTAATGGCCTCCAGAGCCTTGGGATTCTGTCCAAAGGCAATGCCACCTTCCTTTACATTCGGGCAGGATACATTGATCTCCAGCATATCTACTGGCTCATTTCCAAGACGTTCCACAACCTCACAGTAGTCCTCTGTGGTCTTTCCGCATACATTTACAATGATCTTCGTATCGAATTTCTTCAGAAATGGAATATCTCTCTCACAGAAAACATCGATTCCGGGATTCTGAAGACCGATAGCATTCAGCATTCCTCCTGTGGTCTCTGCCACACGGGGCGTAGGATTTCCAGGCCACGGCACATTTGCCACGCCTTTTGTCACGACTGCACCAAGATTATTCAGGTCTACAAATTCACTGTATTCCGCACCGGAACCAAATGTTCCAGATGCAGTCATTACTGGATTTTTCAGAGTCACTCCTGCAAGATTTACGCTCATTTTGCTCATAACTCCACCTCCGTACTTCTGAACACCGGGCCGTCTTTACATACGCGCTTATTGTGTACATGAGAATGGGCATCCGTTTCTGTGGACTGGCATACACAGCCAAGGCAGGCACCGATTCCACAAGCCATGCGCTCTTCCATGGAAACCCAGCAGGGGATTCCCTTCTCCAGTGCATAGGCCTTGATGGCGCGAAGCATAGGCTTAGGTCCGCAGGCAAAAATCACGTCTGCTTCCAGGTCATTCTCCCGGATCGCATCCATTACATTTCCTTTGGTTCCGGCAGAGCCGTCTTCTGTTGCAATGTATACCTCACCATTTTTTTCAAATTCCTCATTTAAAAACAGCTCATCACGATAGCCAAGAACTGCAATCTTCTTAGCATCCAGCTGCTTCATGGTCTCCAGCATAGGCGGAACACCGATTCCTCCGCCCATAAGGAATACCCTCCTGCCAGCAGCCTCTTCCAGTGGAAATCCATTTCCAAGAGGTCCAAGAAGTTCAAGCTGTGCACCTGCATGTAGTCTGGAAAAGCTTTCTGTACCTGTTTTCGGACCTGTTACACGATAGACAAGGCGAAGTGCACCTTTTTCTTTATCAATCTCACAAAGACTGATAGGACGTGGCAGCAGTTTGCTTCCATCCTGTGTATAAACGGAAACGAACTGTCCAGGCTTCGCATTCCCTGCAATGGTCTTTGTCTGAATCCACATGCTGTAAATGTCTTTTCCAATACATTCCTGGCTGAGGACTGTACAGGTTTCTTTTACCTTTGTACCCATTTTCTTCCTCCTAGCGGTTCTCAAGTGCAGTGCTGATATCAAGAATCATGTCTTTCACTGCCTGACGGGAAGCATCTGCATAGTTCGCTTCACCAAACTTTGCGTATTTTTCCTGCTTGTAAGCTGCAATAATTCCTCTGGAGGAATTTACGATAGCGCCAAGACCATCTTTGTTAAAGAAATGTACAAGATCTGCACCCTTCCCCCCCTGTGCGCCATATCCTGGTACCAGAATAAAGGTTTTTGGCATAAGTTTTCTTAATACTTTGCCCATTTCCGGATAGGTAGCACCTACAACTGCGCCTACATAGCTATAACCGTCTCCCATAAGCTCATCTCCCCATTTGGCAACTTTCTCACCAACCCACTCATAGAGAGGACGTTTTTCAATTATTCTGTCCTGGAACTCACCGCTGGACGGATTGGAGGTCTTAACCAGAACAAAAATTCCTTTTTTCTCTTCTTTACAAACATCCATGAAAGGCTTCACTCCGTCTGTTCCAAGATATGGGTTTACAGTTGCAAAATCCTCATTAAATGGAACATAAGTCTTGCTTCCTACCTGAACCTTTCCAAGATGTCCGACGGCATAAGCTGCAGATGTGGAACCGATATCACCACGTTTAATATCTCCAATTACTACAAGGTCTTTTTCCTTGCAATAATCTACAGTACGCTTGTAAGCCATAAGTCCCGGAATTCCAAACTGTTCATACATAGCGATCTGCGGCTTCACAGCAGGAATCAGATCATATGTGGCATCCACAATTCCCTTATTGTACTGCCAGATTGCTTCTGCAGCACCTTCCAGAGTCTCTCCGAATTCCTTAAATGCAGCTTCCTGGATCTGCTTCGGAATATAATTCAGCATTGGGTCAAGTCCTACTACAATAGGGGCTCCGGTTTTCTTGATATTGGCAATAAGTTTGTTGATCATGGGTGTTTCCTCCTTAATATGTTTTCCTGGAAATTTCATTTTTTCTTATTTAGCAGCAGAATCCTTGTACACAATCTTACCGTCGCAAATAGTGTATAGAATCTTTCCTTTCACCTCTTTGCCCTCAAATGGGGTGTTTTTGCCTTTGGAAACAAAGTCTGCTTTGTGAATGGTATATGGATTCTTAATGTCCGCGATTATCACATCTGCCGGATGTCCTTTCTGTAAGGTTCCACATGGCAGGTTCAGAATCTGAGCCGGATTGTAGCTCATCTTCTCTACAAGCTGGGAAAGAGTGAGGATTCCAGTCTCTACAAGAGCGGTGTAACTAAGTGCAAAGCTGGTCTCGATTCCCACAATTCCGAAAGCTGCGGTTCTCATGGAACCGGTTTTGTCTTTCTGGGTGTGTGGGGCATGATCCGTGCTGATTACCTGAATGTAGCCCTCTTTCAGACCTTCAATCAGCGCATCCACATCTTTCCTGGTACGGAGAGGCGGATTCATTTTATAGTTTGGATCATCTCTTTCAATATCATCAGATGTGAGTATAAAATGATGGGGGCAAACTTCTGCTGTTACATTCTCAATGCCTTCTGCCTTTAACATTTTCATCATAATTGCAACACCTTTTGTAGAACAGTGGCAAAGGTGCAGCTTAGCGCCTGTCTCAATGGCAAGCAAAGAATCTCTTGCCGCAATGGTATCTTCTGTGGAATTGCAGATTCCCGGAAGCCCAAGGCGTTTGGCGTTTTCATCCTCATTCATGCAGCCGTTTCCACGAAGAGACATATCCTCACAGTGGTCAAAGATAGGAAGTCCGGCTTTCACGGCTTCTTCCATCGCCTGCTTGCAAAGGCTTGCTTTCATAACAGATTTACCATCTTCGGAAAGAACAGGTACTCCTGCTGCTGCCATGCCTGCAATATCAGAAAGCTCCTCCCCAAGTTCTCCCTTTGTCATGGCTCCTGCCTGGAGCACATGAATAGCGGAAACCTGCGCAGCTTTATTTTTCACATAGTTTGCACGGTCAGGGCTGTCAATAACCGGTGTGGTGTTCGGCATCGCCACTACAGTAGTCACACCGCCTCTTGCAGCTGCATGGGAACCGGTTTCAATGTCTTCCTTCTCCGTCTGTCCAGGATCACGAAAATGTACGTGAAGATCCACAAGGCCTGGCATTACTACCAGTCCCTTAGCGTCTATAATCTTGTCATCTTTATCCTTTGCTTCCAGCTTCTCTCCCACTTTTTGGATTACGCCGTCGTCCAGATAAACATCCGCAATTTTATCAATCTGAGCAGCCGCATCCACAACACGTCCGCCTCGAATCAGAATACCCATTTGGTTCTCTCCCTTCTGGTATAACGTAAACTTTATCACAACCTATCATACACGAATTTTTTCATTTAATAAAGAGTTTTTTTCCCTTCCGTCATTTTTCCTTATATCTTCCATCCAATTATATTTTTTGTTGCACAATTTTAATTATCCTTGACTTTTTTTAGTTCAGGTTATATAATCAATCCATGTCGAAGATTATTTAATGTAAAATCACTAGTTTTTAGAGATTATATATTTACATGATATAGTCTGTAAAATCTGGTGATTTTTTTCGCCAGAACATCTTTTTAATTTTTTATTTTTTATGGAGGTAACTCAAAATGAACAAGGGCACTGTAAAATGGTTCAACGCTGAAAAAGGTTATGGTTTCATCACAGGAGAAGACGGAGCTGATGTATTCGTACATTTTTCTGCAATCAATGGTGAAGGCTTCAAATCTCTTGAAGAAGGCCAGGCTGTAACATATGACTTAACAGAAGGCGCTCGCGGAATGCAGGCTGCTAACGTTACTAAGTTATAATTGAAGCAACTGAAGCAGAAATTTCCCCTCGGAATCATATCCGGGGGGAATTTTTTATGTAATAAGAAATCCCCTCAGAATTTCCTATTATAAAAAAATCCCTACCTGGCAGGATTACACTGCAGCGGAAGGGTAAATATCGCCCAAGACGCCCCACCGTAGGCGGAGAGTCCTGTAGACAGGATTCTTTTTATTGTTATTATATAAACAAAATGGGGACAGATTCGAAATCCATCCCCATCGTTTTAAGCTACCTCAGGCAGTTTTTTCTTATATTTTCTTATATTTCATACTTATTCCGCCTCTGGATCTGCACTAAGTCCATTCAGATAAGAATCCAGTGCAGAAGTATCCATAACAGTCTCTGTCGTCACAGTCTCCTGACCTTCTGTAACTTTTCCGTAAACAGAATAACCAATCCAGCATACAGCAACCATACACGCAACAAGCGCTGCCAGTTTCTCAATAGTAAGGATCAGTTTCTCCTTTTTCATAATTTTCTCACGGTTTGCTTTTTCTGCTTTATAGGCATCTACTTTCTTCTGACTCATAGCCGCACGTCTCCTTTGGGATAAAATATCAACTTAGATGAGTATATCATATTTCCCAACAAAATGGAAGTATGTTCACTTACAGTTCACAAAAACGCCTCGCGCGGACAAAATATACCGCAAAGTGGGGCGTGCAGATTGCGGGAATGATTTTTCAAACAGGCTCTAGCATCAGACAGCTACAATAATTCCTCCATCATTTGCATACATACTGCTGACACCGGCTGTGTCAAGAACCACAATATCAGCCAGCTTCATCTTCTCCTGGATGGCTTCTTTAAGCATATTTGCTTTCTTCGGGCTGTTGCAGTGGGAAATAGCAAGAATTTTGTTCTCACTGTTTTCTGTCACTTCCACAATTTTATCCACCATTTTCACAAGCGCCTTATTCATGCCTCGTGCCTGATCCAGCTGGCAGATCGTCCCCTCCGGAGTAGATCCCATGATCGGTTTGATCTTAAGGGCTGTTGCCACAAGCGCTTTCACACGGCTGAGGCGGCCATTTTTACGTAAGGTTTCCAGATTCTCCAGCACAAAAAAAGTGTGCTGTTCTTCAATATATTTATTCACAACGCTAACAACATCCTCAAACGGAAGGCCGGCATCTTCGCACTGTGCAATTTTCATTGCAATCAAAGTCTGCCCTATAGAAGCAGAACAGGAATTGAAAACATGAATCTGAACGCCTTTCTTCTCCTCATGAAGAAGACTTGCTCCAAGCACTGCACTGTTATAGGAACCACTGAGTTCAGAGGAAAGAGTAACGCAATATATATGTTCAGCTTCGCAGTCAAATGCCTTTCTGTAGCTCTCTGGCGACGGGCAAGCTGATTTCGGACATTCCGGGCAGGCGGCAACTTTCTGTAAAAAATCTGCCTGGTTAAATGTCTCATCATCTATTATATTCTCACTTCCAACAGTCAGTGTAAGCGGTACGGAAGCAAATCTTTCATCCTGTTTCCACTGCTCCAGAAGTTCTCCACAGCTATCTATCACAATTTTATAACTCAATTATATCGTCCTCTTTTCCGTAATATGTAGTTTTAAATACCACATCTATATTAACACATTACTATGTGTTTGAAAAGAGTTTTTTCTTCCATTTTCCCCCAAATTGCTTTATAATGGTTATTGTTCATCAGCAACTGATTTTCATATATTGATGTCGTCGACAGGCGACATGCCCTTTAGAAAGGAGGTCCCTATGCTCGCTTTAAAAATCACTGACCAGAAGAATTTTACCAATAAGCTTTTTCTTGGAGATACCTTCGATCTCTTCTGGCTAAACCAGGCAGAGATCATTACCAGCAATGTTTTTTCCATTGACGGCAAACTCCAAACTGATTTTTTCGATAATGACGAGCAGGAATTTTTAGCTTCCAGCCACCGTACATTCTCTCTCTGGAAAGAAGTAAAACCATTTTGTTATTCTGTTATCCGTGGAAAAAAAGCGCCTCTTTCTTTCAAAATCGTGCTTCAGTTTTCTCCGAACAAGACCGCTGCATTATTGCAGAGTTCTGCATTTTCACTTTCTCCCGAACTGATAACAGGTCTGTATTTGAATCTCCAATATAAGAATAAGACCTTGTTTTGTATTACCGGAACATCTATGAAAACCTTTCTTCCCGGTAAAGAACTGGACCACCTTTGGGAGCAATATGTGATGGATTTTTTTCATCGCAGCGGATTATCTGTAGAAGAAGTTTAATCCTGTCAGAATAGGTTCTCCATTAATTTTCCAATAGAGTTATTCTGGCATTCCACGTCTGGAACCTTGCTTTCTTTTTCATCTCCCAGATAAAAGGCGATCATATCTACAAATTCACTGTTGGTAGGTCTGTATTCCAGAGGATATCCGGCAATCTCTTCCAGTCTTTCCCGATGATTTTCCCAACATACATTTACAATTGTACGAATATCATGCTCAATATTAGATGGCTTGGATTTAAATTTCTTTGCAAGCCTTGGATAAATATCTTTTGTGATCTTCATTGGTCTTTCCTGAAATTCCATTGTCATGCGTATGGCTTCCGCCACAAAATAATATCCTTTATATTTCGATGTCGCACCAAGTTTGCGTATCGTGCCGTATACCTCTCTCATTTTTGTCCCTCCCACAATAAGTTATACTTCTGATTCTGCATCTGCAGTCAGCCCTTGATTTGCCTCTACATATAATACGAGTTAAATTTGCCTTTTTTAGCATTTTGAGACGAAAATTAAGAAAATTGTAATATTTTTTAGAGATTTCGAGATAAAATTCTATAGAAAAACAGAATAACAGGATAACCTTTTCCAATTTTTCATATAAAAAGGACAGGCGTCCTAAATGCAATACTCATTTATGCGTCTGTCCCTTTTTGTCATAACTTATTTTGTCAGCATAAGCAGAATTTCATTGCTTCTCTGAACAAATCTGGTCATCTCTTCCGGTGAAAGCTGTTTATGGCTCAGCATGGCAAGATCATACAGTTCCTCGCAAATAACCGGGGTCTTATCAGAATCCTTGTTGTCTGCTACAAACTGAACCAACGGATGTTTCGCATTCAGAACCAAAGTTTCCTGACCACCAAACATAGATGGATCCATGCCGTACATATTATACATCTTCATCATATCCTGCATACGACGGCTCTCTTCAGAAAGGGTCATCATAGCAGCAACTTTTTCATTTTTCAGATTCTCAACCTTCACTTCCAGTTTGTCATTCTTCAATGCATCTCTGAATACTTCTGTAAGAGTCTTGGAAGTCTCCTCGTCAGCAGCTTCCTCCCCACGCAGTTCTTCTGTAAGATCTGCATCAATTCTCTTAAACTGGATAGTCTGATTCTTCTGCTCCAGATGGGAAATAAAAGCGCTGTCAATATTGTGTTTCAGAATAACAGCATCCTTCTTTGCCTCACGGAACATGTTAATATACTGACTCTGCTGAACCTCATCTGTTACATAGAAGATAGTAGTCTTCTCAGGCTCTTTCTCGTCTTTCGCGCCGTCCTCTTTCTTCTCTTCTGTGGATTCAACAGTCTCTTCTGTCTTAGTCTCATCTTCTGGTTTCCTGTTCTCTTCGATGCAATCTTTCAGAGTCAGATATTTGCCATCAATGTTCTTGAAGAGGATATAATCATTCATCTTATCTGAGAACTTACTGTCCTTAATGCAGCCATATTTGATAAATGGACTGATATCATCCCAGTATTTCTCGTAGGACTCACGGTCTGTTTTACACATTCCGGTAAGCTTGTCCGCTACTTTCTTTGTAATATACTCGGAAATCTTCTTCACGAAGCCATCGTTCTGCAGTGCGGATCTGGATACATTCAGTGGAAGATCCGGACAATCAATTACACCTTTCAGAAGAAGCAGAAATTCTGGAATTACTTCCTTGATGTTATCTGCGATAAATACCTGGTTATTGTACAGTTTGATCGTACCTTCAATGGAATCATATTCTGTATTGATCTTCGGGAAGTACAGAATACCTTTCAGGTTAAACGGATAGTCCATGTTCAAATGAATCCAGAACAAAGGCTCCTTATAATCCATAAAGACTTTACGGTAAAACTCTTTATATTCCTCATCTGTACAACTGTTTGGATGTTTCATCCACAATGGCTCCGGATCACTTAAAGATACCGGACGTTTGTTGATTTTTACTTTATCTTTCGCAGGAGATACTTCTACGACTTCTTTCTCACCTTTGTCGTTCTCTTTCTCCTCAGTCTTGGCCTCCTCGTGGATACGCTCTACAATTACATCATCATCACGAAGCTCAGCCTCATCAATGGTCTCATACTCCTGCGGTGCATTTTCCTTAGACAGATAGATATTTACCGGCATGAAAGAACAATATTTCTCAATAATCTCTCTCATACGATATTCGTTGGAAAACTCTGTACTCTCATCATTTAAAAACAGAGTAATTTCAGTACCAACTGTAGTCTTATTGCCTTCCTGCATATCATACTCTGTACCACCATCACAGGTCCAATGTACTGGAGCAGCGCCCTCTTTATAAGAAAGAGTATCAATATGAACTTCATCTGCTACCATAAATGCTGAATAAAAGCCAAGTCCAAAATGACCGATGATCTGATCATCCGTGGTCTTATCTTTATATTTGGAAAGAAACTCAGTAGCTCCTGAAAAAGCAATCTGTGTAATATACTCTTCCACTTCATCGGCCGTCATACCAAGACCTGTATCAATAAACTTCAAAGTCTTCTCTTCCGGATTCACAATAACTTGTACTTCAGCTTTGTAATCATCCGGAAGTGTGTATTCACCCATAACATCAAGTTTCTTAAGCTTCGTAATTGCATCACAACCATTGGAGATTAACTCTCTTGCAAAAATGTCGTGATCAGAATATAACCATTTCTTTATAATTGGAAAAATATTTTCACTGTTAATTGATAAACTACCATGCTTCTCAGCCATGCAGCTCACTCTCCTTTGTCTTCTTAATTATACAAACTATAGTAATACCAAACTGACTAAAAGTCAAGGAAAATTTAGCACTCATTTTAATTGAGTGCTAGTAATATTACTGTTCACTGGTAACATTCCGCGAGGTGTTTTTTGTGAACAAAGTTCACAGAAAACCCGAGAATCTCAGCGCGAAATCATGCGAATGCATGATTTCTGTGCATCGCGAAGCGTGTTACTGGTCACGGAGTGAACAGTAACCTAGTAATTATTATTAAAAGAAGGGAGACCATTTCTGGTCTCCCTCATTCGTTCTGCTCTCATTCACAATTACTGTTTATTTGAGAATCCACTATTATTTTTTCTTATTGCGGTAAACAAGAATTCCTGCAATTAAGACAATCGCAACGATCAGAATAATTACAAATGGGAGGATTGGAGTATTATCCCCGGTCTTTACTGCATTCTTCTGATTTGCATCTGTTTTGTCTGCAGCCGGTGTCAGAGTCTGATTCGGTGCAGCATTTACAGTGAAATTAACCTGCTTGGTATCCTGTGTTCCAGTGTTTACCCAGTTGCTTCCATCAAACTGCTGCTGATTATATGTGACAGTCAAAGTATAATTTCCATTCTTGCCCATGCGGAAAGTTGCAGAATATGGTGCGCCGTCCCAGCTTCTTGCCTCAAGGACCTCCCAGTTCAGCGGCTGATATCTTACATCTCCCTTAATCGGATTTTCAATATCCATACCTGCGCCAACTGCAGTGAAAGTAATCTTGGTTTCTGTAGTATAGTTTCCATCGGAGCTGATTCCTGTGATACTGTTATTCCCTGCATCAGATACAATCGATCCACGGCTTACAGTGACATTAACAGATACTACAAGGCTCAGGTTATCCGGATTTGTAACACCGTCTGGAAGAGCAACAGTACCTTTCACAGAGAACTTCTGTGCTTCTGTACTGTTCTGATTATATGCACTGCCCTTTACATCCCATTTTACAGAGGCATTCATATCGCCCTTGTTTGTAGTAATCTTAACAGTAGATGGAAGCTGCAGTCCAGCTGCTGACTTCTCAACCCCGTTTGCCAGACTGATATCAGATACTTTGCCTACAGCTGTAAGCTTGGCAGCAGCTTCTGTTACTGTAAAGCTTACTGGAATATTCAGGTAATCTGTCTGATCTGTCTTAATGGAAACAGTCTGTGTATAGGTTCCTGCTGCCAATCCAACTGCCGGTGCAACAGTAAAGGATACAGACTGGTTTGCATTTGCCTCTAATTCTGAAGCAGACGGAGCACTTACTGTAAATTCGTTTCCGCTTACACTTACAGCAATACCGGTTAATTTCACATTTCCAGTATTGGATACATTGATTGTAACTGCAGCCGGTGCTTCTTTGTAACCAGCTTCTTTACTGTCGAATTTCACTTCGGAAATGTCGGTAGTAAATGAAGGAGCTGGAGTAATCTCCGGAGTCACTTCCGGGGTGACTTCTGGTGTTACTTCCGGAGTTACCTCTGGGGTGACTTCTGGTGTCACTTCTGGAGTTACCTCTGGGGTGACTTCTGGTGTCACTTCTGGAGTTACCTCTGGGGTGACTTCCGGTGTCACTTCTGGAGTTACCTCTGGTGTCACTTCCGGGGTGGTTTCCGGTGCAGCTGGTTTCTCTGCTGGCTGCTGATCTGTATTCGTATCATCCTGCTTCTGCTCAGCTACTGTAAGCTTTGCAATAAAGGAAACCTTTACACCTTCCTCTGTTTCATAAGTGATCGTATCACTGTATTCTCCAACAGCTGTACCTTCTCTTGGCATAACCCATGCATCAACTGATTCTCCAGCCGCAAGAGAACCCAGATCCTTTACCATAAAATGTTCCGGACTGATTTCTTTGAAATTAAGAGTGCTGTTGCCAGTATTCTTAACAGTTACATTCTTAGTCATGGAAGAGTTTGCATTTTCCTGTGTGAAGCCTGCATTTACGGTTCCAAAATCAAGTACTGCAGTACCATCTTCTGCAGTATTTTCTGTAACAATTTCTGCTGTATACACAGGTTCCTGCTTGGCAGGGGATTCAGCTGATGCTCCCTGATTTGCAGCCTCAGCCTGTCCATTCTCAGGAACTTCCAGATAGCCTTCTGTTCCAATGTTAATCACACTGTCATCTGTAGTGATCTCAGACTGGGAATTGTCAGCAGAATTCTCTGTGTCCTGTCCATCTGCCGGCTGCATAACATCAGCGGAAGAATCAGTTGGTTCATCAGCACCAATGTCAATTACTTCCTCGGTTTGTGTATCTTCTGCTACATCCTGAGCCGGCTGTGTGTTCTCATCTGTCTGGGAACCTTCCGCAGGTGTATCCTCTGCTGCAATTTCCTGAACAGGGGCTTCCTCTGCCGGTGCAGCCTCCTGCCCTTCCTCTCGAAGCTCGGTTGCCTCTTCCGGAGCCTCTTCCGGTGTAGCCACAATTTCAACTGTATTTACTTTCAGTTCTCCGGTTATGCCCATTTCGGTCTTTCCGGTAATTTTCAGCTCGATCTTATTTCCAAGATCTTCATCAACAAGCTTATAGGTCTTCTCAGTGCCTACTTCAGTGAGCTGATCTCCAACTTTTCTTGACCAGCTGAACGTTACATAATCGTCTGTAAGTCCTTCCGGTGTAACCTTTTCATAATCGGCGCTAAGCTCAGAGCCTACAGCTGCAGTTCCCTTAATCTTAAGCTGACCCCCAAGTTCTCCCTCTGGTGCTGCTGCCGCAAATACCAGAGACGGAAGCAATGAAAGCATCATAAGAAAAGTCATGACCATTGCTATAATTTTCCTAGGTCTCATATGCCATCCTCCTTTACATTCCCCTTTTAGGCTGACCTGTAACATTATTGTAACATATTTTAAACATTTTCACAAGCACTTTTATTTTATTGTAATTCTTACAGTGCATGTGACAGTGCTACTGTTCGCTCCGCGCACCGCAACCACTTCGCGCTGCACAGGAATCATGCATCCGCATGATTCCGCGCCCAGATTCTCGGGTTTTCTGTGAAATTTGTTTACAAAAAACACCTCGCGGAACATTGCCAGTGAACCATAACGCGATAGTTGCTGGTCACTTCTTTCTCCGGAAAACATCTTATGGGATGTATCTTCTCTTCTGAACAGTAACACATTATGTTCTCTTGTTTAGTGTCATTATAGCAACCTGATTTTATACTTATGTAATATGAATTTATCCGATAACTGTTCGGAATTCCAACCGGACATACTGCCTTTTCGCCAGTTTCATCACCTTATGTGAAAGTCAGTTACTCTGCAGCTGCAAACCTCTGCTTCAAAAGATCATCCCTCCACAATCAGATATTTTCCATCTGGAAGGGCAAATACTTCACTTGCTTCTTCTAATTCTTCATTACTCATGCCATCCACATCTGCACCCATTCCAGACAGATATTTTCGCACTTCGTCAATAGAATCTGCAACTACAGCCATGCAATCCTCCAGGAATTCCTCTGCTTCTTCGTAAGTTTCTGCAACCGGTTCATCAAAAAGCTGCTCCTGTTTTTCCAAAAATGTCTGAATACACTCCTCTGTATACATTTTTCCGACCTCCTGTTTTATAATAAAAGTTATAACTGTTTAGAGCATGCTAAATAATTATCAAAATTTTACTCTTCGCATTTTTCCTCATATAAATCAAGAATATCCTCTGGAGAATCCACAAGATAGTCCGCTCCATTTTTCAGCAGTTCTTCTTTTTCCCTGTATCCCCACAGAACACCTACCGTGTACATCCCGGCTGCTTTTCCAGTTTGCATGTCTGTTCCGGAGTCTCCCAGATACATACACTCTTCTGGCTTAATTCCAAACTGCTCCGCGATTTTAAGCGGACCATCCGGTGCTGGTTTCTTTCTTACAGAATCACTCTGTCCCATAACTGCATCAAAAATCTGAGACCCAAACATTCTTTCTACCACTTTCACGGCTGCTTCATGTGGTTTATTTGAGCACACCCCCAGCTTCACGCCTCTTTTTTTCAACTCTTTTAAGGTTTCCGGCATTCCCGGATAATGCTGTATTTTGTAAAATGGGTCTTTATCAAATTCTTTTCTATATAACGCTCTTGCTTCCTCATAGTGCAGCAATTCCGGATCTCCTGCATCGACCAGAAGTCTTTTCACCAGCATGTCAGCACCGTTTCCGCAATAATATCTGTAATTTTCTATAGGCATTGGTTTCAAACCGTATTTTCTTACAACTTCATTTCCTACAACAGCCATGGAATCCAATGTGTAGGCTAAAGTTCCGTCCAGATCAAAAATACATGCTTTTATCATTTTCTCATTCCCCTTATATTGATTTTCATTTTCTTAAGTTCATAAACCAGTCTTCCTACAGGAAGCCCAACCACATTATTGTAGTCTCCGCAGATTCCTTTTACGTAAATTCCAAATTTCCCCTGGATTCCATAGCTTCCTGCTTTATCCATAGGCTCCCCTGTTTTTATATATTCCAGAAGCTCTTCCCTGGAAACAGGATAAAATTCAACATCGGTCCTTTCACTGAAAGTATAAGGCTTCCAGATACCCTGTTCTTTTACAAGAAGGGTTACACCGGTATAGACCTGATGGGATTTCCCCTGAAGTTTTAACAATGTATCTAATGCATCTTCTTCATCTGACGGCTTTCCAAGAATCTTTCCTTCAAATGCAACTACGGTATCCGCACCAATGATCAGACAAGGTTCACTTTCATTTTCAAGTCTGTCTGCAACCGATATTGCTTTATCCTGCGAAAGCTTTTCCACCGTTTCCGCTGGATCTGTCAGGTTGGTTTTCTCTTCCCCATTGCTTACAACCACAGAAAAAACCACACCGGTTCTTGCAAGCAGTTCCTTTCTTCGTGGGGACCCAGAAGCTAAAACAATTTTCTCCATAATCTCTCCTTTTCTGTCTTAACAGTATAACCCTCCATTTATATGGGTGCAACGATTTTTTTCTTTTCTTTTTGCGTAAAAAGTATTACAATATAGACAACTCCATTAAGCTTTGTTTAGACAGATGGAAAATACCGAAAGGAGCAGACAATATGGCTAAGATTAACAAATATTGGGGAATGGTTGCACTCGGAGCAGCAACAGCAGCAGTAGCCGGTGCCGTAGCAGCAGCTTTTGCCAAAAGACATGCTTTGGAAGAGGCAGCTGACCTTGAAGATGATTTTGAAGATGAGCAGGAAGATGACGAGCAGCCTGAAGCAAAGGATGTCCACGAAGATTTCGTAACCTGGGAAGCTACTTCCGAAGATGAAAAAGATGATGAAACTGAAGGCTCTGAGGAGCCTGATTCACAAGAAAGTTCAGAGGATACAGAAGAGGATTCTGCTGAAAATGCAGAAGAGCAGGATAATGCTATAGCCGATGCTCTTGAAAAAGCAGCGAAAGATGAAGATAAATTCGAGGAAGAACTTGCTGAAGCTGAGAAAGAGCAGGACGAAGAAGAAGCTTCTATCCACATTGATTAATTGCAGGTAAATTCATAATTATTCCACATTTTACAAATAGTGACAATCAGGCTTGCCACTTTCGTTGACAGTATTTAGATTTCACTTTGCAAGAAGAAGTTCCAACAGAATTTTCTATTGCAAAAACCCCCACGGCAATTTGAATATAATTTTCCGTGGGGGTTTCTTTTACGCTTTTGGAAGTTTAAATGAACTCTTAAGAGAAACAATACGGTTAAATACCGGTGCCCCTTCTTTGGAATCATGAATGTCTGCACAATAAAAGCCATTTCTTACAAACTGGTAACTATCCAGTCCTTTGGCTTTCAGAAGCTCTGGTTCAACATAAGCAGACATCTCTATAAGAGAATTCGGGTTCAGATTCAGTTCTCCTGTCTCTTTATCATAAACACCCTTTTCCTCATCTACGATATTCTCATAAAGACGTACCGGAACCTTACCTGCATTTGACGCTTCAACCCAGTGAATGGTTCCTTTTACTTTACGTCCGTCAGGTGCATTTCCGCCCTTTGTTTCCGGATCATAAGTACAATGTACAGCAGTAACTGTTCCATCATCCAATGCCTCGAAACCTGTGCATGTAACAAAATATGCATTCATAAGACGAACTTCCGTACCAAGGAAAAGTCGTTTGTATTTCTTTGGAGGATCGATCATAAAGTCTTCTCTTTCAATATAAAGTTCCTTTCCAAATGGAACCTTTCTGCTACCAAGGGCTTCATTTTCCATATTGTTCGGAGCATCCAGATATTCCACCTGTCCTTCCGGATAATTGTCAATGATCAGTTTGATCGGATCAAGGACTGCCATATAGCGAGGAGCCTTTAATTTCAGATCCTCACGGATACAGTACTCGAGCATTGCATAGTCTACTGAACTGTCAGCTTTGGATACACCACAAAGTTCCACAAACTTCTGAATAGATTCAGGTGTGTAACCACGGCGACGTAAACCGGAAATAGATACCAGTCTTGGATCATCCCATCCGTCAACAATTCCATTCTCTACCAGCTTCTTAATATAACGCTTACCTGTTACTACATTCGTCAGATACAGCTTTGCAAACTCAATCTGCTTCGGAGGATGTGGATATTCCAGTTCTCTTACAACCCAGTCATATAATGGTCTGTGATCTTCAAATTCCAGAGTACAAATGGAATGTGTAATTCCCTCAATTGCATCCTCAATAGGATGAGCAAAATCATACATCGGGTAAATACACCAAGTATCTCCTGTTCTGTGATGGCTTACATGAGCCACACGATAGATAACCGGATCTCGCATGTTCATGTTTGGAGAAGCCATGTCAATCTTTGCTCTCAGAACTTTCTCACCATCAGCATATTTGCCTTCTTTCATCTCTTCAAAAAGCTGAAGATTCTCTTCTACAGTTCTGTTGCGATACGGACTCTCTTTGCCAGGCTCCTTTAAAGTTCCACGATATTCTCTGATCTGGTCCGCAGTTAAATCGCAGACATATGCCTTACCCTTTTTAATCAGTTTTACTGCAGCTTCATACATCTGTCCGAAATAATCGGAAGCGAAGAACAGTCTGTCCTCCCAGTCAGCTCCCAGCCATTTGATATCGGCTTTAATGGACTCAACAAACTCAGATTTCTCCTTAGTCGGATTGGTATCATCAAAACGCATGTTGAATTTACCATTGTACTCTTTCGCCAGTCCGGCATTTAAAAGAATGGATTTGGCATGTCCTATATGAAGATAACCGTTTGGCTCTGGCGGAAAACGTGTATGAACGGTGTCATAAACTCCTTCTGCCAGGTCTTTATCAATGATATTCTCAATAAAATTTTTGGAAACCTTTTCGTTCTCCATGGTTCTCCCTCCTGATATCAACTCTTTTATAGCATAAATTCCAATATCTGTCAGAGCATGTTAAAAAATTTTCTTCAATATGTGTATCGGGAATAATTTCTCAAACATATTCTGTTCTTTGATGATTTATCTTATCATAAATAGGTGCATTTTAAAAGTTTTTCTTACAAAAATATTGATTTTTATCCCTATCTATGAGAATATATTAATTTATGCCACAAAAAAATCCCTGATATATAATCAGGGATTAAAAAGAGCTGATGACGGGAATCGAACCCGTGACCTCCGCCTTACCAAGGCGACGCTCTACCGACTGAGCCACATCAGCACTCTCATGTCCGACATTTCTGCCGCTCACAGTTGATTATATTACCAGAAGGTTATCTTATTGTCAACACCTATTTTCAAATTTTTTCAAAAAATATAAAATAATTAAAATTCTTTGCTGCAGCACCTGCCGCTGCAACCTGGCAGGTACTGCTATACTGCATTTTTCATTTTTCAGGAATAACAATATTCCGCACATAATCTGTATCTGTCAGTAAGCCATCTCCGCTTTTCTTGTTTGTAAAGGAAGCGGTCCCATTCTGATTTCCGGACAGATCAAACTGAACAGTATTTCCCTGTACAGTTCCATTTACTACCTGGTCAATTTTCTCCAGTTTATACCGCATAACTTTACTCTCCTGAACCTGGTATTTCCCTGCCGGAAGTGCGAATACAGCCCTTTTGCTTACATCTGCCCGGATGTCTGTGTTTTCTTTTGTAAATTCCACAGTTTTAGAGTAAATACGTTCTTCTCCATCCAGATCTGTTCCTTTCACCGTGAATGTAAAGGCCGGATTTCCCTGTCCCCAGACAATTTCATCTCCATGAAGAATTTTGTTTATTGTAAGAGTCACCATCTTCACATCTGTCATCTGGAACTTCTGAACTCCAGATGTACTTTTTACCGTACAAATCACCGGTTTTCCTTTTTTGTAACCGGAAGGAGCTGTTATTTCTGTAAGTACATATTCTCCGGCTGGCAGTTTATTAATCCTATGAGCAGTTTTCCCGGACGTCCAGGTGTCGATCACTTTTCCGCTTTTATCCGTCAACTGCATAACAGCTCCTGCAACAGCTTCACCTGTCACCTTATCCGTCTTTAAAAATTCCGCTTTTATATAACGGTTTTCAATTACCATTGTATAACCTTGCTCATTCTTTACCAATCCATTTGCATCCACAGTAAATTTATAAACTGTGTTATCTAAAACATATCCGGCAGGTACTGCTGTCTCCTGTATACAATATGTGGCAGGTGACAGCCCTTCCAATTTTATTAATCCGTTTTTGTTTGTTGTGTATGTTGTTCCCGCCGAATCTGCATTTGCACTGCTTTCCCATAAACGGAATTTTACGCCTTCAATAGGAGGACGATTTCCTCCTGCTTCTTCCGTTTCTGTTACTTTTTTGATGTACAGATGCATTTTCTGATTTCTGACAAGGATCGCTTTTTCAGGCTCTGTTTTGCTTAAATTCGCCTCAAATACCTGCCGGCTGATTGCATATCCCTCCGGTGGTCTTACCTCACTTACCTTATATTTTCCAAGATAAATATCTTTTGAAATGGCTGTTCCATTTCTATCCGTTACTATAGTATCTGCTACAGTCCCAGCTCTCAGCAAAATATTTCCAGAAGCAGAACGGATGTCCTCCAAAGCTGTGATCTGAAATTTTCCATTCTGCAGTGCCTTTCCTGTCTCATCCACTTTTCTTATAGTAATATGACCTTTTGGAACTTTTTCCTTTACAATCACCCTGGTCTTTTCTGTATTTTTTGATGTGGAAGAAGGTTCTCCTCCGATCCAGTTAAAAGTACTTGTAGCAATATTGTATATATGGGCTTCCAGTACATCCGGATTTTGATTTGCTACATAGTACTGCTGTAAGTTACTGTTACTCTTCAATCCAACAGTAAGTAAAAGACGCACGGGTTTTCCATAACAGCGCTCTGGCAATTCTGCCACAGAAGACAAGGTAATCGAATTTCCAGCAACATTCAGACTCCAATCTCCGCGTACACTGTCAGAAGCGCCAAATGAAGCTTCTACTGTCTGATCAAGATATATCTGAACCCCTTTCAGTTCAAAACAGTCTGCCAAAGTATCCTGGATTTTAAATTTGGAAATTTTCCATTCTCTTTTATTGGAAGGAATTTCCTGAACAATTTCAAACACACTTTCAAAATCTCTGCCATTATACTCTGCAGTAACTATTCTCTGATTTTCCCTTAGAATCCATTTTTGAGGATTCTTTGGTTCGGTTCTGTTTACGCTTGCCCTATCTGCAACATTGTTCGAGGTAATTGTTACAGCCTGCGAGTCTCCTTTATGCTGTGTCGTAACAGTAAAATGATTGCTGGTCACATAAGAAGCTACAGTTCCGTTATAAGTACAGGAAATCTCTCCTGGTACCATTCTGGCGTTAAAAATCACATCATAGGATTTCCCATAAAATCCTCTGTCACCAAGAGCAGCTTCTGTTGCCTTTAAGGTAATGTTCTTTCCATTTACAGATATCTGGAACCGTCCATCCACTCTGTTCTGCCCGTTTTCATAAACCTCCGCTGTTGCAGCTGTCAATTCTGCTCCCGCAGGCAATGTATCTGCAATTTCCATTCTGGTCATATACCCGCCAAATTCATTATCCGGCACATTTATATTCAGTTTATATTTATACTCACTGTCCGGACCTGGAAGAAGAAGGTCTTCTCTCCATACCCCATCCTGCAAATTGGCAGTATACTTCTTTACAGAGGCATTCACTACTTTGTTTTTATATCTTGTACAATCTGTAGTCACTTCATCTGACCAGGAAGTTCCTGCGAGCCCATTTATATGCTGACAGGTAATCGAAGCCTTATTTTTTACCTCATAACGGTAACTGTCACCACTGTAAACCGGTGTTATTTCAGTAGGATCCATTCTCACTTTTATCTGAAACTCATATGTTTTTCCATAAAAGTCCGCCTGTGACAATGCTGCCTGTGTAGCCTGAAAATTTATCACATCCCCATCTGTAGAAATACTAAACCATGAGGTTACATCATTCTCTGAAGGCAGCATCTTTACAGCTGCGTAACCAGCGAAATCGACTCCTGCCGGCAGGGTATCACTGACTTCGCAAGAGCTGTAATAATACGCTGAATGCTCTTCCGGGATATCTGTCTGCAAGGTATAATAAAATTCCGAGGTACTGTCAGACAAGGTGTTTGACGTTCCCTGGGAAGCCAGTGTATTTCCAGTCTTTTTTACAAGGCCAGGATACTCTACCGGACCATAGCCTTTCGCATCCCAGTTAAGTCCGGCAGATGTTTTACAGGTTCCAGTCTTTACATCAGCAAATACACTTTTGATCCGGCTTGCAGTTTCAATGGAATAAGCTCCGCAACCAGGCCGCAGAATTGCCAGATAGAAGCCGGATGAATTGTCCAGTTCATAAACAACTGTATTTTGCGGAACCTCTCCATCAACGGCAGGTGCCGGTGCGGTAAGAACTTCAAAGTTTTTGGAAAATAAAGTTTTCTTCACTACGTTTACTACAGAATCAGTTGTCGCATACCGGTGTCCTATTGAACCATTCTGAAGATTGATTCCAAATCTCTGGTACAAATCAATATCCAGCCATCGAAAACGATAGTTGCCTGCAACCGGAATATCTGTACCGCTTTTTACAATATCAATTTTGATTTCCTGTGCAGAGAGCTCATCCTTAAAGCTGATCCACAATTCATTTGAATTGCTGACGCCAAACATAGGATAAATTCCCGTTATTTTATTTCCCTTGTAATCGTAGGTATAATCCTGATAATTATTACAGGTAAGAAGAAGGTCTACCTTCGTATTTGCTTCTTTATTGTATCCTACATGTGTAACACGAAAACCAAATTTTCCTTTTGCATTGTTATTAAGTGGAACAAAATACGGTCCCTCTACCATTGCTCCCTGCTTCATTCCTGAAATAACGTCATTTCCTGCATTGTTCCATGAATAAACCTGGGTATCCGCATTCCAGCCAAGTCTTGTATATTTGCTGCTGAAAAGCGTACTTCCATTTGCAACAGCGGTAAAACCGCCCTTTCCTTCTCTTACAGGAGTTCCTTCCTGTGCATAATTTTCCGGAGCAACATATGCATCAATCAAGTCATCTGTGCTGCCATCTTCAAGCACTTCCAGACCATCTTGAAAAAACATGGAATCCTCTCCTGAAGTTTCCATTTCCTCCAAAGAAGACAAAAATTCTCCATCCTCATTTGCAATCAGTCCACTCTGAAAAAATTTCTCCTCTTCTGAAACATTCCTGTCGGCTTCTGTACTGTCTGTTTCTGTACTATCTGTTTCTGCCCCATCCATTTCATCATGAGCAGGATTTTCTTCACATTCAGCTTCTTCAGGCGCTGTATTGTCTTGCATTACTTCCTGCGCTTCCGTTTCAGTTGACACCTTCTCATCTTCCTGTGCCCTTACTGCCCAGCCAGGATAGGAGAACGCTACAGGCACAGCCAGAGCCGCGGCCAATATAGTTTTTTTCAGATTTCTTTTTCTCATCCCCTCGCCTCCTTCTGGTCAATATCAGCCTGTTTCAAATATTCCTGATAGATTTCTTTCATGGTTTTGCTTCCATCCTGTTCCTGAATAACGCTGGCAATCACAGGTACATCATAGCTTACACTTGCATCCAATTCCCCCTCTAAATAGGAAACAGCAGCAAGTTTTCGAAATAGCGGTGTAGTGGATTCTCCTGGGTTCAAAACACTTTTATAGCCGTAAATATATTTTTTGTTTCCTGAGGTTTTCTCCTGATAAAGAAGAGTCCACTTCGTCTCGTCTGCCTGAAATGTAAACAATTCTCTGTTTTCTCTTATTGTTTTTCTGCCTGTACTGCCATCCAGAACAGCTATACTTCTCATAGGAACATTTACCTCCAGAAAAACATTTGCACTGTTTTCCCCTATATTTTTTACAACCGGATCTTTTTCCAGGATCTGACCGGGATAAACCTTTGACGCTTTTTGCGTATCCCAGTGGGCTTCTGTAAGCTGCGCCTTTACAGATCCTGCCGTAAAAACATTCTTTACTTCGCCGGCGGATTTGCTTAAATACGCAGCTGTTCCCCCGGCAAAAGACATAGTTCCGACAAGCAGCCCCATAACTGCCAAAAAGCTTCTTTTTTTCCTCAACTTATCTCACTCTCCTTTTTGTCTGCCCTTCAAAAATTTCTGTTGCCAGATAAATTGCAAACAGGAAAAAGACTGCCGCAATTTTACCCGTTCTGCTTCCTGTAAAGTTCAGCACATATCCGGCAAAAGGGATGCAAAATACAACCGTGCCCTGCAGATTTTCCCACTTTACCGGTTTTGTATCCTGATATTGATTGGAATCCCCTTTTGTTACAAAAAAATGCTTTTCCTTATTGTTTTCAGCTACCCGGTGTGTAATCATTGTTCTCCCTTGTTCTGTGGTAAATGTAATGATCTCCCCTTTTTCTACTTTTTCCGGCTCCTTTTCCTTCACATATATGGCACTTCCAACTGGCAAATCAGGGCTCATGCTTCCAGACATTACGCTGTAACATTTCATGCCATATATCTGGGGAAACGAAAGTCCGACTAACAAAATGACAAAAATCACCCATATGATTTTCAACAGACCTTTTCCCCAGATTTTTAATCTCATCTGTCTTTTTCCTTTCTGTACAGTTTTCTTGCAGTTACTGCAAGAACCACCGCAGCTACAAATAGCGCAAACCATCTTGCCAGCAGATTTGTGTTATCTCCGGTTTTAGGGCTTGCAGACGCAGTTGCATACACTTTTTCTCCTGCTGCTCCATTTAAGCTTTCCTCTCCACCGTTGTATCCACTTCCGCCACTGTTTCCGTTTTCGCCATACTTTCCATTTCCGCTTTTATTTCCACTTCCGCCGTTATTTCCGTCATCTCCATTGTTCTCATCGTCATTGTGCCCCCGGTCACCATTTCCATTTTGACCGGAAGATGAATCCGAAGAGGCCTGACTCGCAGAAAATACCCATTTCACTTTTCCCAACAGTTCCTGATATTCATTATCCATCTCTTCACTTAAAGACAATTTTACAATCAGATTTTTTCCTGCTCCTGGTTTAAACTCACCAAGGGAAATGTCTTTTTTCATGCTCCAGCCTTTTTTCGTCAGATTTCCATCTACAGTTCCATGATAAAGAACTTTATTGTTCTCCAGAATTTCAATCTTTGCATAACTGGTAAGAAGCTTCCGTATCAGCTCCAGATTCTTTTTGCTGTACTTGTTCTGTTTGGCAGCTTCCGCCCGAAGGCTCATCTTAATGTTTAAATCCGAGTTATTAGCAAGCCTTATTGTCTGGCTTCTTGTACATCCAGGCTGCAGGTTCTTAAAATTTGCAAACAGATCTGTTTTCTCGCCGCCAATGATCAGCTTATGATTTTTGTCAAAAATCACACTGGTAACAACTTCGCAAGTACATGGCTGATAGGTAATTCCAAGATCCTTCTCATTTTTTCCCCATATTGCTTTCATTTCGCCGCTCTCTGCCTGTATACTCTCCAGATTTACAATAATTCTTGCCTCTTTGTTCTTATAACGGTTGTCTGCTTTTTCAGAGAGATAGTAGCTGTCCATCAGAGGCTTTTTCGTGGTTTTTCCTGCCGGCAATACATCCTTATAGTACCAGTAGCCGTCCTCACACAGCTTCCAGAGATCGGTGTTGTAATGAATTTCGATCATCTCAGGATCCAGTTCCCGATTTTCCAGAAACTGACCGGTTTCACTGATACTCCCAAACACTCTTCCAATTTTTATCCGGACAAAGGAATCCACAGTTCCTTCATTTTTTATATTTACCTCTTTCACCACTTTCTGTCCCGGATCTACATGATCTGGCCTTACATAATTTTCCTGTATGGAATTTTTGTAAGAGGACATGGACAGCAGATTTACTGCATATTCAGATACATTCCAGGCAGCCAGCGCAGTACCGCATGCAAGCAGCAGTACTGCCACCACAGTTATGCAGATACTTGTGCACTTATGCTTCTTCATGGTATCTCTTCCTTTCTGATCAGTTCTCACTGCCGCGGTTTATTTCCTGCAAGGTTCCTCCTTTAATTTCTTCATCCAACATGCGGTAAGCTTCTGACTGGGTAGCAAATCCTTTGCTCTGAATTGCCTGTGCTGTTACTTTCAGCTGATAATTTCCAACTTTCTGCATCTGTGTCTGGTTCCAGTCTGTAGGAATCGCAATATTGGTAAACAGGGTAGACTCCTCTCCAATATTTAAAATTCCATCCCCTTTTGCTCCCATATAATTGAAAACAAGTTTTGAAGCAGTGGAGCGTGCCGTGTCCTTTGTCCACAATGGATTTACCATTGGATAGGCTGCCAGCTGTGCAAGGTTGTAGCCAGGAATCCTATCCTGAATCAGTCCGGTAGCCTTACCTTCTTTTTTGTCATATCCACCGGTAAAAGTCTTATCAAAATAAATGGTCTTATAAATCAGATTCAACGCCTGATCGTCTGTGATCGGTGTCCCCTGACTATTCAGAATGTCCACACTCATTCTCACATAACAGGGCTCGTCCCCGTTTTTGTCGGAGGTGATGTTCTTTACAGTTGGATTTTTGTATACCGTGTATCCCGGATACATATTCTTTCCATCGTTTTCATTTGGATCCCAGTCCGGTTCTTTCAGACCAATATCAAGGTCCCCTGTGGTAAAAACATTGGTCTGCACAGAATTTTCCGTGAAATAAGCCATTGTGTTTCCAATTCCAAATAACATGGCACATGAAAGTGCTCCCGCAAATAATACATTTCTTTTTCCTCTGCTCATTTTCATATTTTCTCTTCCTTTCTCTCATTAAAAATGAAACAATCCTGCTTCATACGCACTTTTTGGATTGTTAAGACCAAAATATTCTTCTCCTGTCATCTGCTGAAGAATCTGTCCGGAAATCTTAATTTCCACCCCGCCCATTTCCTGAATCCAGGTCTGCCTGCGGTTATTTACCTTTTTATCCACCCAGACCTTTGTAAATAGAGGAACAGTTGTTTCTCCTGTACCATTCAGGTTCCTTTTCAAAACTTTCGAATAGTAAAAATACTGTACAGGGTCTGTCTTTTTCTGATCAGCAAATCGCACCCATTCTCCTTTAGCGGCATCATCACTGTTATAATCAATGGTATAAACTTGGACTACTTTTTCCATATCCTGAGCGCTTAAGACTTTTCCTCTTTTGCTCTTATCCGGGCAATTCTGACTGTAAACGAACTCACATTTCAATGCTGCAAGCTCATTCATATTCAGTTCTGATGTATTGGTTATCTGAGGATCTTTTGCAACAGAAGAACCTGGAACAGTAAGTAATCCTTTCTGTGGATTCCATGACGGCTCTGTAAGAACTGCATCCAGGCCTTTTTCCCCGGCAAATGTCAGCCTGTTTGCAACTTGTCCTGTGTCACCAAGATAAGCAAGTGTGCCGCCAGTTCCCACAGCCAGACATAACCCGGTTCCAAAGATCAGTGCTGCCTTTTTCATTTTTTTCATGTGCACCTCCTTACAGTCTTGCAAAGGCTTCTTCCGGAGAAGAAAATCCTTCGCTCTGAACCGACTCTTCATACACAAGAATATCAAATGGAACTAAATCTTCTTTTTTTACTATGTTTTTTATAACAATATTATCAAAAACCGTATCTGTTCGCTGTCCTGGCTGAAGCTGTTTCTGATAATAATAGTATCCGTCTTCTCCTGTTTTCCAACTGTCTTTTATCTTAAGAGGCTCACACTGCGCCTGTGCATCCAGATTGCTGAATACTACCCTGACCCGGACATATACCGGAATCACAGAATCATTTACAATACATGGCTTTTTCTTTATGACCGATCCTGGTCCAGGATCGGCCGGAGGATCAAACTCTTCTTCAATGTGTGTCTTATTCTCCACTATCTTTATCCTGTTAACAGTTTCCTGGCGGTCAATTAAATAGGCATACACCATAGAACCTGCTGCTCCCGCCAAAAGGCAGAACGCTAGTACAAACAGCATCCATTTCTTTCTCATGGATCAATCACGGCAGGAACCGTTCCTGCTTACTCCTTTCCTCCTGGAATTTCTGTTATTTTGCAGACCTGCTGCAAAACAGCTACTGCTCAAAAAGACCAGTAACCATAAAATCAGCACATGGGTACCACCTCCTTTACAAAGAACCAGAACGGTCATATCTGTCATTAGGGATTTTTTCGAAAATTAAATAGTAAAAAGAATAAAAGATTTGATTTATAAATACATCTGAGATCAGTGAAATAAATAGAAACTATAATTATTAATATTTTAACAATTTCTAAGATACAATAATTAATTAAATGGATTTTAATAACTGAATTAACAAATTTGAATTAAAGATTAAATTGACGCGTCTTCTGTGACGCATTGATTAATTGATATGATAACATGTTTTTTGAAAAAGTCAATACAGGAAATAGAATTTTTCTATTTCCTGTACCAGCTCCTGGACTAGAAAAGGCTCTAGCTTATTACCTCGCGGATTTTGGAGCGGATTCTCTGCAGAGCATTATCAACAGATTTTGGAGATTTATTCAGGATTCCTCCAATTTCCACATATCCTTTTCCCTTCAGATACAAATCCAGCACTTTATTTTCCATAGGACTTAAATAATCTGAAATTCTTTTCCGAAGATCCTCTGTAGTCTCCTGATCAATAATGATAGATTCCGGATTCTCCACGCTCAGTTCCCAGATTGGACTGCTTTCATCCTCCTGATTCAACGATACATAGGAATTCAGAGGCTGGTGCTTCTGGCGGTTAGAATTCTGAATGGCACTGTATATCTGCCTGTCAATACACACTCTGGCAAAAGTTGCAAAAGATGCCTCCTTATCTGTCTGAAAATCCCGGACTGCTTTAAACAAACCGATCATTCCTTCCTGAATCAGGTCATCTGTATCTCCTCCGATGAGGAACATGGCCCGGGCTTTCTGACGCACCAGCCCCTTATATTTCTCCATCAGATAATCTTCTATGGCTGTCTCTCCAGCCCGCAGACGGGCAATCAGTTCTTCATCACTTACACCATCGAACTTTCCCATATTTCCTCCGGATTTTATTTCATTCTCTGGCGAACCACCTCATAGGCAAGGATTCCTGCTGCAACAGACGCATTCAGAGAATCAATATCTCCCTTCATAGGAATAGCTGCCACAAAGTCACATTTTTCCTTTACAAGACGGCTCACGCCCTCTCCCTCATTTCCGATTACCACACCCATAGGACCGGTAAGATTCAGATTGTACATCAGATCTCCGCCCATATCTGCGCATACGAACCACATACCCTCTTTTTTCAGCTCTTCGATGGTCTGTCCAAGATTAGATACCTTGGCAACTGGTGTGTAGTTCAAAGCCCCTGCAGAAGTTTTTGCAACTGTTGATGTAAGCCCTGCCGCATGTCTTTTCGGAATGATAACACCATGTGCGCCTGCAAGGTTGGCAGTACGGATAATAGCTCCCAGATTATGGGGATCTTCGATATCATCAAGAAGAATAATGAAAGGTGCTTCTCCTTTTTCCTTTGCTTTATTTAAAATATCCTCAACTGTGGAATATTCATATGCAGCCACCTGCGCGATCACGCCCTGATGGGCGCCTGTCTCGCTTAACTGATCCAGACGCTCTTTCTGTACAAAATTAATGATCGTATCTTTTTTTCTTGCCTCACGGATAATGGTGCGTACTGGTCCATCCTGGCATCTGTCCAGAACAAAAAGCTTGTCCACGCATTTTCCTGAGCGAAATGCCTCTAATACCGCATTTCTTCCTTCAATCTGCTCGCTCATTTGCAGCCTCCTGTCTCTTATTGCCTTTGTAAAATCATTGCTGTTGTTCTTTATAAATTCTCTTCCGGAATTCCTTTTCTCACCAGTTCCACAATTCTGGAATAATCTTCTTTCAGGTACAAATATCCCATCAGTGCCTCAAAGCCTGTAGCCCTGCGGTAATCTGCCATTGTAGCATGCTTGGCCATTGTAGGGGAATGTGCATTTCTGCCTCTTTTATAGACAGCCAGTTCTTCTTCTGTAAGATCAGGTTCCAGAAGCTCCATCATCTTTGACTGCGCTCCTGCCTTTACCAGGCTGCTGGCCTTTTTATGAAGCTGATTCACCGGACAGTTGCCTTTTTTAACAAGGATTGTCCGGATCACCAGTTCATAAACACCATCTCCAATATAAGCCAGTGTCAGCGGGGAATAGGTTCGCAGATCCCTGTCTTTCAGTTCAAACAGTTCTTTTAATTCACTTAAGCCCGTTTCCATTTTACTCCTTCACGTGTATCTTTAAGAATGATTCCCTTTGCAAGGAGTTCATCACGAATCTCATCTGCTCTTGCAAAATTCTTTGCCTTTCTTGCCTCCTGGCGCTCTGCAATCAGATCTTCGATTTCTTTATCCAGAATTTCTTCTTTCTTCACAGCAGCAAGTCCAAGCACATCACAAAGCTTCACAAGAATTTCAAGAATTCCTTCTGCAAAAGCGGCGCTGCTTTCTTCTGTTACATTTGTATTGGCAAATTTGACCAGTTCAAATACAGCTGCAAGCGCATCAGCTGTGTTGAAATCGTCTTCCATTGCTTCTTCAAATTTCTTTACATATCCTTCTGCCTCTGCAAGAAGTTTCTTCTCAGCCTCAGTAAGTTCAACAGCAGATGCCTTCTCCTTACGGTCTTTCAGGCGTCCTGCTGCCTCTGTAATTCTCTCAAGGGCATTCTTGGAAGACTCCATAAGATCAGCACTAAAGTTCAGCGGACTTCTGTAGTGTGCATTCAGCATGAAGAAACGAAGCACCTGCAGGTCATACTGCTCGCTGATCTCACGCACAGTACGGAAGTTTCCAAGGGACTTGGACATTTTACGGTTATCAATATTCAAGAATGCATTGTGCATCCAGTATCTTGCAAAAATTTTGTCATTGCAGCATTCGCTCTGTGCGATTTCATTCTCGTGATGCGGGAAAATAAGATCCTCACCACCGGCATGGATATCAATCTCGTCTCCAAGATATTTCTTAGACATAACAGAGCACTCAATGTGCCAGCCCGGACGGCCATCGCACCACGGAGAAGTCCAGTATGGTTCCCCTTCTTTCTTCGGTTTCCAGAGTACGAAATCCAGCGGATCTTCTTTCTGGTCCTCTCCTGATACCTGAAGTGCACGGAATCCAGACTGCAGGTCATCCAGGTTTTTGTGGGAAAGCTTTCCATATTCTTTAAATTTCTTTACACGGAAATATACAGTTCCGTCTGCCACTGCATAAGCATATCCTTTATCCATAAGAGTCTGGATCATGCTGATCATGCCGTCAATTTCCTGAGTTGCCTGAGGATGTGTAGTAGCAGGCTTCACGTTCATTCCTGCCATATCCTTTTTGCACTCTTCAATATATCTCTGGGAAATTTCTTCTGCGGAAACTCCCTCTTCGATTGCTTTCTTGATAATTTTGTCATCTACATCTGTAAAGTTGGATACATAGTTTACTTCGTATCCTTTATATTCCAGATAACGGCGGACTGTATCAAAAATGATCATTGGACGTGCATTACCAATATGGATCAGGTTGTATACAGTAGGTCCGCAGACATACATTTTTACCTTTCCCTCTTCAAGGGGTACAAATTCCTCTTTCTGACGGGTCAGCGTATTAAAAATCTTCATTTTATTTCTCCCTCCGGTCAATTTCTCTAAATGTTATTTCGCAGCTACCAATTCCAGACTTCTGCAGCATTTTGTACTTGTGCGCACAACAACATTATTTCTTGTATAAAAGGCAGACTGCCTGGGAAGCAATTCCCTCTTCTCTTCCGGTAAAACCCAGCTTCTCCTCTGTGGTAGCCTTGATATTCAGACAGTCAGGCTCCATATGCAGCGCTTTCGCAATGTTTTCCTTCATCTGTGGAATATGAGGTGCCATCTTCGGCTTCTGGGCAATGATCACAGCGTCAATATTTCCTACACCATATCCTTTTTTTTCCAGAAGAGAGGCTACATGTTCCAACAGCTTTACGCTGGAAATCCCCTCGTATGCCGGATCTGTATCTGGAAAATGCTGTCCAATATCTCCAAGAGCTGCAGCTCCCAAAAGAGCATCCATAATCGCATGAATCAGTACATCTGCATCTGAATGTCCCAGCAGGCCTTTCTCCCACGGTATCTTCACACCGCCAAGGATCAGATTCCGGTTCTCTGTCAGTCTGTGTACATCATATCCCATTCCCACTTTCATAAGATTATCCACATTTCGTCCCTGCCTTTCTTCTTGAAAGGGATTTTCCTGCATAGCAAAAAATCCCCATGCTATCGTTCGCTATTATACATGATTTCCAACTAAAAAGCAATCCGTCAACAGTTTAATATGCCAGGGATTTCTGTCTGACATTCCAGACTGCGTTGCAACAGAATTCTGCACAATTTTTATTTATGACAAAGGCCTCCCGGGTGAACCCCAGAAGGCCTGACAATATATATTCTAAATATTTGCATATCTTTAAATACAAAAACATTTGACACATTTTCCTGTGGACAGTACTATTAAACTTCTGCGATTACCTCAACTTCGCAAAGAACATTCTTCGGAAGAGTTTTCACAGCGACACAGGAACGTGCTGGTTTGTTTACAAAGTATTTCGCATACACTTCATTAAACTTGGCAAAATCTCCCATATCAGCAAGGAAGCATGTTGTCTTAACTGCCTTCTCAAAGCTACTTCCTGCTTCTTTCAGTACTTCGCCAAGATTCTTCATAACCTGCTCTGCCTGAGTCTCAATGGTATTTCCGTTGATCTCGCCTGTTGCAGGATTTACCGGAATCTGTCCAGATGTGAATAATACTCCATTTAAGATCATTGCCTGGGAGTATGGTCCGATTGCTGCTGGTGCCTTCTCTGTATAAACTACTTTCATGGTGTAAATCTCCTTTCAATTTTTCTTTTATTGTCTTCATGCTATCGCAAAATTTTATTAGTGTCAAGCAATTTTTTTGTACGAATCTGGAAAGTAATTTTTTTGTACAAGTCTGGAACGGATTCTGCCTTGCAGGATTTTCCTATTACATAAATAATGTTTGCTGCACAGTCTTAGGGCGTGTTTAAAAAATCATTCCCGCAATCTGCACGCCCCACTTTGTGGGAGATTTCACCCGAATTCGGTTGCAGTAGCCCGCTACGGCACCCTCATCCGGGCGAAATCTCCCACAAATTGTGACGCACATCTTGCAGAAAGCCTTTTTCAAACATGCTCTAATTCAAATAATAATAAACCATCGCAGAAATCCTTTGAATATTGGAAACAGCATCTGCTTCCTTTCCTGCATTCTCAGACATTACGCATAGAATATAATCCGTTCTGGCTCCATAGACAATTCCAATATCGTGCTGGCTTTTATCATTTTCACCAGTTTTATTCGCTACCTGAACAGATTCCTTAAGCCCGCCAGGAATCTTTGTTCTGGTATCCTGATTCAGAAGCAAAGACAGCATCTGGTCAGAATCCTCCGGACTTACACATTCTCTTCGGTAAATCTTCTCCAGCAGAGTGCCACAATCCTCCACAGAGGTCATATTACTGCTGCCAATCCCTTCCGAATCTGTATTCGAAGGCGCAAGCGTATGAAGCACAGCGGTCTCTTTATAGCCCTGTTCCCTAAGATACCTGTTAATTACACGTGCACCTGCATTGAATTGATTGGAAGCAGTCTGAAGCCTTACCATTTCATTAAAAGACTCATTGTCACTGTAGGTTACCATATTCTCCATAAGCCGAAACAGCTTGTCTGTCACAGTCTGACTAGCTGAATCTGCTTTCAGAAGCATCCCCTCAGCTATCCTGATTTTTTCCATATTTTCATAACTTGCAGCCATTGTAAATGCTTTTATCAGACTTGCAGAAGACATGGCTTTATCATTGATAGAGAACTTCTCTCCGCTCTTCAGATCTTTCACATAGACGCTCCAGTCCCCTTCCAAATTTTCTGTAAATTTCTTCACAGCTTTCTTCAGATTTTTGATCCCCGGATCCGTCAGTTCTTTGATGCTGCCATCTTTTTGGATTGTCAAGCCCTCTGGTGTAGTACCAGCTTCTTCCGCTAATACGCCGCTTGATTCATCAAAATAATAATACCCGGAAAATCTCTTTTCTCCTACATTCATTTCCGGGATATAATAAATACCGCCTTCCTGGCACACTCTTCCATTCCTATCAACATAATACCCGCCATCTAGTTTTATCTGTCCAATCTCTTCTTTTAGAATACAAACTCTTCCAGTACCAGAAAGCCTTCCAAGGTTATTTACCACATAAATCCCCGAAGTCCATCCTGCTTCCACAGTTCCATCTTCTGCTTTCGGGAGTGCTTCCTGTGAAATGGCTGTAAGATGTGCTTCAGAAGCTTTAAATTTTCCTGTCTCGTCGTGATAATAATATCCATTAAACACTGTTCCATCTACAACAAAATGGTCGAAATAATGTATAGCCTGAACGCAGTCTCCTGAACCATCTTCATTCAGACAGTAAAAGCCGTCACTTTTCAACATATATTTGCCATCACTGTTGGGAATAGGAAGTATCTTAGCTTCCTCTGTAACAGATGACAGGCTGCCGCCACTTTCTGATTCCGCCAATACAGTCAGAACTTCAGGCTTCCATAACAGGAGCCCGCTGTTGCTGCACCAAAATGCTGCCCCCAAAAGGACTGCCATTCCAGCTGCTTTATACAGCCATCTGGTTTTTTTGCCTTTTTTCATGTTATTCTCCTTTTAATAAGGGCAGTATAACCTGTTTCTGCTTTGTATGCAACCTCTTTGTTTTCCATAACATTTTTACAGGCTCTGGAATGTGTTTGAAAAGACTTTCTGCAGGATGTACGTCACAATTTGTGAGAGATTTTGTCCGGAATACTCTCCCAAAATTTTTGCAGCTGTGCTTCCACATTTGACAATGTACACGTTTTCCTGTCATTCCACTCCACCGGAAAAAGATTGCTGTATTCTCTCTGCCGGAACCGTTCATCCAAAAGGAGAATAACACCATGATCCTCCCTTGTGCGGATTACTCTTCCAGCAGCCTGCAGAACCTTATTCATGCCAGGATACCTATAGGCGTAATCAAATCCATTTTCCCCATTTTCTGTGTAAAAAGAACGAAGAATTTCCCTCTCATTTCCCAACTGGGGCAATCCGGTTCCCACTAAAATGGCTCCAATCAGTTTTTCTCCCAGCAGATCAATTCCCTCTGAAAAAATACCACCCATAATGCAAAAAGCTACCAGTGATTCCTGATTCTGTTCAAATTCCTGAAGAAACTCTTCTCTTTCCTGTTCCTTCATAGAGCTGTTCTGACAGATACACTTCACCCAGTTTACAGAAAATTCTTCTTCGTAGACTGCATAAACCTCTTCCAACATTTTGTAAGAAGGAAAAAATACCATATAATTTCCCTTGCGCTGCCATACAGTCTTTGCTATATATTCCGCAATTTTATGATATTCCTCATATCCCCTGCGACTATATAAGGAACTTACATCGCCGGCATTTAAAATACAGCGGTTCTTCTGTGAAAACGGTGATTCCACGTAGATTCCATAATCGTCCTGCCTGTTGCTGAGCAATTTCCTGTAGTAGTTCATGGGCAGCAATGTGGCAGAAAAGAATACGGCACTGCGGCCTTTCTTCAGATATTCCCCCAGGTTCACTGCCGGATTTACACAGAACAGTTTCAGGCGAAACAGACCATCTTCTCCATTCTCAGCATAAACTACATAGTTCTCATCTATCAGTTCTGCAATATTCAGAAAATTACGAATATCAAAATAAAACTTCCTTACTTCATCTTCCAGTTCCACATCCTTATGTGCTTCCAGAAAAGCATCAAATTCTCCCTGGACCTTTAAAATCGTCATAGTTATGGAACCCGTGCCTGGGAGAACGAGGTAATTTCCACAGTCCACCTGTAGTTCTTTCAGCTGTTTATCCAGCTTTCCAAGGGAGCGGTAAAGCCGGGGTGCTCTTTCTTTCATAACTTTTCGAACCCGAACAGCATCTTCCCTGCAAATAGAAGCGCTGTACATCTCTCTTCCCCGTTCTGCCAGATTATGAGCTTCATCAATGAGAAAGATATAATCTCCACCTGCACCTTCCCCGAAAAAACGTTTCAAATGAACCGTAGGGTCAAACACATAATTATAATCACAAATTACAGCATCCACCCACACAGACAGATCCAGACACATTTCAAAAGGACATACCTGCCATTTCTCTGCCTGCTCCCGGATAGTCTCCCTGTCATATCTGCTCTTCGTCGTCCACAGCTCATAGACAGCGTCATTGACCCTGTCGAAATGTCCCCTGGCGTAAGGACAATGTACCGGATCACATTTGGTTTCGTCCATAAAACACAGCTTCTCCTTGGCTGTAATGGTCACCACTTTGTATTTCATTCCCTTTTCCCGCAGCACCTCAAAAGCTTCCTGAGCCACTGTTCTTGTAATAGTCTTGGCTGTAAGATAAAAGATCGTCTCCCCTTTCCCTTCGCCAACAGCACGAACTGCCGGAAATATGGTAGACATAGTTTTTCCTACACCGGTAGGTGCCTGAATAAAAATCTGACGACTGGCTCCAATTGCATGGTAAACACTGCTCACCATCTTTCTCTGACCTTCTCTGTAGGAAAATGGAAATTCCAGGCTCTGAAGAGAATGATTTCTCTCTTCCTTCCATTTTTTCTGATAACTGAGCCATTTATGATATTCATCCAGAAGTTTCTGGTACCATTCTTTCAGTTCCTCTATGGAGATCACCTCCCGGAACCTTTTCACCACTTCTGTCTCCAGATTGGCATATGTCATCTGGATTCCAATCTTCGACAAGCCTTCCTGAACACCGTAAATATAGCCATAACACATAGCCTGAGCCTTATGAACCTTCACAGGCTCTTCCATCTGTTCCACATTTCCATATATTCCTTTAATCTCATCGATCCAGACAACTTCATCTTCTGTAAAAATTCCATCTGCACGACCTTCTAACCGAATGTCCAGATCCTCATAGCTGCAATTCATCCGCAAAGCAACCTCTGCTCTGTAGTCTCCGCCCATTTGTTTCTGAAGCTTCCGATGCAGTCTGCTGCCCTTTAACATAGCATCTTTGTCTATAGTACCTCTTCGGTTATCAAGATCACCGCTTTGCAATATAAACTCCACAAGATTTCTTACTGATATTCGTGTTACCGGATTGTCCATTTCCAATTTACCGCCTTTTACTGGTCTGCTGCCTTCCAAACAAAGATACCTTATCTGTAAGCATTATAACACGAATTTTACTTATCGGCCTATCCTTTCACAGAAAACTGCGGCATATTACTCCGAAAATGCAAAGCAAGCATCTGCTTCTGAAGTTTCTCATTCCTCCTTGCTTCAATGGATATGCTATCACAAAATGTCTGCCACAGTTCCTCGTACTCTCCCATATCCCCTACGGCGCTCCCTGGCACCTGTATACGCACTTCTTTTCTCATGACGCACTCCTTCCCTTTCTCATGGCACAACGCCTTCTGCCTCTTCTCATCATAGATTACCCAGTTCTCATTGGGAAAGCGATTGGAAAAATGAAGAGCCATAAGAGACAGGATATCATTCCCCGGCTGGATCTTTGCCAACAGAAACCTTCCGCCAATCTCCCTGAAACGGACAAACCCAAAATAATGGTGATATTCCCGCTTCACACAGAGTGCCATTTTCGCAACCCTGGATACATATGGATCTGCCAGTGCCTCCATTACACGTTTTTCGCATCTGCCTCCCCCCAAAGCCCGGTGCAGCACATAATAAATGGCAGTTCCCCTGTCTTCATCTGCTGAAGCTGCCGCCAGACAAATCTGTTCGTAAACCTCGCTTCCCAGTCTCATAAGAATCGTCCTCATAACCTTACCAGCCTTACTCTGATCTGTAGCAATCTCCCGATAAGAAGTGAACAATTCCATGCTTACAGGAAAACTGGTCTGAATGCTCACTTTACAGCCGCCTGCACACTCTTTCCATCCATCATAGACAGCAGAAAAAATTCCCTCCATAGAGTCCTCACATACCAGGATTCTTTTCTCTTGATTCATATAGCTCCCACCTTTCTGTCCACATGATTCTTTGTATTTTCTGTATACAGTCTTCTGCTCCCCATCTCATCTCCAAAGAGGGATAATTGCTGAAATGCAGCTTCATTCCCATGCTTCCGACAGTTCTCTTCATCCAGAAGATTACGGGTAATATAAGATTCCTCCAACCTGGTATTGTACATCATGCGGCCATTACAGGTAATAAAATATAAGGCACGCTTCATAACCACACCAATCCTCTTCAAATCTGCAAATTCCAGGGAATGGGTTCTCCTGGCCCCAATGATTCTTCTGGCAGAGGTATAACCGATTCCCGGTACACGAAGAAGTTCATAATAATCTGCCTGGTTGATCTCTACCGGAAAAAACTCCAGATGTGACACTGCCCAGTCTGCCTTGGGATCCAGAAGAAGGTTAAAATCCGGATGCTTCTCTGAAAGCAGTTCTGAAGCCCGAAAACCATAAAACCGCATAAGCCAGTCTGCCTGATAAAGTCGGTGTTCTCGAAGAAGAGGCGGACCTGATAAGGACATGAGCAGATCCTTATCTTCATTTACGGCGACAAAAGCCGAATAAAAAACTCTTTTTAATGCAAAGTTCTTATACAAAGATTCTGCTACTGACACGATCTGATAATCGCTCTCCCCCATAGCTCCAATAATCATCTGGGTACTTTGACCGGCTGGTACAAACTTAGGGGCATGACGGTACAGAACCAATTCCTCCTTATTCTGATCTCGCTGCTGCTGAATCTGCTTCATGGGGCGAAGAATGGTTTGCCTGCTCTTATGCGGTGCCAGTTTCCTAAGCCCGTCTGCAGTAGGAAGTTCCAGGTTCACGCTCATGCGATCTGCCAGATACCCCGCCCTGGCGATCAGTTCAGGAGCAGCACCTGGAATGGCTTTCAAATGAATATATCCCTGAAAATGATATTTATTACGAAGAAGATTTACTGTACAAAGCAGTTCTTCCATAGTCCTGTCTGGACTTTCCTTTACTCCGGAACTTAAAAACAGTCCTTCAATATAGTTCCTCCTATAAAATTCCATAGTCAGACGACACACTTCTTCTGGGGTAAAACTGGTACGCACCACATCATTGGAGGCTCTGTTTATACAGTATTTACAGTCAAATACACATTCATTTGTATAAAGGATCTTCAAAAGACTGATACATCTGCCATCCTGAGCAAAACTATGACAGATTCCGGCAGCAATGCTGTTTCCCATGCCCTTTCCATCTCCCTTTCGATCCACACCACTGGATGTGCAAGCCACATCATATTTCGCGGCATCCGATAAAATCTCCAGCTTCCGCTTCAATGTCATTGATTCCTGAATAATCATCCCGTAACAAAACTCCTTTTATGTAATCTGTGTTTCGCGTTCTTTATTATTCTCAATTTCAGAACGTTTGTTCTTGTTTTATTTTAGAACGTATGTTCTGTTTTGTCAATATCATAAAACGGCACGAAATTTTTTCTATACAAAAAGAGCCATAAATCAAAGATTAATTCTAACACTACCTTTGATTTACGGCTCTTATCTCATTCTTTTACTATTAAAGCTCCCGGACGACAGCCAGAAATGGTACATGCTTACATCAGCGAATTCATGAATACCAGACGTTCTGAACGTATGAGCAGATTTTCATATATGTGAATGCTGCCGACAGGTGACCTATCCACTCAATTTCAAATCTGTGTCAGCACAAAAATATCATAAATTGCTTTCACTGCATTTTCAAAATCACGGTTTTCCACACCGATAATAATATTCAGCTCACTGGAACCCTGGTCAATCATCTTGACGTTTACATTTGCATGTGCGAGGGCAGAGAAAATTCTTCCGGCTGTACCGCGGGTGGATTTCATTCCACGTCCTACAACTGCGATCAGGGCAAGGTCAGATTCCATTTCCACAAAATCCGGCTGAACCAGGCGATGGATTCCCGCAATTACCTGCTGCTCCTTTTCTTCAAACTCATCCTGGTGAACATATACTGTCATGGTATCAATACCGGATGGAACATGCTCAAAACTGATTCCCTGGTCTTCAAATACCTGAAGCACTCTTCTGCCAAATCCGATTTCACTGTTCATCATGGACTTCTCAATGTTGATAGAACAGAAACCTTTCTTTCCTGCAATACCGGTTATGGTATATTTCGGCTTGCGGCAGGTACTCTCCACAATAAAAGTTCCCTTATCCTCCGGCCGGTTGGTGTTACGGATATTAATCGGAATTCCCTCTTTTCTTACAGGGAAAATAGCATCTTCATGAAGAACAGTAGCTCCCATGTAGGAAAGCTCACGAAGTTCACGGTATGTAATGGTCTCAATCACAGCCGGATTCTTTACAATTCTCGGGTCTGTTACAAGGAAACCGGATACATCAGTCCAGTTTTCATACATATCAGCCTTAATTGCCTTGGCAACCAGAGAACCTGTCACATCAGAACCACCTCTGGAAAAAGTGGTCACAGTTCCATCGTCCTTTGCACCATAGAAGCCCGGCACAACTGCATTCTCACATTTTGAAAGACGCTTGTTCAGAAGTTTGTCTGTTTTCTCCGAATCCAGATTTCCGTTTTTATCAAAACGGATCACCTCTGCTGCATCCACAAATTCATAACCAAGATAAGCAGCCATCACTTTGCCGTTCAGATATTCTCCACGGGAAGCGGCGTAATCCCTGCCAATCTGTGCTTTAAAATTCTCTTTGATCAACTGGAAATCCTCTTCCATGGAAAGAGCTAGGCCAAGCCCTTTAATAATCTCATAATAACGAGATTTGATTTCTTCTAAAACCTTTTCAAAATCACCGCCATTTGCAGCTGCGTCATAACAGCTGTAAAGAAGATCTGTTACCTTCGTGTCCCCGTCAAATCTCTTACCTGGTGCAGAAGGAACAACAAAACGTCTGCTCTCTTCACTTCTGATAATATCTCCGACTTTTTCAAACTGCTCCGCATTTGCAAGGGAGCTTCCACCAAATTTTACTACTTTTCTCATAATCCTTATGCTCCTCAAAAACTTTTTCTCCATTTTATGAAAAAATTCGACTTTTTGCAAGGGTTTTTTCGATTTAATTCGTGAAAGTGTTAAATACCTCCAATACCTGCAGCTGTTCTCCATCTACTTTAAAATGAATATCCCAGGATCCAAAAGACATTCCGTATTTTCTTTCAGGGTCTTTCTGATACCCAGGTCTTGGATCGTTTGCAAGGACAGCCAGAAGTGCTTCTCTTTTTTCCTCTGGAATCTTCTTCAAAAGCTTTTCCGGAAACTCTACTTTCAGCTTATGATCCTGAATCTGGTCGGTAAATCCGCCCGCTGCTTCCGGATGGCTGTCCACGTAAGCCAGATAGGGCTTTATATCATAAATAGGTGTTCCGTCCATAAGATCCGCTCCTGATACATGAAGCACCGGTCCATACTTTTCAGAAAACTCTACGCTCTCCAGCCTTACACTGGAAAGTCCTATGGGATTTGGACGAAAAGGAGACCTTGTAGCAAAAACGCCCATTCTGACGTTTCCCCCAAGTCTTGGAGGACGCACTGTAGGAGACCACTCCTTGCGGACAGCCTGTGAAAATTCCCAGATCAGCCAGATATGGGTATACTCTTCCAGCCCTCGAAATGCCTCATGGTTCCGATATTCCGGTTCAAAAATAATATCCGCCTTTAGTTCCTGTATTCTGCCGCTCTGATGGGGAATTCCAAATTTCGTTGGAAAATCGCTTCTGATATGAGCAATTACTTTCATTTCCATTGTTTGTTATACCTTTATCAACCTTTATATGTGCTCTTCTAAACCCACAGATATGATCTATAAACAGCGAACCTTTATTCCTTATGTCCGCCGCTTTTTTCTTCCTCCTTGATTTCCCAGTGAAGCAGGAACGTAAGGGCTGCTCGAAGAGCAATAATTCCGGCTACAATTCCGATTTCTTTCCACTCACGTACCACTACAGTACGAAGAATCTCACTTCCCATTTTAAATTCCAGTCCCATGGCAAGTCCCCTCGCCAGATAGACACCAGTATCTCCGGCATGTTTCAGCCATTTGATAAATCCGGTAATTCCACTCCAGATAATAATGGCAACTCCAATAAACTCAAAAATTACAATGGCGAAACCAGCAATATTCTCCAGAACCCACTCCATAATTCCAGTTATGGTCGTCATCATAGGTACCTCCTTTTTCCTGCTGACAGGATACCTTTTCTTACAGAATGTATTTTCATTGCTGCACAGCCTGCAAACAGCAACAGTTTCTTATTTTTGCTCCAGCCAGGTCACCACTTCTGTGTGGTCTGTAAAACAAAACATTTCCACAGGCTGGATTTCTTTAACTATATAGTTTTTTCTCGTAAGGAAATTAAGGTCTCTTGCAAGTGTTTCCGGGTTACAGGAAATGTAAACAATTTTCTTCGGAGAGAGTTTTATTACGGAATTCAGGAATTTCTCGCTGCTGCCTGAGCGGGGAGGATCCATAAATACCACATCTGCCTTTTCACCAGCTTCTGCCATTGCCTCCATAAATTCACCGGCATCACCCTGGCGGAAAGATATGTTTACCACCTTATTCTCTCTTGCATTGATCCTTGCATCCCTGACTGCATCTTTATTCAGTTCCACTCCGACCACTTCTCTTGCCTTACCAGAAGCTACCAGACCGATGGTGCCAATTCCACAATATGCATCAATGACTTTTTCTTTCCCTGTCAGCCCTGCAAATTCCACAGCCTTTCCATAAAGAATTTCGGTCTGCACTGAATTTACCTGATAGAAGGATTTCGGTGAAATACGGAAGGATTTTCCACAAAGGGTATCACGGATAAATCCCTTGCCATAAAGCACGATTTCCCGCTCGCCAAGAACCATGCTTGTATTTTTGTCATTAATATTTAATACCACAGTACTGATCTCTGGATGAACTTTTCTTAATGCCTTCACAAAGTTATTCTTGGATGGAAAAATAGGAGAGGCGACCACCAGTACTACCATTACCTCACCTGTAGAAAAGCCACGACGCACCAGTACATGGCGCAGAAGTCCATATCCGGTATCCTCATCATATGTTTTGATCTTAAAAGACTTCAGCATTCCCCGAATGGTACGGATGATTTCCTGACTCTTCTTATCCTCAATCAGACACTGTTCAATAGAAACCACTCTGTGGGTACCAGCCTCATAAATTCCAGAAATAATATTTCCCTTCCGGTCACGGTCAAATACAGCATGAACTTTATTCCGGTAAAAATAAGGATCTTTCATTCCAATTACCGGCTTCACATTCCCAAACTTCTTCAAAAGCCCCTGTACCTGATTTTGTTTCTTTTTAAGCTGTGCGGAATAAGGCACACCCTGATACTGGCACCCACCGCACTTTTTTGCGTATGGACAGACTGTCTGTGTTTTTTTCTCTTCCATAAATTCTCCCTTATCTTTATTTTGCTTTTCGTTCTTCATAATATCTGACTAGAGCGTGCTCTAGCTTCAGCGCCGCCAACGCACTAAAAGTGCCTACAAGGGCTCCAGCCAGCACATCTGTAGGATAGTGTACTCCCACGTACAATCGGGACAAAGCGATCAGTACTGCCAGGACCATGGCTGCTTTTCCCCATTTTCCAGGAAAGGCTTTATAATATACGCCTGCACAGGCAAAAGATGCGCAGGTATGACCTGATGGAAAAGAATAGTCCTTCAGCCTGGCAACCAGAGGCACAAGTCCCTCCACAGAATCATAAGGTCTTATACGCGCTACCAGATCCTTAAGGCATAAATTCGTAACCACTGCCCCTATAGCTAGTGCCAGAAGTGCGGTTACACCTGCCTTTCTTGTCTTCTTTGGAAAAAGAAAGAGCAGCCCCAAAACAATCCAGAACCAGCCTCCGTCTCCTAGAAAGGTAATTCCCTTCCACAGCCAGGTAAACAGATCACTTCTTAAATACTGCTGTATAAAAAGCAGAATCTGTGCATCAATATTATGTATCCATTCAAGCAATTCCACTTATCCTCCACCCGCTTTCAATTCTGATTGCTGTCTATATATTTCTATAATTTATTTTTATAATGGTTCAGCAGACAGTGTGTAACTGCAAAGGAACTCAACAGCTGCTTTTATTTCGTTATTATAGCGTAAAAGACGGTTCGTGTGGTGCGAACCGTCTTAATTCTTTTTAATTCTTATTCACCTGCGTGATACAGGATCTGCTGAAGATATTGCCGATTCTGCTCAAGATCAGGAACCAGAACCTGCATGCCGTCAATCGTCTGAGGTGTGTAGGCTCCATCCTCCGGAATCCGGTATGATGCAATTTCATCTGTACCGATGTTCATCACATCCATGGCATATCCGGTTATATCCCACAAAGAAAGATCCGTAGTAACCATTGGAAGAACATCCTTAACCAGACCTGCAATATCAAAAACTCCCAGATCTTTTATCTTGGCAAAAGCAGCCATAAGTACTTCCTGCTGCCGCTCTGTTCTCCGATAATCGGAATTTCCAATAGAACGGTTGCGTGCATGGATAAGTGCCTGTTCTCCATCCAGATGGTTCATTCCTTCCTGAAGATTCCAGTCGCTTCGAAGAGGCTGAGGGTAAAGAACACTCTGATCTCGTCCGCAGATATAATCTGCTTCCGCCTGAGTCAGCTCCAGATCTATTCCTCCAACCTTGTCAACCAGAACCTGGAAAACTTCAAAATCCACTTCCACATTTCCATCTATCTTTACTCCGAAATTTTCTTCCAGAGTCTGGTCCAAAAGATCCATTCCTCCATATGCGTAAGCCGCATTAATACGAGTAGTCGAATATCCAGGAATGGCAACATAAAGATCTCTCATAAAAGAGGTCAGGCTTACAGTACCCTGATCCTTGTCCAATGTAGCAAGAATCATGGAATCGGAACGCTGACGAGACTCTCCCTCTCTTTTGTCCTGTCCGATCAGCAAAATACTCTTGATATTGCTGGTGGCCGCTTCAGCATCCGTATTCTCTGCCTTTACTGTATATGCAAACGCCGTACTCACAGCCGGGCTTTCCAGAAACAGCACCGCGCCAAGGCAGATAAGGGTCTTCTTCCATATGGTAGATCTCATATATTTGCTCCTATGTACATGTGCATGGTCAAAAAGGAATCTTTCTGCCGGTTCTTTCATAACCAGCAGTCGCTATTGATTACTGTTCACTCCGTTCACAGTAATCATTATTTTACTACAATTGTCAGAACAGCTCCGTTTGAAGCATTACCATTGGAGTCAACAACATAATAAGTCAGTTCATAAGTACCCGGAGTATTCACATCAACGGTTCCAGTGATCTGAATCTTACGATAAAGATCACTTGTTGAATCTTTATCGTCTTGAATGTCTTTGACATAACTCAGTCTGTCAATCTGTGTTCCCTTGGCAATTTCAACGTAGTAAGTATTCAGATAAAAACGCGGATCCTGAGGGTTCAGCTGGTCAATCTTTTCTTCTTCCCTTTCCTGCGCTTTTTCTTCTTCTGTCATTTCTGGTTCTTCTTCATCTTCTGAATCAGTCTCATTTTCATCCTGCAGGGCTTCATCCGTTTCTGCATCTGTATCTGTATTGTCAGAAGAAGTTTTGGTTTCTGAAGTAAATCCCATAAGATTTCCCTCGGAAGTCATATGATAAGTTACCTTTGTTACATTGTTACTGTTATCCTTTGCAACATAAACAACTGTGACTTCATCCCCTTTTTCATTTGGATAAACATTCTCAACTGTCAGGCTGGCTGAAACATCTCCATCTCTCTTGTCAACAGCTTTTACTCCTTCCAGAAGATCTTCCGTTGTCATATCCGAAGTGTAGCTGTTTTTCTTGCTCTCTGCAATGGTAATTTCCGGTCCCTTGCGATCCTGCCTCATATACAGCCATCCCAGGATTCCGGTCGCTCCTATTGCCACTGCCGCCATTAAAACAATCAACCATTTACGCATATCTGCAGCTCCTTATACTCAATTTCATCAGCGACGTTTTCTTGATTTCTGTTTCTTGGATCTGCTTTCTTTTTCTGAATATGGAATGCTTCCCAGAACAGAAAGTCCAAGATAACGCTCTACATCTTCCTCAACCTTGATCGTATCATTTGTAAGATAAATGATGATCACAATCGCCATTGCAATGATAACACCTAAAAGTCCACCGATCACACCATTCTTCGCAAGGCTTGGGCTGGCTTTTTCACTTGGGATGTTTGCGCTATCAACTACGTTAACCGCCTCAATATCCATAACTGACTGAATGTGCTCTGCTGCCATATCACGGATAGCATTGGCCATCTCGCTTGCTGTATATGGATCTTCATCAGATACTATGATCGTTACAATACGGCTGTCTGTAGAAGTATCTACCGTCAGTTTGCCAAGCAGCTGCTGATAGGTAATATTAAGATTCAGCTGTGCAATTACACCTTCAAGAACTGTACGGCTCTTAATAAGTTCCGCATAGTCCTTAGTCAGCTGTGTACTGGTCTGCATATCAGCACTGGTCAGTGTATTGCTGTCCTGTTTATTCAGCACCATGATCTTCGTGGTAGATTCATACTGTGGAGTGATAAAAAGCATTGTTCCGATAATGGAAATCACACCCAGAATGATACCGGAAAGAATAATCACTCCCAGCCTGCTAAGAATCAGGTGAAAAATCTCACCTAAATCGATTTCAATTTCATCGTTATTATTTGTAACCTGATTTTCCATTCTTCTTCTCCGTTACCCTGTAATTTTCTTTACTTTTTCTAAACAGATACATCGTTTCCAACGACATCCCATATATAAAAGTCAAAATCTCTCGTTATTTATAATACACTCCGGATTGCTGATAAAAATCATATCCGCGTAATCCGTACCCATCATTTTTTCAATTTTGTCGTAACATTTGCCAATGTGAGGCGTTCGTCTGGCCAGATCATGACCGTCAGACCCCACAAAATCCAACATTTCTTCTTTAATTACTTTCTTGCAGAAACGCTTGATCATAAAGCCATCCTCACCAATAATACTGTCCGCATTCATCTGAATATAGGCACCCATATCCCTGAGTTCATCAATAAAATCCAGACCGTTTTTTACTACCGAATGATAGCGTTCTACATGTGCGATAATAGGATAATACCCTTTCCGGATCAATGCCTGCACCCGTTCCCTGATATAGGACTTTTCGTCTGAAGTCCGAAACTCCGTTAACACATAACGGGAACCTGACATGGTAAGTCTTTCCCCTTTTTTCAGACAGTCTGTCATATCCATACTGGAATGAAGCTCGCAGCCCAGATACATCTGAATACCGTCTTCTCCAATCTCAGCGGCAGCCTTCCTCACACGAAGGAACTGCTTCTTAACCTGTTCCAGAGACGGCTCAAACATATCATATCGAAAATGCGGAGTGGCAATAATGTTGCGGACACCATCATCATATTCCTTCTGGAGCATGCGTACAGATGTCTTGAGATCCTTCGCTCCATCATCAACTCCCGGAACAATATGACAGTGAATATCATAAATACCTTTCATTCGCTTCGCCCATTTCCAATCTTTTCATATAACAATCTCGAATAATGACGGATCAATATTTTCCGTATTCTCCGTACTTGCCATATTTGCCATATTTACCATACTTACCGTATTTACCATATTCCTTAGTATCTACCTTGTTCAAAATTGCACCGATGATCGGACAGTTGGTCTTCTCCAGCTGCCCCTTGATCTCCTGTACAAAATGGTAGCTGATACTGCCGGATTCAATTACAATGACAGTTCCATCGCAGGAATCCGCCACAACTGCACAGTCGATTACTCGTCCAAGAGGCGGTGTATCTATGATAATGTAATCATATACATCTCTTACAACACGGATCATGTCTTTAAACTGTCTGCTTCCTAAAAGCTCTGCCGGGTTCGGCGGTACAACACCGGAAAAAATAATGTGAAACTTGGGAAGATTGGTTGCGCAGATAACGTCCTGCAGTTTCGCCTGCTTGGACAGGTAGTGGGTCAGTCCCTTCACTTCTTCCTCAACCTGTACACGTCCCATAAGTACGGATTTACGAAGGTCTGCATCAATCAAAAGTACAGATTTACCACTCTCTGCAAGGGAAGCTGCAAGATGGAAAGTTACATTACTCTTTCCTTCATTCGGGGTACAGCTTGTAAATGCAATCACCTTTTTGTCGGCACCGCAAAATTGAATGTTTGTACGAAGTGCCTTATAAGCCTCATCCATGGATGAATCAGCTTTCCAGTCGCTAATTTTTACTTTTACCATAATTTTGTTTTCACCTTATCTATTTGTTATCCTGTAAATCTGCCATATTTTCCTTCTGATTTCCCATAATTCACGTCATGGCAGTGTCTGCCTAAATATTATACACTAGAAGTACCGCATTGGCTAGTACATTTTCGAACTAAATATGCACAATTTTTCACAAAATTTTCATATTATTCTTGATTTCCTTCCTGAATCCCTTCTATACCCTGAACGGATGATCCCTCTTCCAAAAGATAAACTTCTACATCAAATACACCGCTGTTCAATGCTTCCGCATGGCTTCCCATATAAATATCAATGCGGTTGTTCTTAATGGCGCCGCCGCAGTCTTCTGCCACATAGACCTGTCCATTGATAACTACTTTAGAACCGTAAGGAATTACAGTTGGATCTACTGCAATAGTACGGTTCGTGGTAGCTGTCACACCTGTGGATGTGATTCCGTTTGCCCACGGACCGCAGCAAATGCTGCACTGGCAGTAATGGGTAATATGGAAAACACCAAGTGGACGAAGGCTGCTGTCTGCGGAAACCATAATCGGCTGTCCTTCAAGAACACCTGCATTTCCCCCTGTCTGGGTAACACCTTCTACTGCTTCTGCAAATACGCCCTCTCCTGTACTTTTATGTATAATTCCTGCTTCTACAGTTCCATCTGAGGTTGCATCTGAAGCTACCTGATTCTTATCTTCATACCCCTCCAAAACAGAGGTTGGGATATATCCCACCTGTTCTTCTCCATTATCATCCTCAAATAGAATCCTGCTCCAGATATCATCAATAGTACCTGTACGGCTGATTTCATCTTCTTCCAGCACTTCACCGATCACAGAACCCTCTTTTCTGCCAGGATAATCTAATACATCTGTATCTGCCGCTACTGTGACAGTATCTTGGACTTCCGTAATCTCGTCCTCGATTTTCCCGGAATCCTTTTTTTCGATAGCTTCTTCTGAAACTGTTTCTTCTTTATTATCAGTATTTTCCTGTGCTGTACCTGAAATGGCCGGACCGGCTATTTCCGCTCCAAGCGCAGAAACAGGCATACATGCGGAAACACATACTGCCATAGCCAGAAATCTTTTTTTCATAAATTTATATCTCCTGATCTGTTCAATTTTCCCCTCTACTCTTTGTTTATCATAGCACAGCTATTTTCTTATTTCAAATCCCATCAGGCTTTTTAGAAATTTTTCACATTTATTATTGTAGCTTTTTTATTTTTTCATTAAAAAAAACATTATTTCATTTTTTTCAAAAAAACATTTGACAAAATAGATTTTATACTGTATTATATGTTTTGTCGCTGAGGAAAACAGTTGACAGCAATAAATGCGATAGTGGCGTAGTTGGTAACGCGCGACCTTGCCAAGGTCGAGACCGCGGGTTCGAGCCCCGTCTATCGCTCTGAGGCTCCGATTTAGTCGGAGCTTTTTTGTGTCTGAATCCGCCTTACAAAGCGATCACTGTCTTTTGTATACTTCATAAGAAAATCCCGCTTATTCTTTCGGAAATAATTTATAAAGGATATCTTATTTTAAACAAAAAAGCCTTGTACAATTTGCTTTTCTATCTGAAGATTCTCTATTGACTCATCTTTCAATAAGAGTTTTCAGTTCTTTGCACTTTGTACAAGACCTTTTATTACTTCATTTTATTATTCTGTCCAGAATCCAATATTTTTTCTTAAAACATGTAAAAAAAACTTTCCGCAAGATGTGCGTCTCAATTGCAGGAATGATTTTTCAGCCACGATTTAGTGATGGAATAATCTAATTCCGGTAAATGCCATTGCTATATTGTATTTGTTGCAGGTATCGATTACGTCTGCATCTCTCACAGAACCGCCTGGCTGTGCAATATATTTCACGCCGCTCTTGTAAGCTCGCTCAATATTGTCGCTGAATGGAAAGAACGCATCAGATCCTAATGTTACATCTGTCATCTGATCCAGCCATGCTCTCTTCTCTTCCTTTGTGAAAACTGCAGGTTTCTCTGTGAATGTCTTTTCCCAGTTTCCATCTGCCAGAACATCCATATACTCATCGCCAATGTAAACATCAATAGCATTGTCGCGCTCAGCTCTTGAAATACTTTCCTTAAATGGAAGGTTCAATACTTTCTGGCTTTGGCGAAGGAACCAGTTATCTGCTTTCTGTCCTGCAAGACGTGTACAGTGAACTCTTGACTGCTGTCCTGCACCAACGCCGATTGCCTGTCCGTCTTTTACATAGCATACGGAATTGGACTGGGTGTATTTCAGAATGATCAGAGAAACTTTCATATCACGCTTTGCTTCCTCAGATAATTCTTTATTCTCAGTTACGATGTTGGAAATCAGCTCATCATCAATTGCAAGCTCCTGTCTTCCCTGCTCAAAAGTAACGCCGAACACCTGCTTATGCTCTAATGGAGCCGGTACATATTCCGGATCGATCTGAATTACATTGTAGTTGCCTTTTTTCTTCTGTTTCAGAACCTCAAGTGCCTCCTCTGTATAACCAGGAGCGATCACACCGTCGGAAACTTCTCTCTTGATCAGAAGTGCTGTGTCTTTGTCACATACATCAGAAAGGGAAATAAAATCACCGAAGGAAGACATTCTGTCTGCGCCTCTTGCACGGGCATATGCACAGGCAAGCGGCGAAAAATTCTGCCAGTCCATATCCTCTACCCAGTAGATTTTTGCAAGCGTCTCTGTGAGCGGAAGACCAATGGAAGCACCTGCCGGGGAAACATGTTTAAATGAAGTAGCTGCGGGAAGTCCGGTTGCCTTTTTCAGATCACGCACCAGCTGCCAGCCGTTAAAGGCATCCAGAAAATTAATATATCCAGGTTTTCCGGAAAGTACTTTAATTGGCAGTTCACTTCCATCCTCCATGTATATTTTAGATGGTTTCTGATTTGGGTTACAGCCGTATTTTAATTCTAACTCTTTCATGGTTATCTCCTCCATTTTATCTTTTAAGGTAACGATTCAGTAGGTACTATTCCGTGAGGCATTCCGTTTTGTGAATATAATTTACCCAAAACGGAAAGCTTTATTTTCAGTGATTCTTGTTGATAATTTTTGATTCATATTTACCAGTCTCGATATCAATGTATCTCACAAAAAGTGAAACCTTATTGTCTTCATTCAGGCTCTCCCACAACATATCTGCAAACTCATCCATGTGATCCGGAATCTGAACAAGCTTCGGCTCACCCTCAAAGCTTGGCAGCGGGTTTCCATCACATTTATAAGTATGGATAAAATGTCCCTCACCGGCCTTTGCATTCTGATATGCAAAAGTGTAACGGTTGCAGGAGGAAGGATCTCCATTATTGCTCTTTAAAATGGACATTGCATAACTGTAAGAGCCGTTCTCCACATGCATAATTCCGGAAATACGTGGTGTATAGTTTGGTGCATCTGGCTCAAACTCTCTGGAACGTAAAGACTGCTCGAAAGTGAGCTGATGATCCATTCCTTCGTAAATAGTGTCTGTCTGGTCACCGTTTGTCACAATTGTTTTATTTCCAAGTACGCGGACAGGTGCATAAATGATCAGGCTTGGATCTACCAGTTTGGAAGGGTCAAATGCCTGTGTGCGGATTCCCTCGCCATCCTCCACAAATACACGGTTGCGGCTGTTTTCACTTCTTCCCATAATAAAGTAAGCAGTAACTGCCTTCGTTCCATCAGCGCTGCGGCCAATGATGATTCCTCGTCCCGGGTAAGAATTTTCCTTCAGTTCTTTGTCCAATGCTATCATTTCCATGCAGATGTTCTCCTTTCGAAATTTACATGAGTATATTACCGCAGCCACCAGATTTTCATCAATCGTGTAAATGTTGACTGCGTGTATAAAAAAACGCCTGGGAAGCCTCTCTTCCAGGCTGCCCAGGCGGTCGACACAATGATATTACTGCACTCCCTGTGGGTATTCCCACGATCCGCCAGTCATGCAGTTCTTTTTTATACTACAATATTTTTTTCGTTATTTCAAGATGGGAAATCTTTTTCTTTTATGTACAATTTTTTTGTGGTTACTGGTCACGGAGTGACCAGTAACACGCTTCGCGATGCACAGAAATCATGCATTCGCATGATTTCGCGCTGAGATTCTCGGGTTTTCTGTGAACTTTGTTCACAAAAAACACCTCGCGGAACGTTACCAATGACCAGTAACTTTTTGTGGTTACTGGTCGCAATGCCTGCATAAGCAAATTTATGGATATAGTCCGTACTTTTTTCTCAGGAAATCCCCATCAAGCCCTGATCTATTGTGATCTGTGCACTGATATCCGCCTTCATCTGCTCCCAGGCATCCGGATGATCCACATAATACTTGGGGCATTCCTTGCCTGTCACATCATAATGCCGGATCACCTGCTCTGAGGTCAGCCCAAATCGGGCGCACAGCCATGCAGCCAGCTTTACCACAGAATCATAAGTTTCCTGTTCAAAAACGCCGGTATCATCTTTATGACAGCACTCAATGGAAATACTGTCCACATTCCTTGAGTTAGTCGCATAAGACATCTCCGAGGTAGGAATACACTGGATCACTTCACCCTCCAGTCCTACTACAAAATGGCTGCTTACTTTCGCCTCATGAGAAATGGAAAGATTCTCAAAATAATCCCTGTTATTCTGGGCTGTGGCACCGGGATTGGCTGTATAATGGATCGCTATGTAATCAGCTCCATTCAGGGGCAGCTGAGGCCTGGAATACTCATTTGGAGTCAATAATTGTACATCTATGTAGGGAGCACCCTGGGACATCCATTCTTCCGGTCCATAATTCGTATGATCATTCGTTTCCTGGAATGTCTCTGCACTTTCCTCCTGCTTCTGTCCTTTCCTTACCATCAGAATAACCACTCCTGTCACAACCAGAAGCAAAAGAAGCACCAGTAATGCCAGACGCTGATTTCTCTGACGGATTCTGCCGCCCTTATCTGTTTTTTCTCTTTTGTTAAAAGAAGGCCGCCTTGAAAAAGACGGCCTTGCAGATTTTCTTTTCATTATTTGTCATCCACACTGTAGTTCGGTGCTTCTTTTGTAATGTGAATGTCATGTGGGTGAGACTCTTTCAGGGAAGCAGCAGAAATCTTCACGAATTTACCATTCTGTTTCAGTGCTTCAATATTCTCAGCTCCACAGTATCCCATACCGGAGCGAAGTCCTCCGATCAGCTGGAATACAGTGTCCTCAAGGTGTCCCTTGTATGCAACACGTCCTTCCACACCTTCCGGAACAAGCTTCTTGGCATTCTCCTGGAAGTAACGGTCCTTGCTGCCATTCTCCATAGCTGCAATGGATCCCATTCCACGGTATACTTTATATTTTCTTCCCTGATATAACTCGAAAGTTCCCGGGCTCTCATCGCATCCGGCGAACATGCTTCCCATCATACAAACGTTTGCACCAGCTGCGATTGCCTTGGTAACATCGCCTGAATACTTGATACCACCGTCTGCAATAATCGGAATACCATATCTCTTGGCAACCTCATAGCAATCCATGACTGCTGTGATCTGCGGTACACCAATACCAGCAACTACACGGGTGGTACAGATAGAACCAGGTCCGATTCCGACCTTAACTGCATCTACACCAGCATCGATCAGAGCCTTAGTAGCGGCTCCTGTGGCAACGTTTCCTGCGATAACCTGCAGCTCCGGATATGCAGCCTTGATCTCTCGTACAGCACGGAGGATATTCTCAGAATGACCATGAGCAGAATCAACAACGATGACATCAACATTTGCCTTCACAAGTGCGTCTACACGGGCAAGCACGTTGGCGGTAATACCAACAGCAGCCCCACAGAGAAGACGTCCCTGTTCATCTTTGGCAGCCAGAGGATATTTGATCTGTTTCTCAATATCCTTGATGGTGATAAGTCCTTTTAAGTTAAAATCATCATCTACAATGGGTAATTTCTCTTTACGGGATTTCGCAAGGATCTCTTTCGCCTCTTCCAGTGTAATACCTTCTTTGGCTGTGATCAGTCCCTCAGATGTCATGGACTCTTTGATCTTCTTGCTGAAATCTGTCTCAAACTTCAGATCACGGTTGGTAATAATACCTACCAGCTTCTTGCCTTCTGTGATCGGGACACCGGAAATACGGAATTTCGCCATTAAGTCATTGGCATCCTTCAATGTATGTTCCGGAGATAAGAAAAATGGATCTGTGATAACACCATTCTCAGAACGCTTAACCTTGTCCACCTCTTCTGCCTGCGCCTCGATAGACATGTTCTTGTGAATGATACCGATACCTCCCTGACGTGCCATGGCAATCGCCATATTGTACTCAGTAACGGTGTCCATTCCTGCACTCATCATGGGAATGTTCAGTTTAATCTTCTTTGTAAGGTAAGTTGAAACGTCAACTTGATTCGGGATTACTTTGGAGTACGCCGGAACTAAAAGGACGTCGTCGAAAGTAATGCCTTCACCAATGATAGTACCCATTGCTTTTCCTCCCTTGTCTTATTGTGTCTTTGGTTTGTAGATTAGTGTAGCAAAAAACTAAAAGTGTGTCAATCTAGTAAATTAATCTAAAAATACTTTGCTCGGAGCAGTATTTCTCATGGTTTTTGCCAATATTTCATCTGGCTCGATAATTACTTTGCAGGTATCTGCGCCATCGCGGCAGACAATTGCAAAACGCTTATGTTCCGGATTTCCGGAGGAAAAATCCTGTACTTTCAGCTTCTGGTTGCTGTTGTAATAGTCCATTCTATGTGAGTTAAGAGGTGCCATAATATCACATTCTGTGATGTTCAGGCTTTTTACTCTTTTTCTCTTGGACTTTGCCATGATCTTGTCAATGTCAAGTTCTCCGTTTACAAACAGGTACTCAAATTCCAGATCAGTGCCTGGAAAGATAAAAAGATAGGCACAGACTCCCAGCACAATTGCCGCGATCAAAAGCAGGGGCATGATAAACAGACCTGCGAGTACCAGAAGCACGATCAGTGCAATGATACTGCCCTTTACCAGCCTGTCCTTTGCGGTCCGCTCTTTTTTTACAAGCAGCTCAGAATACAAATCGCTCATATTACAATTCTCCTTTGTTTTTTTGCCAGCCGGCATGTTGTTTTAAGTATAACACACAAAAGTTTTCCTGTGAACATTGTTCCTGATAAAACACGGAATATTGCCAGTACACAGTTACTGTTCACTCCGTTCACAGTAACGCGCTTCGCGATGCACAGAAATCATGCATTCGCATGATTTCGCGCCGCAATTCTCGGGTTTTCTGTGAACTTTGTTCACAAAAAACGCCTCGCGGAACGTTACCAGTGAACAGTAACAGTACACAGTTACTGTAAAAAATGACTTTTATTGAATGCAAAAGGGCCAGCGTCTTTGACACCGACCCTTTTGAGTTCTGAATTATACTTTCAAAAATCCATTTATGGATTTTCCGTTCTGTTTTCTGCTGCCGGAAATTACATCATTCCCATACCCTGACCGCCAGCTGGCATTGCCGGAGTATCTTCTTTGATATTTGCAACAACAGACTCAGTTGTAAGCAGAGTAGAAGCAACACTTGTTGCGTTCTGAAGAGCACTTCTTGTAACCTTTGCAGGATCAAGGATTCCCTCGTCTACCATGTTTACATATTTGTCGTTCAGAGCATCAAAACCAACACCTGGCTCAGACTCTCTTACTTTGTTGATGATAACTGCACCTTCAAGACCTGCATTAGCAGCAATACGGAACAGCGGAGCTTCCAGTGCTTTCAGGATGATGTTTGCACCAGTCTTCTCATCTCCCTCAAGACCTGCTGCAAGTTTTGCAACCTCTTTGGAAGCGTGGATATATGCAGAACCGCCTCCTGCAATGATTCCTTCTTCAACAGCTGCTCTGGTAGCTGCAAGAGCATCTTCCATACGAAGTTTTGCTTCTTTCATCTCAGTCTCAGTAGCTGCACCAACACGAACCACTGCTACACCACCAGCAAGTTTTGCAAGTCTTTCCTGAAGCTTCTCTCTGTCGAAATCAGATTTTGTCTCCTCAATCTGAGCACGGATCTGGGCAACACGATTGGCAATTGCTTCTTTATCTCCCATACCATCAACAATAACAGTATTCTCTTTTGCAACTTTAACAGATTTTGCACGTCCTAACTGAGCCATTGTAGCATCTTTCAGTTCAAGACCTACCTCGTCAGAAATTACAGTACCACCTGTCAGGATTGCGATATCCTGAAGCATTTCTTTTCTTCTGTCACCATAGCCAGGAGCTTTTACAGCTACTACCTGGAAGGTTCCTCTTAATTTGTTTACGATCAGAGTGGTAAGAGCCTCACCCTCAACATCCTCAGCGATGATAAGAAGTTTTGCTCCAGCCTGTACGATCTGCTCCAGCAGCGGAAGAACTTCCTGAATGTTGGAGATTTTCTTGTCTGTGATCAGAATATATGGATCCTCAAGGTTTGCTTCCATCTTCTCCATATCAGTGGACATGTATGCGGAAATATATCCACGGTCAAACTGCATACCTTCTACAAGGTCAAGCTCTGTGTGCATGGTCTTGGACTCTTCTACAGTAATAACACCGTCGTTGGAAACTTTTTCCATTGCATTTGCAACAAGCTCTCCGACTTCTTTATCTCCGGCGGAAATAGATGCAACGTTTGCGATCTGTTTCTTTCCGCTTACTTTCTGGCTCATGTTCTTGATTGCTTCTACAGCAGCATCTGTAGCTTTCTTCATACCGCGTCTCATAACGATCGGGTTAGCACCTGCTGCCAGATTCTTCATTCCTTCATGAACCATTGCCTGGGCAAGTACAGTAGCAGTTGTAGTACCGTCACCAGCTACATCGTTTGTCTTGGATGCAACTTCCTTGATCAGCTGAGCTCCCATGTTCTCGAAAGCATCCTCAAGCTCGATCTCTTTTGCGATTGTAACACCATCGTTTGTGATAAGCGGAGCACCGAACTGTTTATCAAGTACTACGTTTCTTCCTTTCGGTCCAAGTGTTACTCTTACGGTATCAGCAAGTTTATTTACACCAGCCTCTAATGCTGTTCTGGCTTCTGCGCCATATTTAATCTCTTTTGCCATAATGAATCATCCTCCTGATTTCAAGTTATTTATAAGGTTATGTCTTATTTCACAATTGCAAGAATATCGCTCTGTTTTACAATGATATACTCTTCACCGTCAAGCTTAACCTCTGTTCCTGAATATTTGGAATAGATAACCTTGTCGCCTACAGTAACTTCCATTTTCACTTCTTTGCCGTCAACAACTCCGCCAGGTCCTACTGCGATTACTTCTGCCTGCTGTGGTTTCTCCTGTGCCTGTCCTGGAAGAACGATACCGGATTTTGTTGTCTCTTCTGCTTCTAACTGTTTTAATACAACTCTGTCGCCTAATGGAACTAATTTCATGATCTATGTCCTCCTTTAGAATTGCTTTTCTTTTCCTTGCTAGCACTCATTATTGCCGAGTGCTAATCACTGTCCATTATATTATTGAATTATCGTTATTTGTGCAACTCTTTTCATAGTTGCATTTTTAAGTATATTCTTTTTTATTCTCTTTTATGCTCTTTTTTTCTCTTGTTTTCTCACTTTAAAAATTTTCTGAATTTTTTTCTATTTCGAAGCTTCTGAAGACTGCCTGGTAAAGTTTTTTTGTGAAATCATGAATTCCAACGAAGTTTCCTGTTATACACAAAAAAGAACTGCCCTCCAGAGCGTGTTTGAAAAAGCGTTCCTGCAATCTGCAACTTCACAATTTGCAGAAAGCCTTTTTCAAACACGTTCAAAGGAAAACAGTTCTTCTGTACACTTGTTTATTATTTATTGAATTCACTCAGGCCTTTTTATTTCTCTGGGCCTTAATCTCTTCTAATTCATCAAAGATCACTTCATTGAGAACCTTGATATAGGTTCCCTTCATACCGGATGACCGGGACTCAATAACGCCCGCGCTCTCGAACTTGCGGAGTGCATTTACGATTACTGATCTGGTAATACCTACTCTGTCTGCAATCTTGCTGGCAACAAGAATTCCCTCATCTCCGTCAAGCTCATCAAAAATGTGGATGATAGCTTCCAGTTCAGAGAAAGAAAGTGTGTTAAAAGCAGATTTTACAACCTGTTTCTTTCGGTCTTCCTCAGCATTCTCTTCATGTACAGCCCGCATCATCTCAAGACCTACAACTGTAGTGCCGTATTCACTGACAATAATATCCTCAATATCATATGGACGATCCTTGCGGTACATAAACACCGTTCCAAGACGTTCTCCTGCAATATCAATAGGATTGATGATTCCCTGATAGCTGCTGGAAACATGCTCAAAGCCAAGTGTCTGAAGATTCACGTTCTCTTTGGTAGATAATACCCCTAAAAAACGCTCATTCAGCAGAGGGTCAACATGACCGCCCACCTCATCAGCTATCAGCTCCTGGATTTCCTCAACTCCCGGGCAAAAGCTTACACCAAGCACCTTGCCTTTCTTGCTGAGAACCAGGATATTAGAACTTAAAGTATCCATCAGAACCTGGCAGATATCATTAAAAACCACCTTACTGGAACTGCTGTTATGGAGAAGTTTATTGATTTTTCTTGTTTTATCAAGTAACTGAACGCTCATTTTGTCCTCCCTTCGCTTTTGTTACATGAGAGCCTGTTTGAAAACCCACTCCCGCAATCTGTACGCTCCACTTTGCAGGAGATTTTGCAGAAAGCATTTTTCAGGCATGCTCTGACTTTACCTGTTATTCTAATACTACACGTTTTTCAAACTATTTACAAGCTATTTTTTACTATTTTTCAATTTTGTTTAGCTTTTCTGAAAATATCACGTTTTTGAAACTATTCATCAAACAATGGAAGTAATAGAGCTTTTATTTAAAAAATCCCCTGCAAAACATAATACATCTGCCTTGCAGGGGATCTTTCCCGAAAACTTCTTAATTTGTTACTGTTCGCGAGCTTCACAGCAACCTTAATTTTCTTTTTCATCCTTCGGCCTGGTTTCTACATAGCCGCAGGTTTCCTGGCTGCACACCAGTTTATTTCCTTTTTCCACCATGTAGCTTCCGCACACCGGACATTTCTTATCCGACGGCTTCTGCCATGACATAAAGTCACATTCCGGATTATCTTCACAACCGTAATACTTACGGCCTTTCTTCGTCTTCTTAAGCACCACTTCCTTACCACACTTCGGGCAGGCTACACCAATCTTTTCATAATAAGGCTTGGTATTGCGGCATTCCGGAAATCCCGGGCATGCAAGGAAACGTCCGTGAGGACCATATTTAATCACCATATGACGACCGCAGTTATCACAGATCACATCGGTCTCTTCATCATGGATGTCTACTTTCTCCAGCTCTTCCTGGGCAGCATCCACATCATGTTTCAGATCCGGATAGAAGTTCCGGACTACTGTCTTCCACTGTACAGTACCATTCTCCACACAGTCCAGAAGTCCCTCCATGGTAGCCGTGAAATTCACGTCCACAATGCTTGGGAACGCCTGCTTCATAATACTGTTTACCACCTCGCCCAGCTCTGTCACATAAAGGTTACGCTGCTCCTTGGAAACATAGCGGCGGCTGATAATGGTGGTGATGGTCGGCGCATAAGTACTCGGACGGCCGATTCCAAGCTCCTCCATGGTCTTTACCAGGGAAGCCTCTGTATAATGTGCCGGCGGCTGGGTAAAATGCTGTTCCGGCTTTAACTCTTTCAGTTTCAGCTTCATGCCTTTACTCAGGCTTTGGCTTAACACATTTCCCTTCTTCATATCCTCTTCCTGCATATATACCGAAAGGAAGCCTTCAAATGCTACCTTGGAAGCGGACACAGTGAACGTATAGTCTCCACCAGCCACTTTTACAGAGGTAGTCTCATACTTCGCAGGAGCCATACGGCTGGCCGCAAAACGCTTCCAGATCAGCTGATACAAACGGAACTGATCTCGTGTAAGGGATTCTTTTATCTGTACAGGTGTACGGCTGATATCAGTTGGGCGGATAGCCTCATGAGCATCCTGGATCTTCTGTCCCTTCTTCACTGTCTTGGCTGTTTCTGACACATATTCTTCTCCATACTGGCTGCTGATGTAGCTTCTTGCTGCCGCATCTGCCTCGTCAGAAATACGTACAGAATCAGTACGAAGGTATGTGATCACACCTACAGTACCGTTGCCCTTGATATCAACACCCTCATAAAGCTGCTGTGCCAGACGCATAGTCTTCTGGGTGGAAAAATTCAGTGTTTTGGATGCCTCCTGCTGCAGGGTACTGGTAGTGAAAGGAAGCGGAGCATTCTTGATTCTCTCGCCTTTTTTCACCTCAGAGATCTCAAATTCTTCGTTCTCAAGAACCTTAAGAATCTCATCCATCTCAGCTTTATTGTGGATATCCATCTTCTTGTCTGTTCCGTAGAATTTAGCCTCCAGAGGCTTTTTCTCGCCATCCACAAGGAATTCACCATTCAGGCTCCAGTATTCTTCCGGGATAAAAGAATTAATCTCCTCCTCCCTGTCACAGATGATGCGAAGTGCAACAGACTGCACACGGCCGGCACTTAAGCCTCTCTTTACTTTCGCCCAGAGAAGCGGACTGATGGTATAACCCACCATACGGTCCAGCATTCTTCTCGCCTGCTGTGCATCTACAAGATTCATATTCAGACCGCGTGCATGCTTCAGGGAATCCTTTACAGCAGTCTTTGTGATCTCATTGAAAGTGATTCGGTGCATTTTATCCGGATCTTCTTTCAGAGCCTGCATCAAGTGCCAGGAAATTGCTTCTCCTTCACGGTCAGGGTCAGTGGCAAGATAAATCTTATCAGCTTTTTTGGCTGCCTTGCGAAGTTTGGCAAGCAATTCCCCCTTACCACGGATGGTTATATATTTCGGCTCGAAATCATTCTCCACATCTATTCCAAACTGACTCTTGGGAAAATCACGGACATGTCCGTTAGATGCCTCTACCTCATAATTTGCCCCAAGAAATTTCTTTATTGTCTTTACTTTTGCAGGTGACTCAACTATCACCAGATATTTAGCCATACTACCTCTCCTACTTTGTATTCAGTCTACATACACTACAAATTATCCCCCTGATATTCTGTAGTATTGTCTGCCTGTCTCTCCCACAAGCCCCATTAGCTGAAGTTCTGTCAGAAGAGCACAGACTTTTGATGCTGAAAAACCGGTTTTCCGTATTAAATTATCCAGATTTTCAGGTCGTAAATCGAGACCACTATACACCAAATCCAAATCCGGTGCAAGCCCCAACTTCTTTTTTTCCACATTTTGAGGTCTGTTTTTTGCCTCGATTCCCCATTCCATAAGCATGATTTCCGGGCTGTAAGCGATTCCTGCACCATCGAAAATCAGCTTGTTGCAGCCTCTGCTCAGTTCCTCTGTCACAGCTCCCGGAAGGGCATAAACACTGTGTCCATGTTCCAGGGCAAAGTTTGCAGTGATCAGGGAACCGCTCTGTTCCTTGGCTTCTACCACAAGAACAGCATCGGAAAGTCCGCTGATGATCCGGTTTCTTGCCGGAAAAGCCCAGTTCACAGGCGGAGAGCCCGGGGGAAGCTCGCTGATGATCCCGCCGCCTTTTTCCAGGATCCGCTGATAAAGCCATCTGTTGGAATTGGGATAACACACGTCCACTCCGCTTCCCAGCACTGCAAAAGTAGGAGTGTCCGTATCCAGTGCACCTTTATGCCCCTCTGCATCAATCCCTCTTGCCATTCCACTGATGATCTGCACACCGTAGCTTGCCATGGTCCTTGCATATTTAAATGCCTGACATCTGCCATAAGGACTGCACATGCGGGCACCTACCACTGCTGCAGCAGGCTTCTTCGGATCTGGCAGGTTTCCGATGTAGTACAGTTTTTTTGGCATTCCGGAAAGTTTTCTCAAACGATCTGGAAAATTGGAATCCTCTATAGTTAAACATTTGATTTTCTGCATTGCTTCCATACTAAAATACCTCCCTGCGTGCGGTTTTATGAATAAATTCATTCAGCTTCTGTACTTCTTATCAAATGCTTTGTAAGTAAGGGCTTCTGCAACATGTCTTGTGTGTATCAGTTCCTCTCCTTCCATATCCGCAATGGTGCGTGAAACCTTCAGAATCCGGTGATAGGATCTTGCACTGAGTTCCATAAGCTCAAAAGCATTTTTTGCCACCTGAAAGGCATTCTCTGTCAGCACACAGTATTTCCGGATCTGCTTCCCGGACAGTTCTCCGTTGAAACAGATTTTCTCATTCTGGTAGCGTTTCTGCTGTATTCTTCTGGCTTTTTCCACTCTTTTCCGGATAAGGGCAGAACTTTCTCCTGATTTTTCTTCTGAGATCTGGGAAAAATTAACAGGCGGCACATCTGCACATAGATCGATCCGCTCCAGAAGGGGCTGGCTCAGCTTATGAAGATAATGGCTCACCTCGCCAGGTGTGCACCTGCATTTATTCATATCCGGATAATAGCCACAGGGACAGGGGTTCATGGCTGCTACCAGAATAAATCCCGCCGGAAACACGTACGTTCCACTTGCCCTTGACAGCTGGATCTGCTTGTCCTCCAGGGGCTGTCGCAGCACTTCCAGGCTGCCTCTTGCAAATTCCGGCATTTCATCCAGAAACAGAACGCCTCTGTGAGCCAGGGTCACTTCACCGGGACCCGGGATTCTTCCGCCTCCAGCCAGAGCTGCAGACGAACTGGTATGATGCGGACTTCGAAAGGGTCTTGCCTTAATTAATGGTCTCTTTGGACTTAAAAGTCCAGCAATGCTGTAGATTTTTGTAAGCTCCAGGCTTTCCTCAAAAGTAAGAGAGGGCATGATCGTAGGTATTCTTTTGGCAAGCATGGTCTTCCCAGTGCCCGGAGGGCCGATAAACAGGATGTTGTGAAACCCGCTGACTGCAATCTCAGCAGCTCTTCTGGCACTCTCCTGACCACAGATTTCCCCGAAATCCACCAGCTTCTCTTCTGCCTGATTCTCTTCTGAATTTTCCTCTGAAAACTGATTTTCTTTTCCAAATGCATCCGGATCTGAGACAAGCTTCAAAACTTCTTTTATATTTTGGACTCCGACCACTTTCATATCCTTCACCAAAGCTCCTTCTGCCAGATTTTCAAACGGAATGATACAATACCGGCATCCCAGTTCCCTTGCCCGGATCACTCTTGGCAGCACTCCGGATACACTCCTTACCTCCCCATTCAGACTGAGTTCGCCAACCACCATTACATTCCGAAGAAGCTGTGGTTCTATAAATCCCGATGCTGCCAGCACCGCTGCTGCCACGGGCAGGTCAAAACCGGCCCCTTCTTTTCGCAGATCAGCAGGTGCCAGATTCACCGTCACCTTCTTAGGCGGCAGACTGATCCCATTATTTTTTAACGCTGTGCGCACTCTGTCCTGTGCTTCTTTCACCTGGGTGCTGGGAAATCCAACCATGGTAAAACAAGGCAGACCGCTGCTTACATCAGCTTCCACCTGAACCGGGCAGACTTCCATTCCGGAAATCGCCGCTGATAAAACACTTGCAAACAATCTTATCCCTTTCTGCAGATACAGTCCTTCCCCATATACGAATCTGCTCTGCCATTTCAATGTATCTCTGGAATAAAAAAGAATAAAAGTTAAAAAGATATGATTAAAAGATATATAAAATTCATTATAGCCCATTTTGCTCTGAATTGCAATAGTGCATTTCGTTCTGATTTATACTTTCTGAAAGGATTCGGGGACAGACGGTTTTCGTTGTTCGTTACATTTGGTCCCTGCAGACTCTACCGAAGAAAAAGAGGTGAACCTATGAAATTTCAGAGAATTCAAGACCTTCGGACAGACGCTGATCTGTCCCAGAAGCAGATCAGTGATATCCTTCACATCAGCCAGCGTTCCTACTCCCACTACGAAACTGGCTCCAGGAACATTCCAATCGAAATGCTGATCCGCCTTGCAAATTATTATGAAACCAGCATTGACTATCTGGTTGGGCGTACTGATAATAAAAAAATGCCGTAATTGTAAAGGTACACAGCAGATACAAAATGAGGGGGATGCGATTTCCCCCTCATTTTGTATACCATAAATAAAGTTATTACCATTCACCCGTAACATTCCGTAAAGTACTTTTCATATATCTGTTACTTTCCCTCACTTCGAAGCTTTCCTTCCGTATCTGCAATTTTCTGAATATTTGCGACTTCATATTCATTAAACACAGAAGTATCTGCATCAAAGGTCTCCGGCTCCACAGTTCCCTTATACCAAGATTTACTGTTAAAATAATCCGCAATTCTCTGTGTCACAAATTTCCTGCCATGTCGGGCATAAATCTCATTTTTCGCCAGTTCCAGCTGGTCAGATGAATAGCCTGACAAATCCTCATCTGTAAGGTATCGGCTGTTGCTGTCCGGGAATATATAATCCCTGGAAGAGAGATCCATTTTATCTGTATTATCAGCCGGAGTCACGGAAGGTACCTGTGTCACAGAAGCGGCTTTCTCCCTTGTAAGGACCCCATCTACCTTTGGTGTCACCCCGGCACCCTCTGCATGGGAAGCTGTATTAAGGCGCAGATAAAGTTTGCCCTGATCAAAGGTCATATTTCCACGCACCTGGTTTCCCCAGGAATCTGTAAAGGAAAGCTTTGCTGCATTTCCAGCCACTTTTGCAGTATCCGAAGCTTCCGAAACCTTAGTGCCGGCATTGTCACCAGCCTGAGAAAAAGTAAAAGTAACAGACTTCAGGGTAAGGTCGTCTATAGACAGTGTCACCAGTCCATCCTTGCTGTACCAGGTTCCCATATAATCACTAGCCATGAACGCCGGTGCCCTGGTAATCACTGGAGTCGGTGTCACTGTGGCTGTAGGCTCCGGTGTGGGCGTAGCTGTAGCCGCTGGAGTCGGTGTCACTGTGGGCACCCTTTCCAGAGCCTCAATGGCAGCCTTCTTCTGCTGCTCCTTCTGAATCTTTTTCTTATGTTCGGCAAACAGAAGCCCCGCTGCTCCAATCATGATAAATATGGCGATCAGAGCAAACAGCGTTGCTTTTAGTACATCTTTGTTGTGCTTTTTCACAGGCAGTCACCTCCTGTTTATTCCTGTTTATTCCTGTCCGTTCCAGCAATAGGTGCAAAGCTTGCACGGTTCAATATCAATTGACTTCTTCAGATCATCCAGACGATGATATTTCAGAGATGTAAAATTCAGCTCCTTGCGGATTTCTTCCAGCATTTCTTTGTAGTTTGTAGAATCCGGATTTGCATAATCCTGCAAAATCCTGTCTGATATATTGTCCCCTTCACGTTTCGCTATGATCCTTCTTGTAATCAGATCCATCTCTGACTTGGAGCGTGAGAAATTCAGGTACTTACATCCATATAAAAGCGGCGGACAGGCAGGTCTGATATGAACCTCCTTAGCACCATTGTTATAGAGGAATTCTGTTGTCTCACGAAGCTGGGTACCTCTTACGATAGAGTCGTCGATCATAAGGAGGCTTTTATCTTTGATCAGTTTATGTACTGGGATCAGCTTCATTCTGGCGATAAGATTTCGCTGGCTCTGCTGGGTCGGCATAAAAGATCTTGGCCATGTGGGCGTATATTTAATAAACGGACGGGCAAACGGCACACCAGAGCGGTTAGCATAGCCGATAGCATGTGCAATACCGGAATCCGGTACTCCTGCAACCAGATCCGGATTCACTTCTCCGGCATCTCTTCCTGCCAGAATATCGCCGCATTTGTAACGCATTTCCTCTACATTTACCCCTTCATAAGTGGAGGTTGGATATCCATAATAAACCCAGAGGAAAGAACAGATTCGCATCTTGTCTCCTGGCTTCTGCAGAACCTGGGCGCCCTCCGGGGTGATAAAATCAATCTCTCCAGGGCCCAGCTCTTTCAGGTCTTCATAGCCAAGATTAATGTAGGCATGACTTTCAAAAGAAGCACAACATGCATCTTCCTTTTTGCCGATTACAAGAGGAGTTCTTCCATAACGGTCGCGTGCTGCGTAAATGCCCTCCCCTGTCATGAGAAGAAGGGTCATAGAGCCCTCGATCATTTCCTGGGCATAACGGATTCCCTCAACAATACTGTCCTTCTGATTGATCAGCGCTGCAGTTACCTCTGTAGGATTCACACTGCCACCGCTCATCTCCAGAAAATGGGTATGCCCGTCTTTGAAGCATTTCTCTACTAAAGCTTCTATATTATTGATCTTGCCTACTGTTGTAATTGCAAAATTTCCCAGATGGGAGCGTACCAGAAGAGGCTGCGGTTCATTGTCAGAAATACAGCCTATTCCAAGATTGCCTTCCATCTCTGCCACATCTTTGTCAAATTTGGTACGGAACGGTGAGTTCTCAATATTATGGATCACGCGGTTAAATCCACTGCTCCTGCTATAAACGGTCATTCCGCCCCTTCTTGTACCCAGATGGGAGTGATAATCAATTCCAAAAAAAAGATCCATTACACAATCAGACTTTGACGCAACACCAAAAATTCCACCCATTTTTCCTTAGTCTCCTTATTTTTTCTCCTTTATAACGCCTTTTCTGTAGGCATCCAAAAGCTGTTTCAGCTCCTGAATTCGTTCTTTCAGTGCCTTACCGTTATCCGTATCTCCCACAAGGGCACGCCTTGGATTATAGCGGACAGCCACACGGTTGGACACAATGTCCCTCTCTGTTTCCACTGCATCTTCCGCCGAAGTAAAAGGCTCATGGGCAGTCAGGCTCAGACCATAGGAACTGTAAACAAGAGTATATCCGGCAATACCGGTCACATTCCGGTATGCCTCACAAAAACCACCGTCAATTACGATCACCTTGCCATCACATTTCACCGGATTCTCTCCCTCCAGCTGATGAACAGGCACGTGACCATTGATAATATGCCCCTCATCCGGATCCAGCCCGAATTCTTCCAGCATACGATTTACTACCTCTTCTTTTTCCCAGAGGTGATAGTAGGCATTCTTTTTCTCTTTGTGTGTCTCTTTATCTGCGATAAAATAACGCTCGAAGGTAGTCATTTTATCTTTTCCATAAAGGGGAGAATTAGGCCCGGCCCAGATATACCACAGAATATCCTGGCTTGCTTTCTTCTCCTTCTCATCTACGGTAAAAAAAGCTTTTCTTACGTAGGCTTCCAGTTTATCATAAAGTGCCTTGCCTTTACAAGTCTCACCGTAAATCTCAACCTCTTTCAGAGTTCCATCTTCGTTCAGCGGAATACTTCCATGGAAAAGAAGGTTCCCGTTATAGGTCTTATAAAGGCCGCCTTTATCCAGAAGCAGCTGCATGTGGTTCTGAAGCTTCTCGCAGTTCCGAAATGCTGAGTTCAGGCGCTCCACTACCTCTTTTTCCCCATCTGTCAGCTCATAGGGATGTTCCCAGTCAATGGTTGGAAAATGGGTGTCCAGAAGATTATGCATACTTCCATCCGGCAGCTGCACAGTGCCCTTCTCCGGATCAATCCCCTCCAGAACGCATCGATTCTCCATATGAAAATCCGGATGTTCTTTCGCCAGTACCCCTTCCAGCTTAAACTGGATAATGGAAATGGCTTTGTGCATTTTCCTGCTCAGCTCTTTCTCAAGAGCATTGTAATTGGAAGGATTACCATGTACTTCAAATACCTGGCAGGGATCATCCCCGTAAACCTCCATGGCAAAAGCAGCAAGAGGCATCATATTGATTCCATAACCATCCTCCAGAATATCCAGATTGCCGTAACGGATACTGTTACGGATCACTGTGGCCATACAGGCAGCCTGTCCTACAGCGGCGCCCATCCATACCACATCATGGTTTCCCCACTGAATATCCAGAGAATGATAATCCATCAGTCTGTCCATAATAAAATGAGGACCGGGACCTCTGTCATATATATCTCCAAGCACATGAAGGTGGTCTACAACCAGTCTCTGGATCAGTTCAGCAAGAGCGATAATGAAGTTCTCTGCCCTGCCGATATCTATAATGGTATCCACAATGGAATCGTAATAAGCCTCTTTATCCAGAACTTCTGCTTTCTCCGTGATCAGCTCTTCGATCACATATGCATAATCCGAAGGCAATGCCTTACGAACCTTGGATCTGGTATATTTGGAGGCAGTTGTCTTGCACACTTCAATAAGACGGTACAGGGTGATCTTGTACCAGTTCTGCATATCAGACTCTTTTTTCTTCACATAGGCAATTTTTTCCTTCGGGTAATACACGAGAGTTGCCAGGGAACGTTTGTCACTGTTGCTTAAGGTATGTCCAAATACATCATCTATCTTCTTTCGCACAGCTCCCGAACCGTTTCGAAGCACATGGGAAAAAGCCTCGTACTCTCCATGGATATCGGAAAGAAAATGCTCGGTGCCTTTTGGAAGATTGAGAATGGACTGAAGGTTGATGATCTCTGTAGAAGCCTTCCCGATAGTGGGGTAGAGCTCCGCCAGACGTTGTAGGTAGCGCAGTTCTTCTGTTTTCATGGAACCTCCTAAATTCATATTACTCTTATTTAACCAGCGTTAGAAATCAAACAATGAAATCTGATTGGACTGTGGAATATCTCCAAATAATCCAAGTTTATCCATCAGATCAATTACGGTCTTGCTGACCTTGGTCCTGTCACGGAAATCATCCTTGGAAAGAAATCTTCCCTGTACAGCAGCATCCACTACAGCATCTGCAGCCTTATCTCCAAGACCTTCTATAGAATCAATGGACGGCATCAGTTTTCCTTCTATGATCTGGAAACGATGTGCCTTCGCCCGGTAAATATCAATGGGCATAAAATCATAACCTCTTGCATACATTTCCTGGACAATACGCATATCTTTCAGGGTATCCTGCTCTTTTTTGGATGCAGCGTCCCCTTTCTTGCGTATCTCTGCCATATAAAACTCCAGCTTTTCTTTTCCCATACACATCAGTTCATAGGAAAAAGCTGTGGCACGGATACTGAAATATGCACCGTAATAAGCCAGCGGCTGGAATACCTTGAACCAGGCGATTCTGTATGCCATCATAACGTAAGCTGCCGCATGGGCTTTCGGGAACATGTATTTGATTTTTTTGCAGGACCAGATGTACCAGTCCGGAACGCCGTGTTCTTTCATAGTGGTGATCCACTCATCCCGGAGACCTTTTCCTTTACGGACGCTCTCCATAATAGTAAAGGCAAGACCACTTTCCACACCCTGACCGATCAGGTAGATCATAATATCATCTCGGGTACAGATTGCCGTGGAAATAGTAGCTTTTCCCTCTTCGATCAGTGTCTGCGCATTTCCCAGCCATACATCCGTACCGTGGGAAAGTCCGGCAATACGGACCAGATCAGAAAAATATTTCGGCTTGGTATCCACAAGCATCTGCATGGCGAAATCAGTACCAAATTCTGGAATTCCCAGACAGCCAAGCTTGCAGCCGCCGATATCCTTCGGATCAATTCCAAGAGCTTCTGTACTGGCAAAAAGTGACATAACCGCCTTGTCATCAAGAGGAACCTCTCTTGCATTCAGGTCTGTCATATCCTCAAGGGTACGGATCATGGTGGGATCATCGTGTCCCAGAATATCCAGCTTCAGCAGGTTTCCATCAATGGAGTGGTAGTCAAAATGGGTGGTGATAAATCCACTGCTGGAATCGTTCGCCGGGTACTGGACCGGGGTAAATTTCTCTATTTCCTCTCCCATTGGGAGTACAATAATTCCGCCAGGATGCTGACCGGTGCTTCGCCGGATACCGGTACACCCCTGTACAATACGGTTGATCTCGCAGGAACGCTTGTGCTGCCCCCGCTCTTCAAAATAGTTCTTTACATATCCGAATGCGGTCTTATCCGCAAGGGTACCGATGGTTCCCGCCTTGAAGGTCTGACCTTTTCCGAATATAACCTCTGTATAATGATGGGCATTGGACTGATACTCTCCTGAGAAGTTCAGGTCGATATCAGGCTCCTTATCTCCTTTGAATCCAAGGAAGGTCTCAAAGGGAATGTCAAAGCCCTGTTTGGTCATCCTGGTGCCGCACTTTGGACAAATCCTGTCTGGCATATCGCATCCCGCCATACCGGAAAAGGCCTTGATCTCCGGAGAATCAAAGTCACTGTACTTACACTCCGGATTGGGGCACAGATAATGGGGTGGCAGAGGATTTACCTCTGTAATACCAGACATGGTAGCCGCCAGGGAAGAACCTACAGACCCTCGGGAGCCCACCAGATAACCATCTGCATTGGACTTCCACACCAGCTTCTGGGCAATAATATACATCACCGCATATCCATTGGAAATAATGGAATTCAGCTCTTTGTCCAGACGGTCTTCTACGATCTTGGGAAGCACTTCACCGTACATTTCATGGGCTTTCTGGAAGCACATATCCTTTAAGTCCTGGTCAGAATTCTCAATAACCGGCGGATATTTATCCGGATGGATCGGTGACATTTTCTCTATCATATCCGCAATCTTCACTGTATTTGTAATTACCACTTCCTCTGCCTTCTCGCTTCCCAGATAGGAAAACTCCTCCAGCATTTCCTCAGTAGTGCGAAGATAAAGAGGTGCCTGATTGTCGGCATCCTTGAAGCCGCTTCCAGCCATGATAATACGGCGATAGATTTCATCCTGGGGATCCATAAAATGAACGTCACAGGTAGCAACAACCGGCTTGTTAAACTGTTCACCAAGCTTTACAATTTTTTTGTTGATCTCAATCAGATCCTCTTTCGAATGAACCGTATCATTCTTTTCATCCTCCACCATGAACATATTGTTCCCAAGGGGCTGAATTTCCAGATAATCATAAAAGCTTACCAGCCTTGCGATTTCCTGCTCCGGTGCATTGCGCAAAAGAGCCTGGTAAAGCTCACCAGCCTCGCAGGCACTTCCAATAAGAAGTCCCTCCCGATGTGCCTCAAACACGCTCTTTGGCACACGGGGTCTGTGGTTAAAGTACTTGATATGGGACTGGCTTACCAGCTTGTACAGATTGATACGGCCGGTCTCATTCCGCATGAAAATAACGGCATGGTAAGTAGGCAGTTTCTTAATGGTGTCCGGGGAAACCTTTCCCTGCTCATTCAGCTTGTCTACATCCGTAATATCTCTTTCCCTGCACATTCCCACGAATTTCTCGAAAATACGTGCCGTACACTCTGCGTCATCAACTGCACGATGGTGATGATCCAGGGAAACGCCAACTGCCTTGGCAACGGTATCCAGCTTAAAACGGTTCAGCGCAGGCAGCAGGAATCGTGCCATACCTACCGTATCCACATAGGTGAAATCATTTGGGATGCCCATGCGGTTACAATTCTCTATAATAAAACTCATATCGAAATCTGCGTTGTGGGCTACCATTGTAGCTCCTTCACAAAATTTCAGGAATTCCGGTAAAATTTCTTCAATTGGACGGGCATTCATAACCATGCTGTCATTAATACTGGTCAGCTGCTCAATTCGAAATGGAATTGGAACCTGAGGATTAACAAATGTGGAAAAACGATCTGTGATCTTTCCATTTTCCACCAATACAGCACCAATTTCAATGATCTTACAGGTAAGGGGGGAAAATCCTGTGGTCTCAATGTCGAAAACCACGAATCTTCCGTCCAGGGACTGTTTTTTCGGGTTGGTGACCATACCCTTTAAGTCGTCTACCAGATAGGCCTCCATACCGTAAAGCACCTTAAAATCAGAATCCTTTGGCACGCAGCCTCCCCACGCATCAAAGCAATGGTTTGCCTCCGGGAAAGCCTGCACCACACCATGATCTGTGATGGCAATGGCAGGATGCCCCCACTCGTAGGCACGTTTTACCAGCGCTTTTGCCTCGGTTACACCATCCATATCGCTCATTTTCGTATGACAGTGAAGTTCCACACGCTTCTGAGGGCTGGTGTCCACTCTGGAGCTGCGGAAATCGGAGATTTTCTTAATTCCGGAGATGGAGCCTATGGTAAGCTCACCATCGAAACGGTCAATAGAAGTAACGCCTTTGATTTTCAGGAAGGCACCTTTTTTCACATGCTCTTTGATCTCCGGCACCTGCTCATTGCGCAGGAACATTTTTACTGTGATGGAATCTGTGAAGTCCGTAACTGGGAAAATCAGTATGGTCTTCTCATTTCGAATCTCTCTCGCTTCCACATCCATAACCTGACAGCGGATGATAACCTCTCCCATTTCCTGCACAATATTTTCCAATGGAATAGGCTCGTCCTCGAAATCCCTTCCATAAATAACGTCCGGATTTGGATCCTTGCGGAAGCCACCACGGAAATCGCCCCATTTGCCTTTCTTTTCGAATGGCTTTTTCTCGAAAGGCTTCTTTTCACTGGCTGCCTCTGCTTTCTTCTCCGACCTGGCAGCGGATGTCTTGCCGGCTGCGGCCTCTTTTCCTGTTTTTTCCTCAGCTGCAGGAGCTGGTGCTGCGCTCTCTTCTTCTGTGGAAAGTCTGGCATGCTTCAGCACATTAGCTACTTCCTGACGGATCTGGATAGCTGCATTTTTGCGGTACCTGCTCTCCTCCGTCTGCACATAATCCAGAGAAACTTTCAGGTCCATTCCGCAACGCTCGCAGAATACTTTGTGAAGATATTCAATAAGTATCTCACTTTTCTGTCTGGAAATCACAGAATCCGGAAGTGCCATATTCAGGCAGTCATCTTCTGGAAATGTGATCTGTGCCTGCTTGAACAGATTGTATTCCAGCATGTTGTAATTGCGAAGCTCCAGTTCCATGCTGGAGCGGTAGGTATCCAGGAAATTCTTTGGCGTGTACTGTCTGGACAGATGGAACTTCTCGATTACCTTCACACTCACTTCAAGACCAGGAAAGCACTGTCTCTGAATCTGCTCTTCCAGGCTGAAAATATGCTTTTTATGGATCCAGCGGTCGCTTTTCAGGTAAACCCGGACACAGGTTTTGGCAGAGTTGCAGGCAACCTTGGTGACGATCACCTCTTCCAGAAGTTCACTTAATTCCTGTTTTAATTTTAAGTTTGGAAATACGTCAAAAAATTCTTTTTCCATTTATAGAATATACACCTTCTGTCATTTCTGTGTCTTATTGCTATCCCAGTTCATCAATTCTTCTCTCAAGGTATCCAGCAGCTGGTCTTCCGGCACTTTCTTCACAATCTCACCGCCTTTGATCAGAAGACCTACACCTACGCCGCCTGCAATTCCGATATCGGCTTCTTTCGCTTCTCCCGGGCCATTTACCACACAGCCCATAACAGCTACTTTAATGTCAAGAGGGATATCCTGCACCATAGTTTCTACTTTATTTGCAAGACCGATCAGATCGATCTGGGTGCGCCCGCAGGTTGGACAGGATACTACTTCCACGCCGCCTTTGCGAAGTCCAAGGGTTTTTAGGATACGTCTGGCAGATTTTATCTCTTCCAGAGGGGCACCAGTCAGGGAGACGCGGATCGTGTCACCGATTCCCTGGTATAAAATAATACCAAGCCCTATGGCAGATTTGATATTTCCAGAATAAAGGGTTCCTGCCTCTGTAATTCCCACATGGAGAGGATAACTGGTCTGTTCCGCAATCAGTTCGTGAGCCCTGGCGCACATCATAACATCAGAAGATTTGATGCTGATCACCAGATTGTCGTAGCCAAGCTCTTCAATAATGTGCACCTTGTCAAGGGCGCTTTCTACCAGACCTTCTGCGGTAACACCGTGATATTTCTCCACCAGTTCTTTCTCAAGAGAACCGCTGTTTACCCCAACACGGATGGGAATATTCCGCTCCTTCGCCACATCTACAACTGCCTTGATACGCTCTGTGCTTCCAATATTTCCGGGATTGATACGGATCTTGTCGGCACCGTTCTCCATGGCCGCAATCGCAAGACGATAATCAAAATGAATATCTGCTACCAGCGGAATGTGAATTTGTTTTTTGATCTCTTTCAGAGCCTTTGCCGCTTCCATGGTCGGCACTGCACAGCGGATAATGTCGCAGCCAGCAGCCTCCAGGGCAAGGATCTGCTCTACGGTTGCCTGCACATCCTCTGTTTTTGTATTGGTCATAGACTGGATCAGGATGGGATTTCCGCCTCCAATCTTCTTATTTCCTATCTGAATTACTTTGGTATGGTCTCTGTACATACGAAATTCCTCCATATATTATGAACATGATATTCTTTGATTACTGTTCACTGATAGCATTCCGCGAGGTGTTTTTTGTGACCAAAGGTCACAAAAAAACCCGAGACTTGCGGCGCGAAATCATGCGAAAGCATGATTTCTATGCATCGCGAAGCGTGTTGCTGTGAACGGAGTGAACAGTAACATTCTTCGCGGTTCACTTTTACACCGCAGGCGCTTCTCAAATGTTTCTATGCTAAAAGGCACAAAAGGGATGTCTCTGACACCCCTGCTGTACAGTTATTTCACAGCATTCTGCGTGATTTCGCGCCGCAATTCTCGGGTTTTCCATGAACTTTGTTCACAAAAAACACCTCGCGGAACGTTACCAGTAAACAGTAACCCTGTTTTCTTTACAATTTAATGCTGGATTTCCAACAATTTATTCTTCAAGTCTTCTTCCATCTTGCGCATTTCCAGTTCTGCCTGGGCTCTCTTGGCGCGGCCCTCTTTCTGAATATTCATGACATCATCCAAAGTAGCGATCAGCTCCTGATTGGTCTGCTTCAGAGTCTCAATATCCACGATTCCGCGCTCAGATTCCCTGGCAGTCTCTGTGGATGCAAGGTGAAGTGCCTCCGCATTTTTCTTCAAAAGTTCATTTGTCAGGTCTGTTACCTGGCGCTGGGCCTGGGCTGCTTCTGTGGAATGGGCGATTCCAAGTGCCAGCACCATCTGGCTCTTCCAAAGTGGAATGGTATTTACAATGGTTGTCTGGATTTTTTCTACCATAAGGGTGTCATTGTTCTGCACCAGACGAATCTGCGGTGCTGTCTGCAGGGAAATGGTTCTGGTCAGTTCCAGATCATGCAGCTTCTTCTCGAAACGATTGCACTTGCTGTCCAGATCCTTGGCTTCCTGCGCATCCTCCGGAAGTCCGCTGACTGCTGCTTTTGCCTCCAGATCTTTTAATTTTCCCTCCCGTACTTCCTGCAGCTTCTGTTTTCCTGCAAGGATGTACATGGTCAGTTCTTTATAATAGTTCAGGTTCTGGGCATACATTTTTTCCAGGACTGCGGAATCCTTCATGAGACGCATCTGGTGATCCTGAAGGGAGGTAGTGATCTTCTGCACATTTACCTCAGCCTTGGCATAGCGGTTCTTCATATTTTCGATCTTGCTGCCCTGTTTCTTGAAAAAGCCAAGGAAACCTTTCTCCTCCTCAGCAGCATCAAAATCGCGAAGCTCACCTACCACCTGTGTAATCAGATTTCCTACTTCTCCCAAATCCTGTGTACGCACATTTTCAAGGGCAGCATCGGAAAAATCAGCCATTTTCTTCTGGGTTCCGGCGCCGTACTGGAGGATCTGGCTGGTATTCTCAATGTCGATCTTCTTAGCAAAGCTGTCTACCATCTGCTGCTCTTCCGGGGAGAGAACGGTCTGTTCCATTTCCTTTTTCACAGCTTCGGCTTCCGGCTCTGCTGCAATCTCTGCCTTTGGCTCTCCCAAATCCGGTTCTAATGTAAGTGTAGGTGCGTTATCTTCAAAACCTGTAAATTCGTTTCCCATAGCATCCTCCTTGTGTATAGGTCTGCCCATATTTATCAGCAGCCTTCAGTTTGGCATTTTCGTTATTTTTATAACACGCTCTAACCCCGCTGCAAATCTTATCTTTTCATATACTTAACATTCCGCACACTGCTAGAGCCTGTTTTTTTCAGCCTCTTTTCTCATACGGGTAAGCTCGTCCTCAGTCAGCCCTTCCTGTGCCAAAACTGTATTCAGAACAGAAATATCACTGGATACATCCATAGCCGTGTCTTCAAATATGGAATCCAGAAGCTTCTCAAAAGCCACATTCAGCGTATCAATAGTCTCTTCGATTTCTTTCTTGGAAGAAGTAATATTCTCTCCCTGAACCGGCTGGCTGTCCATTTCTTCATATGCATTCAAAAGCTTCACAGTCATAGGAAGATAATAATCCATAAGGCGGTTCAGATCCGGAATAATCTCCGGATGAGCCTTGGCGCGTTCAAAAATCTTCGCTATGATCAGCTCCATACGGGAGATTTTTCTGGAAATCTCTTCTCCTGGAATGGCATCATTGCTGCGGTGGATTTTATCAAGAAAGTCATTCCCCTTGTCCAGAACCTGCCGGACTTCCGGGGAAAGTCTGATTCTTTCCGCAGCATCCCGTTCTGCTTCCACACACGCCCGGGCATCTGCCTGTTCATGCTGGTTAAATTTCTGCCTTTCTTTTTCCTCTGCCTGCTGACGAAGCGCTGCCTCCTGGCGTGCACGCTCTTCATCCTGCTGATGATCTCTTTCTTCCAGCCGCTTCTGAGTGCTTACATATTGGTCGTAAGTCTCATTACTTGTGATCAGACAAGTTTCCTGTTTATCAACATGTCCCTGAAGGAACCAGCCTTTGCTTATCATACGTTTGATATCTTTTTTTACAAATTTCACCGGCTTGCCGACTGCCTGTGCCAGCTGCTGGAAATTGCAGTAGGTGTGAGTGCCAAGAGCCTTGATATACTTGTTTCGGCGGCTTAAACTGGTAAGACTGCTACAGCCCTGGCCGAGAAGAATACCTCCGCCGACCGTAAATGCCGCCAGCACTGCCGAAATTCCAAGCATTACACTGCTGCTAAAGCCAGCTCCAATTCCACCAACTACCATTGTAGCAATTCCAAATACTCCAGTAAAAATCCCACCAAACACTGTCTTCAGAATTCCCCCGACCTTGATTCCATTCGTCGGTAAATACAATGCCAGATCCGAATTCTGGTGATTGGTATCCTGCCTGCCTGTACCATTTCTCTGGAAATTTCCATTACGCGAATCATTCCCTTTCGTATCGGCATAACCTTGATAACCAGTTCCATGATTCTCCCCGGTACTCCGGTTTTTCTTTCCATCCTTCTGAAAATCCCAGGACCGATTCTCTCTGTAATCATAAGAACTGCCGCTGCGGTAATTGGTATATTTCCCACTGCCCACAGTATTATTAAGCGCATCCCGAAGGGCATCACTCCCATTATCAATAGCCTTATTCAGCGCCTGATTAATACTCTGGCTCAGTTTCTGGTAATTTTTTTCATTTACTGCACTGTCAATGATGCTCTGGATCTTATCTCCAAGTTCATCAAATTCGTTATATCCCATCTTTTCCTCCGGATATTTTATTTCACAACGCTTGTTTTATCATTATACAAAAATCCCTCTCAAAAAACAAGACACCACAAAATATAAACACATTATACTTTTTGTAACCTTTTTCACAGGAAAATCACTTAAAAAATCTGCTTTTCCCATTGAATTTCACACGTAAAAGTTTTACAATAGTAAAAACATTGGGGATTCACAATAAGAATCTCCCCCCAAAAACCACGCTAGGAGGAAATTGTTATGGAAAAAAAGAACATTGACTGGGGCAACCTGGGCTTTGGTTATGTAAAAACAGACTACCGTTATGTATCCAATTATAAAGACGGCAAGTGGGATGAGGGAGGCCTTACCACAGATGATATGGTTACCATCAGTGAGTGTGCAGGTGTCCTTCAGTATGCACAGACTGTTTTTGAGGGTATGAAAGCATATACTACAGAAGACGGACATATCGTTACTTTCCGTCCTGACCTGAACGGTGAGCGTATGGAGCATTCCGCCGCAAGACTGGAAATGCCTGTATTCCCGAAAGACCGTTTTGTTGACGCAGTTGTTCAGACAATTAAAGCAAATGCAGCATATGTTCCGCCATATGGTTCTGGTGCTACTTTATATGTACGTCCGTACATGTTCGGAAGCGACGCTGTTATCGGTGTAAAACCTGCCAGCGAGTATCAGTTCCGTGTATTCACCACACCTGTCGGACCATACTTCAAAGGCGGCGCTAAGCCGATCACAATCCGTGTCAGCGACTTTGACCGTGCTGCACCAAATGGTACCGGTCATATCAAAGCTGGTCTTAACTACGCAATGAGCCTTCATGCGATCGTTGACGCTCATAAGAACGGATTCGATGAGAACATGTATCTTGATTCCAAGACTCGTACCAAGGTTGAGGAGACAGGCGGAGCAAACTTCTTATTCGTAACAAAAGACGGCAAGGTTGTTACTCCGAAGTCTGACAGTATCCTTCCATCCATCACACGTCGTTCTCTGATCTACGTTGCGAAAGAGTACCTTGGACTTGAGGCTGAGGAAAGAGAAGTATACTTCGACGAAGTGAAGGATTTCGCAGAGTGCGGTCTTTGTGGTACTGCTGCTGTTATCTCTCCTGTTGGAAAGATCGTGGACCACGGCAAAGAGATTTGCTTCCCAAGCGGCATGAACGAGATGGGACCGATCACCAAGAAGCTGTATGAAACCCTTACCGGAATCCAGATGGGACGCATCCAGGCTCCAGAGGGATGGCTGAAGGTTATTGAGTAATTTCTTAAGCTTCCCATTTTTCGTATTTTTTCAAACACACTCTGCACAGCATATAAAAAAGAATCCTGCTTGCAGGATTCTCTGCCTGCGGCGGGTCGCTTCAGCGACATCTACCTTTCCGCCGCAGTGCATTCCTGCCCGGTAGGGCTTTTTTTATGCAATAGGAGATTCCAACGGAATTTCCTATTGCATAACAAAAATCAGTTCTGTCGTGATGGCAGAACTGATTTTTTTAAAAACACATTATATTTTCCCGCTTATTTATTTCTCTCATATCTCACAAACTTATATTCCAGATCAAAATATGTCTGCTCTTCGCTCTCTGCTGCCACATGCCACTGTGGATCTTCATCCAGATTCGGAAAATAACTGTCTGCAATATAGGCGAAATCGATCTTGGTCACTTGAGCAGCATCGCAATAAGGAAGAAGCTGCTTATAGATAGTGTCGCCGCCGATGCAGTATACATCTTCTGCCGGATACTTTTTCAATTCTTCCATAAGCTCTTCAATAGAATGAACGATTATGGCATCTTTCACCTTGTAATTCTCATTTCTGGTAAGAACGATGTTTATGCGGTTTTTAAGAGGAAGCCCTCCTGGGAAACTCTCCAGGGTCTTTCTTCCCATAACACAAACCTTGCCAGTGGTCTCCTGACGAAACATTTTCATATCCGCCGGAATGCTTACAAGAAGCTTATTGTCTTTTCCAATTCCCCAGTTTTTGTCAGCAGCTACTATTATTTTCATTTCTTATAATCTCCTTTATACGAACTCCTAGAGCGTGTCTAAAAATCATTCCCGCAATCTGCACGCCCCACTTTGCGGGAGATTTTGCCCAAATTCGGTTGCCGTAGCCCGCTACAGCAGCCTCACCATATCTGAAACGCATGCGGCATTGGAACCCTTTCTCATTTACTCCATGTTTAAATGGCAATCGGAATATTTTTAATCTGAGGCCAGGTCTGATAATTCTCCACGATCAGATCATCCGTGGTAAAATCATAGAAATTCTTCACATTCGGATTCAGTTTCACAGTCGGTGCCGGATAAGGTGTCCTGGAAATCAGCTCCTTGATAACCGGAACATGTCTGTCATAAATATGACAATCCGCGATCACATGTACCAGCTCACCGGCTTCCATGTCACAGCATTGTGCGATCATCATAAGAAGAAGGGAGTACTGGCATACATTCCAGTTATTTGCAGCCAGGATATCCTGGGAGCGCTGGTTCAAAATGGCATTTAAAGTCAGCTTGTCCTTTCCAGGCTCCTTTGTTACATTGAAGGTCATAGAGTAAGCACATGGGTAAAGATTCATCTCATGAAGATCTTCATGCACATAAATATTGGTCATAATACGACGGCTGTATGGATTATTCTTCAGATCATAAAGAACACGGTCTACCTGATCCATCATGCCTTCTTTATACTGATGCTTCACACCCAGCTGATAACCATACGCTTTTCCAATGGAGCCATTCTCGTCAGCCCAGCTATCCCAGATATGGCTGTGAAGGTCATGAATGTTGTTTGATTTCTTCTGCCAGATCCAGAGGATCTCATCCATAGCGCTCTTTAATGCGGTCTTGCGAAGGGTCAGCGCTGGAAATTCCTTTCTCAGATCATAACGGTTCACAACACCAAAACGTTTGATCGTATAAGCAGAAGTGCCATCCTCCCACACTGGCCGGACCTTCTCCCCTTCTGTACTGGTTCCGTTCTCAATTACGTCTTTACACATATCTATAAAAATATGATCAGCTAAACTCATACCTGTCTTTTTCCTCCTGGTCTCCATTGTGCGTTCTTTATAGCAACACGATACCTGGCCGCCAGAGTCTCTCCACACCAAGTATCTCGCTGCTTTTCATACTTCAACAATTTTAGCATAGATTCCTGTAAATAACAAGTTCTTTGCCCTCCTGTCTCACTCCTGCTTGCTCTGGTTTTATTGTTTTTTCAAAACCTTGCCAAATCACCTTTTTCTTTACAATCTTATTTTCCCGTGTTATAGTAAACCCCATGAAGAAAATTTTAATCCATTTACTGAAACCTCTTTCTTTTCTTCCTGCAATTCTGATGATGTATCTGATTTATTCATTTTCAGCCCAGACAGGGGAGGTGTCCGGAGCCCTAAGCTATGAAGTCAGCTACCAGATTGTGGAAACCAAGAATGAAGTTCTCAACGAAAACAAAACTTATGACGAGCTCGCCTATTCTGCCAGCTCCATCGAATTTTATGTGCGAAAAGCAGCTCACATGACAGAGTACTGTCTGCTTGCCATTGCCATTTCTTTCCCACTTTATGTTTACGGAGTAAGAGGTATCTGGCTGATCCTGCTGGCAGGCGCCATATGCGTAGGCTTCGCAGGCTTTGATGAATACCACCAGTCCTTTGTGGCAGACCGCGGACCTTCTGTACGTGATGTGGGAATCGACAGCATCGGAGTCACAGCGGGAATCCTGTTGGTGCAGGCATTCTGCTGGTCCACTCTACATAACCCAAGCGGGAAACGCAGGCGCAGGAAACGGCGCTAGAGCGTGTATTTCAACAAAAAAACAGACTTCTGATTGATTATCACTCATTCGGAAGTCTGTTTATTTTTTTATATTTAGTATTGTATTCGTAATTTCGTGCTGTTATAATCATAAAACGCAAAAGTAACCGCCCGGTCTGCAAACTAGTACATCGTTCTCGAAATAACTACACCACTCATTTTTCATACATATATTAACACTATCTAATATATCAATTTCTTTTCAAAAAACAATACTCTCTATTCTTCATCCTCTGTCGCATCCCCTAACTGGCTAACCAGATTAGCGCGGTCAGCAATAGACATTTTCTTATTCAAGGATGAAGTACTTTCCATTTTAGATTCAACTGTCCTTGAAATTTCTGTCTCAGAAGCCTGTGCTTCACTTTCTGCATTCGACTCCTTCTGAATCTTGCCAGCCTTTATGCTGCCGCGGATTCCATTGATCACGAAAGCCACGCCAAGCACAATAAAAATCACTCCCGCAACCATAAAGCCAGGACTGCTGCCCTCAGCACCATTTATTACATTCTGGCAAAGAGAAACACCCAGATAAGCCACATAAACCCCTGCCAGAATCATAACCAGGCAGGTTCTCATAGGCATAGCAGACTTCCCATTTCCGACTTCCTGCTTCTCATTTACATCAGTCTCTTCCAGATTCTTATTTTCCATATTCATCCCCCTTATGAAATAGCAAACTGACTCTCATACAAGTTCGCATAAAAGCCCTTCTTCGCCAGCAATTCCTCATGTCTGCCCTGCTCGATAATATTTCCGTCCTTCATGACCAGAATCAGATCTGCCTCCTGAATAGTGGAAAGACGATGTGCTACAATAAAGCTGGTTCTTCCTTCCATCAACTCTGCAAAAGCCTTCTGCACCTTCACCTCAGTACGGGTATCAATGGAAGAAGTGGCCTCATCCAGGATCAGCATAGCCGGATGCATCAGCATAACCCTTGCAATGCAAAGAAGCTGCTTCTGTCCCTGGGAAATATTTCCACCGCCCTCTGAAATCACGGTGTCATAGCCATTTGGCATACGCTTGATAAAACTGTGGGCATGTGCATGCTTAGCTGCCTCCATAACCTCTTCCAAAGTCGCATCCGGCTTTCCATAGGCAATGTTCTCGCGGATGGTTCCTGCCTTCAGCCAGGTCTCCTGAAGCACCATACCAAAGTTTCGTCTCAGGCTGTCTCTTGTCAGCTCTCTTACCGGATAACCGCTTACCTTAATCTGACCCTTATCTACATCATAGAATCTCATAAGAAGGTTGATCATAGTGGTCTTACCGCATCCGGTAGGTCCGACGATAGCGATCCGCTGTCCAGGTTTTACGTCAATGGAAATATCAGTAAGAAGCGGAACTTCTTTTCTGTAAGAAAAGGAAACATTCTCCACGCTTACACGGCCATCTGCTTTCTCCAGCTCCGAAGCATCTGGCGCATCTGGCTCCTGTGCTGGTGTATCAATAAAGTCAAAGAGACGTTTTGCACATGCCAACGCATTCTCCAGCTCTGTGATAACGCCGGAAATCTCATTAAAAGGCTTGGTATACTGATTTGCATAGTTCAGGAAGCTAGTCAGCTGTCCCACAGTCATACCGCCCTTAATTACTGTAAATGCACCAAAAATTCCAACTGCTGTGTAAACAAGACCATTTACAAAGCGTGTGGATGGGTTTGTAATAGAGGAAAAGAAAATTGCTTTGATTCCGCAGACGCGAAGCTCTTCATTTACTTTTCCAAACCTTTCATTAGCTCTCTCCTCATAGGAAAAAGCCTGCACGATCTTCTGATTTCCAACAAGCTCTTCCACAATAGAAGTCATCTCCGCTCTCTTCTCGGACTGCTCCTGGAACATGCGAAAGGTTCTGCCTGCGATAAAGCTTGCCACGAACAGGGAAATCGGAGTAAGCAAAATAACGATCACTGTAATCTTCACACTGATGGAAAGCATAAATCCAATGGTTCCAAAGATAGTCAGCACACCGGTAAACAGCTGGGTAAAGCCCATAAGGAGACCATCTGAAAACTGACTGACATCAGAAACAATACGGCTTAAAATATCTCCTGGCTGATTGGCATCTATATAAGATACCGGCACTTCCTGAAGATGGGCAAATGCCTGGCTTCGCACATCCTGCACCACGCTGTAGGTAACCTGATTGGTAAGAAGGTTCATCACCCACTGGGAAACTGCATTTCCCACAACGATCACAGCCAGAGTTCCAAGTACCTTCAAAAGTCCGGCTGCATTTACCTTTCCCGGACCTACGATATTATCTACACCGTTACCAATCAGAATGGGTGTATACAGGGTAAATCCAACGGTGACAAGCGCTGTCAGAAGCATAATGATAATTTTTGCTTTGTAAGGGCTGATAAATTTCAGTACCCTCTTCATAGTCTCTTTATTCTTTCCCATCAGCGGTTCACCTCCTGTTCGGAAAGCTGTGACAGGCAGATTTCTCTGTAGACCTCACAGGATTCCATAAGCTCTTTGTGTGTTCCCACACCAGCCAGCTCACCATCATCCAGAACCAGGATCTTATCTGCCTGCTTGATGGAGGTTGCTCTCTGGGAAACGATAAACACAGTCATTCCCTTTGTCTGCTCATGAATGGCATGACGAAGAGCCGCATCTGTGGCAAAGTCAAGGGCAGAAGCACTGTCATCCATGATCAGGATCTCCGGATCTCCCACCAGTGCTCTTGCTATGGTAAGACGCTGACGTTGTCCGCCGGAAAGATTGGCGCCGCCCTGACTTACCATGGTATTTAAGCCCTCCGGCTTACTTTTTACAAAATCACTTGCCTGCGCAATGGAAAGAGCCCGCTGGATTTCTTCTTCGGAAGCGTCCTCTTTGCCCCATTTCATATTGTCACGGATGGTTCCCTTAAACAGAACTGCCTGTTGTGGTACCATCCCCACCTTTTTACGAAGCTGTGAAAATGGATATTCTTTTGCATTATTTCCATCAATTACCACATCACCGGAAGTTACGTCATAGAAGCGTGGAATCAGATTGACCAGAGTGGATTTACCACATCCGGTGCCACCAATGATACCGATGGTCTCACCTGGTTTTGCCGTAAAGGAAATATGGGAAAGCGCCGGCTCCTTGCTGCCTGCATAGGTAAAGCTCACATCTTCAAAAACAACTCTTGCAGCGCCTGCATTCTCTTTCTGAACACTATTGCCCTGATCCGTGAGAGACGGCTGTGTATCCAGCACCTCATTCAGACGCACACCGGAAGCCATAGCCTTTGTCACTGCCACGATCAGGTTTGCAAGAGCGATCAGTGCGATCAGGATCTGGTTCATATAGTTTACAAGGGCAACCACTTCCCCCTGTGTAAGAATACCCACAGACACTTCCCTGCTTCCATACCAGAGGATTCCGATAATGGCAAAGTTCATGATAACCGTAGTAGCAGGATTCAGAAGTGCGGAAATTTTTCCCGCTCTTACCTGCACATTGGTGTAATCGTCGTTTACTTCTGAAAATTCTTTATATTCTTCCTGCTGTCTTCCAAAAGCCCTTACCACTCTGGCACCCACATGATTCTCTCTGGTGATCAAGGAAATTCTGTCCAGAAATGATTGAGCCTTTTTATAAATTGGCACTGTTGTGCGCATAATTCCGTAAATTACAATGGAGATCACCGGAACCGCAATCAGGAAGATCAGGCCAATCTTCACATCAATGGTAAAGGACATGATCACTGCACCCACAACAATAAAAGGAGAACGAAGGAACAGACGAAGTACCATGTTCACACCAGTCTGTGCCTGATTCACGTCATTGGTGATCCTTGTCACAAGGGTAGGAGTTCCAAGCATATCCAGTTCTCTGTAGGAAAGCCTGCTGATATGGGAAAAAAGCTCCTTGCGAAGGGCAGTGCTGAATCCCATGGCTGCCTTTGCAGAAAAATACTGTGCAGTCAGAGAGCATGCAAGGCCAATCACTCCAAGCAGTACCATGATCACACACTGGTGCCAGATGTAGACATTGTCTTGATTCTTAATGCCGATATCCATGATTCTGGCAACAACCAGAGGCACGATCAGCTCAAAGGTGGCCTCCAGCATTTTGAACAAAGGAGCCAGAAAGCTTTCTTTCTCGTAGCCCTTCAAAAATCTAAGCAATCTCTTCATCTTACTTCTTATTCTCCTGGATTCGTCCATATAATCTGGTCATGGCGTTAATTCTATGAATAATCTCATCCGTAAGCTGACCTCTTGTAAGACGCCATTTCCAGTTGTCTCCCAAAGTAGAAGGCGTATTCATTCTCGCTTCATTTCCAAGACAGAGATAATCCTGCAAAGGTACTACGCACACTTCTGCTACTGAGGACTGTGCCGCCCGGATAAGCCCCCATACACATTCATCTGTGTCTTTCTCCTCACAGGCTGTGTACTGGTTCACATAGGCTCTGTTTGACTGGGTAAGGTTCCCAAGCCAGCCCTTCGTAGTCTCATTGTCGTGGGTTCCAGTGTATACAATGCAGTTTTTGTCATATCGGAAAGGAAGATATACGCTCTCGCCGCTTTCATCAAAGGCAAACTGAAGCACCTTCATACCCGGATATCCGGATTCTGCCAGAAGCTCCCTGACGCTGTCTGTAAGGAATCCCAGATCCTCTGCGATCACATCCAGATCCTTAATTTTCTCCTCCAGGACCTTGAACAGTTCTATTCCAGGACCTTTTTCCCATTTTCCATTCTCAGCGGTCTCATCTCCATAGGGAACTGACCAGTACTCGTCAAAACCGCGGAAATGATCGATCCGGACCTTGTCGTACAGCTTCATACAGTGAGCCATACGAAGGATCCACCAGTTATAACCTGTTTTCTTATGATATTCCCAATTATAAAGTGGATTTCCCCACAGCTGACCGGTTGCGGAAAAAGCGTCTGGAGGACATCCTGCCACTGCTGCCGGTGTAGCCTCCTCATCAAACTGGAACAGATCCGGGTTCGCCCATGCATCTGCGCCATCAAAAGCCACATAAATAGGAAGATCACCGATGATCTTAATACCTCTGTCATTTGCATATTTCTTCAGCCGGCTCCACTGGCGGTAGAACCAGAACTGCTGAAAGGCATAGAAGCTGATATCCTCCTTCAGCTCCTCTCTTGCCTTAGCAAGCGCCTCCGGCTTACGTGTCTTTAAGTCCTCCGGCCACTGATTCCAGGAAATTCCCTCCAGGCTGTCCTTTACTGCCATATAAAGACAATAATCTGCAAGCCAGAAGCCCTGCTCTTTCTCAAAGGCTTCCATCTCCTCACGGATCAGCTGAAGCTCCTTTTCTTTCCCATCCATCTGGTAAAAACGTCTGTAAGCCTTCCGAAGAAGGGAAAATCTGGAAAGATAAACCTTCTCATAGTCCACATAGCTTTTGCTGCCGCCCCAGTCACATTCTGCACATTCTGCTGCTGTGAGAAGGTCTCTCTGGATCAATTCCTCCAAATCAATGAAATAAGGATTTCCTGCAAATGTGGAAAAAGACTGGTAAGGGGAATCCCCGTATCCGGTAGGTCCAAGTGGCAGGATCTGCCAGTATTTCTGACCCGCTTCTGCAAGCTGATCTACAAAAGCGTAAGCTTCTTTAGAAAAACATCCGATTCCATAGTTGGAAGGGATACTGGATATAGGCAATAAAATACCGCTGGCTCTCATCATATGTTCCTCCTGTCTGGTTCAATAACCATTATCTGCTTATTATACCGCTATCATGCATAATCGGTCAACAGGATAAAATAGCTTCGCAAATTTTATCCTGCTTTCGTTGCTGCTCAAAAAAACAGGCACCCGGAAAAATTCCGAATGCCTGTCATTTTCTTCTGCATCACATTTAAGTAATAGCAAAAGACTTATATTCTTTTGACTTGATTATTTCTTACTTGTATAACCGAAGAAGAAGTATCCAAGTGGTGTGTAGTACATGCCGTCAATGTCTGGATTGAGCATATATGGCTGTGTATAGAAGTAGATTGGAGCAAGTACGCTGTCCTGTCCAATGAGGATATCCTCAGCTTCGTGGAATGCTTTCATACGCTCTTCCGGATCAGAAGTAGCTTTTGCTGCATCGATAGCTGCATCATAGTCTGGGTTAGAGTACTGAGCGTCGTTGTTACCGCCGTCTGTGTACCACATATCCAAGAATGAGCAAGGATCGTTGTAGTCTGCGATCCAGCCGTTACGGGCGATCTGGAAGTTACCATCTTTTCTGTTCTGAAGGAATACGTTCCAATCCTGGTTGTTCAAGTTAACAGTTACACCAAGCTCTGTCTGCCACATGTTCTGAAGAGCCTCACCGATCTTCTTGTGGTTATCAGCTGTGTTGTACAGATACTCTACAGTCGGGAAGCCTTCGCCGTTCGGATAACCAGCGTCTGCAAGAAGCTGACGGGCCTCTTCGCAGTTAGCCTCATAATCCTCATCGGAAATGCTGTAGTAAGAACCGCCTACTGTACGGAAGTCATCACTACCAGCACCAGCTGCATCATTTACACCGTTCGGTACATATCCGTCAGCCGGAACCTCACCAGCCTGGGAAACGTTCTCTACGATGTAGTTACGGTCGATTACAAGTGAGAACGCTTTACGGATGTTAGGGTCAGAGAAAACTTCGTCCTCTGTGTTGAAGCATACATAGTAAGTTCCAAGATAGTCACCGATCTCAAGCTCGCCAGAAGCAAGGTAGGTCGGGATCTCGTCTACAGGAAGGTTCTCGATGAAATCAAGCTCTCCGTTGTTGTAACCTTTGAGCATTGCGTTGTTGTCATCAAGAAGTGTAAACTTGATAGTATCCGGTCCAAGATTCTCATAGTCATAGTAGTTCTCGTTTTTCTCCATGGAGATGTAAGCATTGTGAGACCACTCTGTCATTTTGTATGGTCCATTGCCAATGTATGTGCTTGGATCAAATGTCCAGTTGTCACTGCTCTCTACCATATCCTGACGAACCGGGAAGGTTGCCGGGAATGCCATGATTTCTTCGAAATACGGGCAGTCATAGGTAAGATCGATCTGAAGAGTCTGATCATCAACTGCTGTAATTCCAAGAGTGCTTGGATCCGCACTTCCGTCAGCAACTGCGTCATATCCTTTTACCATGTCGATCATGTAGCAGTAATCTGCTGCTGTCTCAGGATTTGCTAGACGCTGCCATGCATAAACGAAGTCACCAGCTGTTACAGCCTGTCCATCAGACCATTTGATTCCGTCACGAAGTTTAACAGTGTAAGTAACTGTACCATCTTCGTTCTCGGCCTTTTCCCAGGACTCAGCCTGTCCAGGAGCTGTGACAGCATTTCCTTCACCATCATTTACCCATTTAGCCAGACCTTCGAACATATGGTTGCACATGATAGCTCCATCAACTGCAGAGTTCAGTGCAGGGTCAATTGTCTGTGGTTCAGATGCGATACAAAGGTTCAGGTTGAATCCTTCGTCAGATGCTGTATCCTCGGCGAATACAGGAGTTGCTGCCATGCTTAATACCATAGCTGCAGTCAGTGCCATAGACATAAATTTTCTTCTCATTACATTTCCTCCTTTATGCTTTTTTGCGCCGCATGAGAGATGAGAATCGACGCTTGTATTCATCAGCTCTTCCGTGAAGAAGAACGAAATACCTAAACTTCCTTTATTTGTCCAGCAAATGGCAGGCTGCCCAGTGGCCCGGCTCATGCTCTCTGAACACAGGAGTTACCTGGCTGCACTTTTCAGTGGCATATGGACATCTGGTGTGGAAACGGCATCCGCTTGGCGGATTCATAGGACTTGGCACGTCTCCTTCCAGAATAATACGCTTTCTTGTCCGGCTCAGCTTTGGATCCGGAACCGGAACTGCGGAAAGCAGGGTCTGTGTATATGGATGGATCGGATGTCTGTTCAGCTCATAGCTCTCGCCCAACTCAACAAGAGAGCCAAGATACATAACACCGATTCTGTTGGAAATATGACGGACAACGGAAAGATCATGGGCAATGAACAGATAAGTCAGACCCATCTGCTCCTGCATGTCCTCCAGCATGTTTACCACCTGTGACTGGATAGAAACATCCAATGCGGAAATCGGCTCGTCACAGACGATGAACTCCGGTTTTACTGCAAGGGCGCGGGCAATACCAACACGCTGCTGCTGACCGCCGGAAAACTCATGTGGATAACGGTTTGCATGCTCTGTATTTAATCCAACCTGCGCCAGCAGCTCTTTGATCATGTCAGCGCGGTCTTTCTTACTCGCTGCAAGCTTGTGGATATCAATGGCCTCTCCAATGATCTCACCAACTGTCATTCGAGGATCCAAGGAAGCGGACGGATCCTGGAAAATGATCTGCATTTTTCTTCTGTAGGGAAGCATTTTAGCAGCTTTGGCTTTTCCAAGAGGTTTGCCGTCTTTATCCAGAGGATTGTCGTAAATGGTTTCGCCATCATAAATAATCTTTCCTCCGGTTGGCTCATAAAGGCGAAGAATCGTTCTTCCCAGTGTGGTCTTTCCACATCCGGACTCTCCTACAAGACCGAGTGTTTCACCTTTTTTGATATAAAGGGAAACATCCTGTACAGCCTGTACCCCCGGACCTTTTATGCCATTTACCGGAAAATATTTTCGTAAATTCTCAATTTCAAGAAGCTTCTTTTCTTCTGCCATTTATTTCTCCTCCTTGTTCATAAGCTCCTGAACCCGAAGCCAGCAGGCGGAACGATGTTTCTCGCCCACTTCCACGTAAGGAGGCATTTTCTTCAGACAGATCTTCATGCAATGCTCACAACGTGGAGCAAACGGACATCCTTCCGGCGGATTCAGCATATCAACCGGGGTTCCCTCGATTGGGATCAGTCTTTCATAGCTCTCGGCATCAACACGGGGCATGGAACGAAGAAGACCCTTTGTATATGGATGTGCAGGCTCGTAGAAAATGTCATCTACAGGTCCCTGCTCCACAATTTTACCTGCATACATAACGGATACCTTGTCACAGATATCTGCCACAACACCAAGGTTGTGTGTGATGAAAATGATTCCCATTCCGGTCTTTTTCTGAAGATCCTTCATCAAGTCAAGGATCTGTGCCTGAATGGTAACATCAAGGGCTGTGGTCGGCTCATCTGCGATCAGAAGCTGCGGATGGCAAATCAGTCCCATAGCGATCATGACACGCTGTCGCATACCGCCGGAAAACTCGTGTGGATACTGCTTCATACGCTTCTCCACATTATTGATTCCAACCAGTTCCATCATTTCCATGGCACGTTTCTGGGCTTCTTCTTTGCTGATTTTCTTATCATGGGCACGAAGAGCTTCCACAAGCTGATTTCCGATGGTGTAAACCGGATTCAGACAGGTCATGGGATTCTGGAAAATCATAGCTACTTTGTTTCCGCGGAACGCAGTCATCTCTTCCTTGGAAAAAGAAAGGACATCTTTTCCCTCGAAGGTAATGGAGCCTCCGATAACTTTACCTGGGGACTGAAGAAGCCCCATAATAGAATATGCCTCCTGGCTCTTTCCAGAACCAGATTCTCCAACAACTCCCATAACTTCGCCATAATCAAGGTCATAGGAGATACCGCCAACGGCTTTTACCTCGCCGGCCGGGGTAAAGAAGGAGACTTTCAGGTCTTTTACTTCCAGCAATTTATTTTTCTGTTCAGACATTGTTCTCCTCCTCTCTTATTTCTTCAGCTTCGGATCAAGAGCATCGCGAAGTCCATCGCCAAACAGGTTGAATGCAAGGATCATAATGCTCAGGATCACGGAAGGTACGATCAGTCTGTAAGTATAAGTGTACATACCGCTAAGTGCGTCTGTTGCCATGGATCCAAGGCTTGGAAGAGGTGCAGAAACACCAACTCCAAGGTAGGATAAGAAGGATTCCAGGAAAATTGCAGACGGTATCTGCAGGCAGGTAGTAACAACAATCTGTCCGATACAGTTTGGAAGCAGATGACGGCGGATGATTCTGCCGCCAGATGCACCAAGTGCTCTTGCTGCGGTTACATATTCCTGCTGTTTCAGCTGAAGTACCTGGCCACGGATAATACGACTCATGGTAACCCAGTATAACAGACCAAATGCAATAAACATGGAGATCAGGTTCGGTCCAAGTACATTGACAAAGGATTTCATAGGACTGGTTCCTGATGAATTCACATAGTCAGTAAGGATTGGTTTCAGTGCAGTTGCGATCAAAAGGACAACCAGCATCTCCGGAACTGCATAAATAAGTTCAACAATACGCTGCATCACTGCGTCCACCTTGCCGCCACAGTAACCGGAAATAGCACCATAAAGGGCGCCGATCACCAGTACCAGGATAGCTGCGAATACGCCGACAGACATGGAAACACGGGCACCATACATAACACGGACCAGAATATCACGGCCATACATGTCAGTACCAAATACATGAGGGAATACTTTTTCCCCATTTGCCTTGCGCTCAAGCTCTGCCTGGGAATAACCGAAAATATGCTTCTTGATTCCAAGCTCCTTGCGGATGGAATCCTCATCTACGCTCTGCTCCTCAGAAGAATCTTCTGAAGGTTTTGCAGCGACTTTTGCTTTTGCACGGATAACTGCTTCATCTTTCTTTGTAAATTTCTCGCCCTTTTTCTCAGCTTCTGCTTTCGCCTGGGCGATCATTTCATCTACATCCACTACATCGGACTGGGTTCTGGAAGCGATCTCGTCGTTCACACGCTGGGTGTCCTCCAGTGTGTAGTGATAGGGATAAAGGTTCTCAGCACCTTTGTTAAACTCGTCATAACCATATGGGATCAGAAGCGGGCCCACAAAGGCAAATAAAAACAGGAATACGATCACACCAAGTGCAACCATAGCCACCACATTTTTCTTTAATCTTCTCCAGGCATCTTTCCAGTAGGAAACACTCTGGCGGTCCTGAATAAAATCATCCTTCTCCTGTCGGGACGCAGATGCAAAATCATCCGGACTTAAATCCTGAAGGAGGTTCTCAATATCCGGCTGAAGACTCACCGGACATTTCTTAATCTTCTTATCTTCTGCCACGATCATTCTCCTCCTTTCGCAAGGCTGATTCTCGGGTCAGCAACCTTATAAAGGAGGTCTACAACCAGGTTCATCAGAATAATAAATGCTGCCAGGAAAATGGTAGTTCCCATAATAACCGGATAATCACGGTTCTGGATGGACTGTACGAAGTAACGTCCAAGTCCTGGAATTGAGAATACACTCTCTACAACAAAACCACCACAAAGAGTAAAGGCCACCTGCGGTCCTAAGTATGTAATAACCGGAATCAGTGCATTTCTAAGAGCATGCTTGAAAATAATCTTTTTGTTCTTCAGACCTTTGGCGCGGGCTGTCTTAATGTACTCCTGGCTTAAGGAATCCAGCATGGCAGAACGTGTCTGACGTGCTGTATAGCACATTGGGTAAAAGCCCAGGGCAAAACATGGCAGTACATAGGCGCGCCATCCCTGCGACGGATCAAAAATAGACGGAAACAGATTCAGTGCATTGTTTCCAGTCAGGGTTACCAGAAGAACAGATGCCACAACGAAGCTTGGCATGGAGATTCCAAGTGTACAGATCACACGAAGAATGCTGTCTGTCAGCTTGCCTCTCTTAAATGCGGCAAGACAGCCAAGAGGTACACCCACCAGAATCGCCCATGCAAGTGCAAGTGCACCTACCTTGGCAGATACCGGGAACATATCCACGATAATGTCAAGAACTGCACGGTTCTTCTGCATCTTAAGTGATACACCGAAGTCACCGTGAAGAATATTTTTCAGATACATAAACAACTGTACATAGACCGGCTTATCCAGTCCATATTTGGCATTCAGCGCAGCCAGTGTGGTCTCAGAAGGTGTTTTTTCACTGAGCCATGGGCTTCCAGGTACAGCATTCATCAGCAGGAAGGTAAGACAGGCTACCAGAAAGATAGTCAGAATCGCCATTCCAAGTCTTTTTGCAAAATACTTTCCCATTTTTCCTCCTTATTTTTTCCGGTCGAAAACATTTATTTCCGTTTCCTTTATGAGAGATGCCATCAAAAACATTACACCCATATCAGACTGATTTCTGACCAGAGTTCATTTTTTAATATGTAAAAAAAATTATAGCATTTCAATTCGCTTTATTCAAGTAACATTTTAAACTTTAGAACGGTGACGGTGCAATTTTTTAAGCTTGTACTATTTTTCAGTGCTATTATGGTATATTTTTTGTGTATTTTATACAAAGACATTTGTTTGTTTCACAAGTGCAGATTGTTTATCATAACTCTACAGCATGTTTAAAAAAAACTTTTGAGCCTGTTTTAAAAATCATTCCTGTAATCTGTACAGGACCAATCTATTTTCCAATTCAAAAAAGAAGGATACCAGCTTGGCATCCTTCTCTCTCAATTCTTACCAGTTCCCCTTTTGCTTCATCCGGCTCCGTATCTTTGCCGCAGCTCATAAGAAAAGCCACACCCAGAAGAACCAGCAGCAGAATCCAGCCTTTTTTTCTCATATAGTTCTCCATTTCACACTGTATTTCTGTGAGTATGTGCAAAATAGAGCATATTATGCATAATGGACGTGTTTTCTCAAAAACCCTTTTTCTTTATATAGAAGGCAATGTCATGATAAACCCGCTTCCGGTCTGTCTCATTCAGAATTTCGTGGCGCATTCCCGGATACAGCTTGCCTTTCACGTCTACATAACCGGCGCGCCGCATATCCTGCACTGCTTTTGCAAAATGACGCACGTTGATCATACAGGGATCATCAGAACCACTGACAAAAAGCACGGGCATTTTCGGTCTGGTGCAGTGCCAGTGCTTTACGTCGTAAGCACGCTTCATCAGCTCAAAAAGTGCCAGATAGCCATCATCTGTAAACGTAAAGCCACAAAGTTCAGAATCGGAGTATTCCTGAGCTGCTGCCTTATTGGCACAGATCCAGGAAGTACAGTTTTTGTCCTTGCGGAAGCGCATCACATTTCCGGCAAAGGAAAGGGTTTCGATAACTTTACTCTTGTGAGCTGGTCCAAACACAGCACTTTCCATATGGGCAATTGCTTCTCCAAGAGATCTTGCCCCATTCTTGCTTGGAGAACCACAAACGATCAGCATGTCCATGCAGTCATCATGATCTCTTGCAAAAGCGCGCACGGCCAGCGAACCCATACTATGCCCGAATAAGATCAATGGCAGATCCGGAAGCTGCTGGTGCATTTCCCGGTTCACCACCTCAATATCCTTGAGGATCGCATCCGCGCCGCCGCCATACATATATCCCAGGTCATCCAGCGCCCGCACACTTTTCCCATGGCCACGGTGATCGTGGATCACGCATACATAGCCTTTTTTAGCCATGTATTCCATAAAGGGAAGATAGCGCTCCTTGTATTCGCTCATCCCATGAACAAGCTGCAGGATTCCTTTGTACGGTGTCTCATCCGGAACCACTGCCAGAACGGAAATATCAAGTCCATCCGCCTCTGATTCTATATAAGCTTCATACTTTGCACCCATAGTTTTTCCGCCTTTCTTCTTTTTTTATTATCTTAACATAAATACCCGGTATCCGTAAAGTTACTGGTTACTTTGAACGGAGTGAGCAGTAACACTCTGTAAATACTTTGACACTCTCCCAAGAGTATACTATAATAAAAAAGATGTCACACAGATTTATATGTGAAATTTTTACAGACGGTCAATTTATGAAATTATAATATCATAGACATCGCCAGAGCATGTTTGAAAAAGGCTTTCTGCAAGATGTGCGTCACAATTTGTGGGAAATTTTGTCTGGATGAGGGCGCCTCAATGGGCTACGCAGGCCGAATTCGGGCGAAATATACCGCAAAGTGGGACGTGCAGATTGTGGGAATGATTTTTCAAACAGGCTCTAAACTTAACAAGGAGGAAACATGGAAGAAAAACAACTAAATATGCCAGATGAACACCCTGTTCCGAAGAAAAAAAGAAAAGGAAAGGCCGGACGCATTCTGCTTCTGCCTATTCTTATCCTTATCGCCGGCGCAGCCATTGGCTACTATTTCTACGAACGCAGCCAGCCAGCCAAAGAATTGGATAAATATCTTACCGGCATCCAGAGCCTTGATTTCGACACAATGGAAAGTATGCTCCAGAGCGCCGATCTTTCCGCTCTTGACAATGCAGATGTGCGAAACGCCACCTACGAAAGCTTCTTCAAATCCATCAACGCCAAAATGACCTGGAAGATCACAAAGACACGTTTCAGTTTTCAAGACGGCACTGCAGAAGTCACTGCGCGGATCCGCTATGTAGACGGATCTGACATCTACCGTGAAACTGTAACCGAATTCCTTCGTCAGATCGTTTCCAGCGCCTTTTCCGGAGAAAGTCTTACAGAACAGGAAACCCAGGACAAGCTTGCTGCTATTTTAATAGAAAAAGCCTCCAGCCTGGAAGACAAATTCAGTGAAACAGACATTGTTTATCCTATGATCAAAGTAAACGGCCAATGGAAGGTTACAGCTCTTGATGATGAAACAGTAAAGATCATGTCCGCCAATTTCAAAAGTGTAGAGGATGAGATCAGCCAGGCTCTGGCGGATTCCGACTCCACAGCAGAGGGAACCGATGGTCCAGCTGATTCTGTGGTCCAGACGCCTGCCACATCTGATGGAACCATTGATCTTTCCAACCAGCGTTTCTCTATCCACTATACCAGAAATGTAGTTTCCACAGACTTTGGCGGTGAGCCCTGTCTTCTCGTCTACTACGACTACACAAATAACGGAGAAAGTTCTTCCAGTGCTATGGTAGATGTAAATCTTACCGCTTATCAGAATGATGCGGCTCTTGAAGCAGCTATTCCGGCAAACAGTGATGAGGCTGTTGATGCATTTATGAAAGAAATCCAGCCTGGAGAAACGGTAAATGTATGTCAGGCTTTTTCCCTTAATGATATGAGCCCGGTTACCTTACATGCTTCGGACGCATTTGGTCTGGATACAGGAATTACAGCAGCACAGACATTAAATCTCCAGTAAAAGAAGCAACCAGCACATCACCATATGGGAAGCACAATGAAATCTTTTATACGCGAAAGTTCCGTTTAAGGCTTTCGCGTATTTTTATGTCTCTCTTTGCAGTTTCAGACAGTCCCCCTGTTTTTTGCTGCTAAAATTCCATCTTTTACCACATTTTATACAGGCTTTTTCGTATAATTTCCACGATAAAAAGAAACACTATAGTTACGAAAGGATGGTGACTTATGGAAAATAAATTTTTAAATTGTTTCTGTCTGACTCTTACAATAATCGGCGCTGTCAACTGGGGACTGATCGGGTTCTTCAACTTTAATCTGGTAGCTCTCATCTTTGGCAGTATGAGCTGGATTTCCAGAATCATCTACGCGCTGGTCGGACTTTCGGGTCTGTATCTGCTCAGTTTCTATGGAACAATCTGCTCCAATGAAAATAATGCGTCATAAGTTAAAAAAGCCAGGAAACTTAATTCCTGGCTTTTAAAGAGCGATAGACGGGGCTCGAACCCGCGGTCTCGACCTTGGCAAGGTCGCGCGTTACCAACTACGCCACTATCGCACAAGCGGGTGATGGGAATCGAACCCACGTATCCAGCTTGGAAGGCTGGTGTTCTACCATTGAACTACACCCGCACATCATATTCAGATGTGTTTACCTGACATTTGTCAGAAGAGCGATAGACGGGGCTCGAACCCGCGGTCTCGACCTTGGCAAGGTCGCGCGTTACCAACTACGCCACTATCGCATAAGCGGGTGATGGGAATCGAACCCACGTATCCAGCTTGGAAGGCTGGTGTTCTACCATTGAACTACACCCGCACATTTGTGCTTGTCCGTCACAACGAAGATTAGTATATCTGATGTTGGAATATTTGTCAACAACTTTTTTGAAATTTTTTAATTTTTTCTTTTGTTTCTAAGATTGATGCAATATTGCTTGTCTGTTAGAGCATGTTTGAAAAAAGCTTTCTGCAAGATGTACGTCACAATTTGTGGGAGATTTTGCCCGGATGAAAGCGCCGTAGCGGGCTACGACAACTGAATTCGGGCGAAATATACCGCAAAGTGGGGCGTGCAGATTGGGGAATGATTTTTCAAACATGCTCTGGAGCAGTCAACAGTTACACGGTTCACCATATTCAAAGCGATGCATGTTACCAGATTCACACTACGACTTTCTGTTTTTCCAGAAATGATATTTTCTAAAATACCACCGTGCCTGTTCTGTTGACTGCCATTTTCTTTTTATTCCGTTAATTTTCCCAGTCCCATACATTGGAGGCTTCCACATGTGTACGCGGCTTCTTGATCACCAGCTCCGGACTCTTCGCACTTACCTTGGAGTTTGCAGGAATTGATTCTGTAATGAATGTGTTTCCGCCGATGATCGTATTCTCCCCAATTACAGTTTCTCCACCAAGTACAGAAGAATTGGAATAAATGGTCACATTATCTTCAATAGTAGGATGACGCTTCACACCAGAAAGCTGCTGTCCTTTTCTTGTAGAAAGAGCGCCAAGGGTAACTCCCTGATACAACTTCACATTATTTCCAATAGTAGTCGTTTCACCGATTACTACGCCAGTGCCATGGTCAATAAAGAAATATTCCCCAATCGTAGCACCTGGGTTAATATCTATTCCTGTGTGGTCATGAGCATACTCTGTCATAATCCTTGGAATAAACGGAACCTCCTCCAGATAAAGGATGTGTGCCAGACGATACACATAAATTGCCAGAAATCCCGGATAGGAGAAAATAATCTCCTCTTTACTCTTCGCAGCCGGATCACCGTCAAAACCAGCCTGCACATCTTTCAGCAGCATCTCCTGCACTTCCGGAAGCTGCTCAAAAAATCTGGAGGTTATCTGTGCTGCCTTGCCGCATGCACTGGTCATATCCTCGCCAACATACAGAAAAGCCGTCTCAATCTGCGCCTGCATACGGTCAAACAGGTCATTGAGCAGATATCCGGTATAATGTTCCGGAAAAACAGCTGCTCCCGAATCAATATCGAAATATCCCGGAAAAATAACTGATCTCATTTCTTTCACAATATTAATAATCGCTGCACGGACTGGAAGATGTCTTCCGCTCTTTGTCAGAAACAGCTCTTCCTTACGGTAATTGGCAGTCAGACGCTCTACTGCATTCTCTATGGATGTCTTTTTGTCACTCATAACTGGTCTCCTCGTATTTTGCTTTCCTTTCATATTATTACACTATTCTTTTTACGTCAATAAAAAAAAGATTGACCTTTATCCAATCCCCCGATATAATGGAGAATGTCATGGAGATGTACCCAAGTGGCTGAAGGGTCCGCACTCGAAATGCGGTAGGCCGGGTAACCGGTGCGAGGGTTCAAATCCCTCCATCTCCGTTTCATAATTGTTTTCGTGCAAATTTTATTAATTTTGCCTTGACAACTGTTCCTTTTGTATGTATAATTGCAACAGAAACAAAACATAGGGGATTGGTCAAATGGTATGATAGGGGTCTCCAAAACCTTTGGTGGGAGTTCGATTCTCTCATCCCCTGCTCTTAAGCGTCAGAAATCTTGTAATTCAAGGTTTCCGGCGTTTTTTTATCGCAGCATCAGAGCTTGTTTAAAAAAAGTTCTAAAACATATCTGAAATAAAGACATTCTTCTACTATCCGTCTTCTGCAGACTTCGCAATACAAAATAAGGAATATGAAACAGCAAACCATTCCATGCTGTCTCATATTCCTTTATTATTCATTCAGAACCACCTTGTTTTATTTCTTCAACAACATCACATGCTCTGGTGGAAAATACAGATACTTTGGGATATTGTCCTTTGCAGTTTCCTGGAAATTCTTTTTCTGGCACATCCACCACAAAGTGCCGCTTTCTGCAGCCCCTTTATTACGAAACAGATACTGATGCTCAAAAGTATTTTCAATATACTCCTCAACCTGCACTTCCATGGTATTCTCACCAGCCTTAGTTGCCGGCCTCATCCAATGTCCCCGGATTCCAACATGGGTAATATCCTCTGTCACTTCCTGTTCTGAACGAAGCATAAGCTCCCAATCCAATGCATAAACCTCATGGCTGCCCATCTTCTGCACTGCAGAAAAATTCTTACATCCAGTCAGCCTTGCAGCCTCCAGATACTGAGGATTTTCGAAAATATCCCTGGTCTCACCAGTAAGAATATCTTTTCCATTATTCAACAGGGTCAGCTGACCGCAGAACTTATAGGCCTCATCCCTACTGTGAGTTACCATAATCATATCGCCTTTGTAATCTTTCAAAAAATTCTGCATATCACGCTGCAAAATATCCTTCAGATACCCATCCAGCGCAGAAAAAGGTTCATCCAGAAGAATCACCTCCGGCTCTCCGATCATCATACGCGCGAGAGCCACCCGCTGCTGCTGACCGCCAGAAAGCTGCGACGGCAAATGCTTTTCCAGTCCCTCCAAATGATATCTTTTTATGTAATCTGCAACCTTCTGTGAAAGCTCGCTTTTTTCCCCTCGATACCCGCAGGCAATATTCTTTTCCACAGTCATAGTTGGGAAAAGGGCATAATTCTGAAACAGGTATCCAACTCTTCTCTCCTGAGGCTTTAAATTAATTTTTGCCTCAGAATCAAAAACAGTCTTCCCGTTAATAATGATTCTTCCGGAATCCGGAGTTTCAATTCCGGCAATACTGCGAAGAGTCATACTCTTTCCGCTTCCGGAAGCGCCCAGGATCCCTATAGGTCCATCCTGCCCCTTCAGTCTTACATCCAGGGAAAAGCCTTTAAAATTTTTCTGAATATCAAGTTCAATCGCCATTATATCCACCTTCTGGTCTGCATTCCTCTGCCGGAAGCAATATTAATTGCTGCAACCACCAGAAATGAGATCAATATGATCACTACGACCCAGAGACCTGCCATATCATAATTTCCAGCTGCAGTCTCCGATGCAATTGCAACAGAAACCGTCCTTGTCTTTCCAAGGATATTGCCGGCAAGCATGGAGGTTGCTCCATATTCTCCAATGGCACGGGCAAAAGCCAGTACAGTACCGGAAGCAATTCCAGGTCCTGCTGCAGGTATAATTACCTTCCAGAATATCCGGCTTTCACTCATTCCCAGAGTTCTTCCTGCATAGATCAGATTCACATCCACCTGCTCAAAGGCCGCCCTGGCATTTCGATACATCAGTGGAAACGCGATCACAGAAGCTGCGATCACACATCCGGTCCATGTCTGAACTACTTTAATATCAAAATTGTCCAGCAGAAAACTTCCAAAAGGCCTTTTCAGGCTAAAAAGCAAAAGCAGGCAGAATCCAGCTACTGTAGGAGGCAGAACAAGAGGCATTGTCAGAATCCCATCCAGCACTGCCCTTGCTCCCGGTTTCAGTTTCATGATCTTCCTTGCACAGAATACACCCAGAAAAAAAGCAAATATAGTTGCTGCCACACCGGTTTTCAAAGAAATCCACAAAGGACTCCAGTTTATTTCACTGAGAAATTCTACCATATTATTATCCTTTATTCTGCAGTGTCTTCAGATGCTTCCTCTGTCGGCTCTGCGGTCTCTTCAGCGGCTGCCATGTCATCCGTTTTCTCGCCATTTACATAAGCTGCAAATCCATATTTCTCAAATACTTCAAGAGCTTCATCAGACTGAAGGTACTCAAGAAATGCTTCTGCTGCTGCTTTATCATCATCACTTGCTTCTTTATCTTCTACCATTCCGGCAGGGTAAAGTACAGGTGTTTTAAGGCTTCCCTCCGGTGCCTCTGCAATAACCTCAACAGAATCTGCCACAGAAGCCGCATCCGTAGCATATACGATACCAACCTCATTACTGCCCTCACTTACAGATGCAAGTACATCTGTAACATTCTTACCCTCGTTGATCTCCATCTTGTTTACTTCATCTGTAATTCCAAGATTATCAAAAATCTCGCGTGAATACTGTCCAACCGGAACATCCTCTCCGGCAAGGGCAAGGTTTGCAGCATCTGGAATGTTCTCAAATCCGGTTACCTTGGTCTCTCCCCCCTTTGGTTTAATGAGAACAACTTTATTCTCAAGAAGATTCACTACAGAATCCTTGTCAGCAATCCCCTCGTCAACCAGTGCATCCATCTGCTTCCTAGCTGCTGAGAAGAAAATGTCGCAGCGGGCGCCTTCCTCAATCTGAGTCTGCAAAGTTCCTGAACTGTCTGCATTGTAAAGAATCTCAACATCCGGATAAGTTTCATTAAAATTCTTCTGAATCTCTTCCATGGCGTTATTCAGGCTGGCTGCAATAAATGCGTAAACCTCACCTTTCAGTTCCGGTGTCTCTGCTTCAGCAGATACGAAAGTAGTTCCAAACATCATAGTTCCCATAACACCAGCCATAAGTGCTGCAAAAACTCTTTTTTTCATTTCACGCCTTCCATTCTTGTTGTATTTTGTTGTGTTTTGTTATGTTTTATTCAGTTTCATTCATTATACTTAATTTCATTTGCTATGTCAATTTGAACCTGCATTGTTTGTACAATTTTTATTAGTTCACACAAATTTTTTTTACTTTTCATTTTTTCTCCAACGAAACACTCCTTGTTATTTTCTTTCCAACATGCTATGATATTTAAATACTACCAATAATAAATACAAAAGGCAGCTGCTTCTCAGCTATGGAACACGTTCATACTCCTGTCTAATCTCCTACTTGCTCATATGTTCCGATCTGTCTGATATCCATCCATTCAGCATATAGACATAATGAATACACAGCTGTCTTTCAGGAGTTTTGTAGTAAATAATGAAAAGAGGATTTAACTATGAAATTAAGTGCACGCAACCAGTTAAAGGGAAAAGTTATCAATATCAATAAGGGAGCCGTTAACTCCATCGTCACAATTGATATCGGAGGCGGCAACATTATCACAGCTACTATTTCCTGTGCAGCTGTAGAAGAACTTGGACTTGAAGTTGGCTCTGACGCTTACGCAGTCATTAAGGCAACCAACGTTATGGTGGGAATTGATGAATAAACTTTATACTGCTCAGGAAATTGCAGACAAGCTCCAAATTAAGAAGACCACGGTTTATGAATTGATCAAACGTGGAGAATTATATTCTTCTAAAGTAGGAAAACAGCTTCGCATCAGCGAGCAGCAGCTGAAACAATACCTGGAGCGTTCCGGTTCCGGCAATAACATGCCAGATCAGAAAGCCGTTTCTTCCAGTACCCCTAACGGAAATCTGCAGATTCCGGAACTTCCTCCAGAAAGTTCCCTTTTGAAGAGGGATTATCTTCTCCACTCCAGCGGACTGATCCTTTGCGGACAGTTTTCCCCGGCTCTCGAACTTCTGATCAGCCAGATGTCCATTCACCCTCAGGGGATCCCAGTCCTTCAATCCTTTATGAACAGCTACAACAGCCTGTATTCTCTTTATTTCAAAAAGGCTCACATAGCATGTGCAAGTCTGGATCTGGAACATATCCGCAGCCTTGTCCCAGGTGTACAGCTTTCTCTTTTATGCCTTTATGAGTATTCCATAGGGCTTTATGTTCCTTCTGGAAACCCTTTGAAGCTTTCAGGTCTGATGGATTTCGCCCGTAAAGACATAAAGATTGCCAATCGGGAAAAAGGAAGTACACCACGGATTTACCTGGACCAGTTTCTTTTCTCAGAAAAAATTTCGCCAGCCAGCATATCTGGTTACCATACTGAACTGGTATCTGATATTTCCACTGCCGCAGCTATTGCTACGCACAAGGCAGATTCAGCTCTTGGAGAAGAATACGCAGCACACCAGTCCGGACTTCTGGATTTTATTCCGCTTCAGACACTTCCTATGTATCTGGTCATGGAAACGGAAGCCCTTTCCCAGCCTGGATTCTCTGCTCTTCTTGAAATTGTACGGTCTGAAGATTTCCGAACGATTCTTCAGGGACAGACCGGATATAATGTGACACGGACAGGGGAACTGCTTTCTCTTTAAAATACCCATGGATAATAAAAATGCTTTTAATTTATTTACGCAGCTTCTGAACTGCTGTTTGAATAAATTAAAAGCATTTTTTCTTAGAACGCATTTGAAAAAGCCTTTTTCAAACACGCTCCTGATAAGTCATTCGGTTAACAAAAAACTCTATTTGAAAAATAATTATCAGGCATTCCACGCCTATTTTCCGGAAACAATATTCTGCATCCATACACCTTTCTTAACCAGCACAAACCCCACAATACACTTCAAAATATCTCCCACCTGTACCATGGCAAAAACAGCCAACACGTGTAAACCTGTGAAGCGACTGAGGCAATACGCAATTGGTACACTAACACACCACACAAATACACTGTCAAATAAAAATGTAATGATCGTTTTTCCACCGGAACGCAAGGTAAAATATGAAGCATGCAGGAATGCGTTCTGCGGCATAAAAATTGCCATGATCATAATAAAGTATTTCGCCAGTTCCTGCGCATCCAGATTGGTGTTATACAGCTTTGGGAAAAATGGTGCGACAATCAGCATGACTAATGCCACTCCAGTGCAGCACATAACAGAAAATGCAATCATCTTATTATCTGTATCTCTGGCCTTCTTCATATTTCCCGCGCCTAACAGCTGTCCCACTACAATGGCAACAGAGTCTCCCAAAGCGATGAATACAACATTAAAAACATTATTAATGGTATTTGCAATATTCTGTGCAGCTACTACGTTTAATCCCCGAATAGAATAGCACTGGGTAAGAATTGCCATTCCGGCTGCCCAGAGAGTCTCATTAAGCAGCAGCGGAGTTCCTTTGATCAAAATCTTCTTTGTTAAATTAGCTGGTACCTTCAGAGTACTGTAAAGACCTTTGGCAAAAGGCATTTTCTCTGTGTGGGTATGTGACCAGATAATTATAATTGCAGCCTCCACATAGCGGGAAAGAACAGTCGCAATAGCGGCTCCTCGTACCCCCAGCTCTGGAAAGCCAAATTTACCATAAATAAGAAGATAGTTGAATACAAGATTCACAAGTACTGCAGTAACTCCCGCCTTCATAGGCTGAACAGTCTCTCCGCATTCGCGAAGAGTACTGGAGTATGCCTGACTGATCATAAATGGCGGCAATCCAATAAACATGATCCACAAATACTGCATTCCATATCTGCTCGTAGCCTCCAGCGCAGCTGCACTTCCTTCGCCTTTCAGATACATGCCGATCAGGTTTTCTCCTGAGCACATTAAAATCAATATTGTTATAATTGTGAGCGCAATTACCAGCCATAATTTGTAGCGAAATGTCTGGCGCACACCTTCATGATCCTTCTGGCCTGCGTACTGAGCTGTAAAAATTCCAGCACCGGACACGCCTCCAAACAGACAAAGATTGTATACAAAAAGAAGCTGATTTACAATGGCTGCCCCTGACATTTGCTCTGTGCCAATCCTTCCGATCATAATATTGTCCAGAAGACTGACAAAATTAGTGATACCATTCTGTATCATAATGGGTATTGCAATTGCAAGTACCATTTTGTAAAAGGCCTTATCTCCCAGAAATTTCTTCCGGAATCCAGGCTTAGTTACTGTGTTTTCCATTTATCAATTTCCCCCTTCATTTCCAAACTGTAAAACAGAATATTTGTTCTGTGATTACAGCGTGGTAGATACTAAGTTACTACATATTTTCAAATAATGCAATAGGTAAATGTAAACAAATGAGAAAATTTTGCAATAGGAACATACACACAAAAAAAACGATAACCAACCGGCTACCGTTTCCGTTCTGTACCTTCAAAACTACATACATGTTACATCCTAATGGAATCATTTTACCTCTGCGTGAGTCCGGCAGCCGCTTTGCAGCCGCCTTTCTCATTTCTTGGTCAAGCCCTCACCCTATTAGTAACAGTCAGCTCCATGTGTTACCACACTTCCACCCCTGCCCTATCTACCTCGTCGTCTTCAAGGGGGTTTACTTCTTTCGAATGGGACATCTCATCTTGAG
>NZ_JADPEX010000014.1:0-104313 GCF_015668065.1 Ruminococcus sp. 1001713B170207_170306_F1 | reverse complement strand
AACGAAAGGGCAGTTAATGAAAAGTCTCAATACTGCTTTTTCGTTTGCACCACCTTCGATTCTTTCCTTAACGATTTAAACAATTCTCCACATATCTAATCCACTGTCTCAAATCGTGACATCTAATCCGGGGTTACAACCTGACACACATTTTGCAGCGGATATGTTTCCATATAAGAAAACCGAGCTTTTTCAAAAGTCTGGCTTCAAATCCAAACCTCCGAAAAAGCTCGGAATCTATGTTTTTTAATTTGTCTACGCCACGCCGGATGCGCTACGGAAGCAAAGCTTCCTACGCTTATCCGCGGCATTCGCCGCATACAGCCCATCGCATAATGGTGCCTTTGTGAGCAAGCTCCCACAGCACCTTATGCTCGGTCTTAACCATTGAAGTCTATGGGAACAAGTCGGTATAAGGCCTTTTCTACCTATACAATGCAAGGCAAGTTTACACTGCTGCCACCTGCCACTGTCTCGACCGTTGAGACAGTGAAGGCCGCTTAACTTCTACACAATCCATCCGTTCAAACCACGGATTTGCCATACACTCGCAGGGAGTTGAGTTGCCTGATTTCACCGTCTCGACCTGGTATCTGATCCTTATTTCTTTGCGCTTTCTTCCAACTCCAGCATATACCTATCAAAGTCGGACATGAATAAACTGTCCTGGATCACGCGATATTTTTCAAATTCTGTCTCAGCATGAAGCTTTGCAATTTCTGCGGACACCTTACCCGCATCCTGTAAAATGCCATAATCAAACATTTCAATGAAGCTGTTGAGCCTCTTTTCCCAGTCCTGCATCGTAAGCGGAATATGTCGTAAGGTCATGTTTTCCGCAAAATCCAGGTATGCCGTCACCATACGATTCAGCTGCTTCATTTCATCCTGACTCAGATAATTTTTAGCAACCGTGACATCGCTTTTCTTAATCTTTCCGTCAGGAGCATCTGCCCAGGTGGTTAATCCCATGTGCTCTTTTGTGTGATCCGCTCTTTCCACGATCATCTCCGCCGCCGTATGTCCATGAACGGCATAATGCATTTTATTCTGAACAGTCGCATAGAATCTTCTCGTTGTTGCAGCGTTTTTATCATAGTCAATGGCTGTCGCATACAGGTCAGTGATCTTCTGATAGAATTTTCTTTCGCTGGCACGGATCTCTCGGATGCGCTCTAGCTGCTCATCGAAATACTTTTCTGTCAGATACGTTCCGCGCTTCAGCCGCTCATCATCCATGACCCAGCCTTTGATGGTGTAGTCCTTTGCGATCTGGTTTACCCATTTTCGGAACTGTACCGCACGCTCGGAATTGACCTTGAAGCCTACGGCAATGATCATTTGAAGGCTATAGTGCTTGGTATCGCGTGTGACCTGGCGAGAACCTTCGGTTTGAACTATTCGGAAATTCCGAATAGTTGCGGCCTCTTCCAATTCACTATCCGCATATATTTTTTTAATATGTTCATTTATCGTTGGTGAACCAACATCATACAATGTGGCCATCATCTTCTGTGTCAGCCATATATTCTCATCCTCATAGCGCATCTCTATGCTGTCCTGTTGATCACCTACAGAGGCAACATAGGTCAGGTACTCTGCTGCGCTGGAACGGATGGTTATTTCATCTTTTTTCTTTGCCAAATAGAATGCCTCCCTTCTACATATCACTAGATCCAGCCATTCTTTTTAAATTTCTCAATTTGAGCTAATTCTTCCTCAGATGGTTCGCCCGCCTTACCCTCGCTGACCGGAGTGTTTAAATATTCGTTATTCCATCTGTTCATGATTTTGACAACCTCATCAGATACACGAATATCACGTTTCGTGATGGATTCCAGGTTCCAATCCATTACATCAGAGGTTCCCATTGCCTTAGTAATTACAATTTTGGAAGCTATGTACTCTTTTTTCTTCTTGCCAAAATATCCATTACCAGCGACAATGTTCAGCTTCTTTTCGAATGGGAGCTTATTGCCTATATGCTCAATTTTCTCTTTGATGGTTGCGTCTGGCTCATCCGGAAAATAATTCGTCTGCCACTTCTGTGGAAAGATATGCTCTATCTCCCACTTAGCCGGAAGCAAATCATCCTGATGTTCATACGCAAGCGTCTTCAGAAGCATACGCACTACATTACGATTCGGATTCTGGATATATGGCTCCAGCTGTGTCATATCGATAGTCTTAAATTCAAACGTAGGTATATCCGATGCTACAATTGCAGAATTCAGCTTCAGAATATCCGGCTTTACAGCATTGATTGTCGGTATCATCAAGTATTTTGTCATCAGCTCCATGAGCAGCTTATTCAAGAACCGAGCAAATCGTGTTTCAAAATTTTCTTCATTCCTGTAGCAAACATAGTAAATAACAACCGGGTATTTCCAGTACTCGTTCGGATATGAAGTCAGAATATCCAGTGTCTGCCTAATTTTAATATTCTTGGACCAGGCTTCATCTTCAAGTTCCTCTCCTTTGTTTACAACCTTCCACAGATTCAGGATAACAAAAAGAGTATCCAACAATTCAGGCTTATACAAGCGTTCAAACTTATTAGCCGCATAATACTTCCTGACACCAGGAGTAGTCGTCTTCGTATCCTTATCCAGTGCTCGATAATAAAACATATTGTAGTAGAACAGCTGCTGGATGCTTTCATTAGCATCTGTAGACTGCTCATCTAAATCTTTCCAGCGGTCGATAAATGCCTTCTTATCATCCGGCGCAAGCTGGTTGTAAATCTTTGCCTTAAAAATATCTGCGTCCGACAGAGGAAGACCTCTATCATTTAACGTTGAGAAAATAGTCAACGCAGTATCCTGGGTGTCTGCTGTGATAGGAAGCAGAATAGCCTGGTTCAAGAGCGCATAGATAAACTGATATACCATCAATGGATTCTCTGTGGAATGCTTATCAAACAACTCTTGAAAATGGCGATAATTCTTTGAATAGTTATCTTTCGCATCCTCATCCGCTTTTCCGGTTTCCAAGATTGATCGCAGAATTTCATTTCCTTCGTTATTCACAACACGTGAGGTCAAAAGGATATTTTTGAAATCCACCGTTCCAGTAAGTTTATTGGTTCTCCAGATAGTAGGCTCAATCTTTCCAATAAAGTTATTGGCCTCTGCCGTTCTCTCTGATGCAGGCGTAGCAACAAGCTTCGTATAAATTGCACGTAGCAGCAGAAACAAAGACGTAATACGCTGCTGTCCATCAATTATTTCCTGCTCACCATCTTCATTTTCGTAGGAAACCACACTTCCGAGGAAGTAGGAACTCTCTCTTTCTGTACCGCCACTTGTAGCAGTAAAATCCCATAAATCCTCAAAAAGTGTTTCTACCTGTTCATCCGTCCAAGCATATGGTCGCTGGTACTCAGGAATGACAAACGGTTTTGATTTTCCGCTACCCAGGAGCGCTTCCACGCTTTGTTTATTTACTTCTATCGTTGTTGGCATGTTTACGCCCTCCTCTAATTATCAAAGAAAGTATGTAAATCAATTATTTCGTAATCTTTTGAAAGCCGCACGGGATAACTCTTTCCAGCCTCTATAGTCTCATTTGGGAGAACTATTCTATACTCCTGTTCTTGCTCAAAAAATACATCTTTGCAGAATAAAACTCTAAATGCATAATCCGCATAAAAAGTATATCTTATTCCTCCGTCTACTTTTTCTGGAGATGCATCTTGCATCAAATATTTCATATACTCCATGTCCATAGCTATTTCACCATCGGTGGTTTCGTAACCTTTATCTATATGAAAATAATTGACTTTTTCAGCCTTAATCTCAGTACCGATACTTCTTTTAACATCTTCAATAAATTCCTCAGGATTCGGAATTACTGCAACAGCATCAGCATTAGGGAAGTGTTCCCTAATAGTCTGTTTTTTATCATCTGAAAGATTGATGATTGAAGCTCCAGTAATATCGACTTTGCAATCGTCTTCATAAACAGCAAACATACAAAAAACTGGCATTTTCTCTGCTGGTTCTATTCTCACCAAGCCATTTGCTTTTCCACATTTTGCAATTACCTCTTTGGTATCTGGATGCTGCATTATCATTTTTTGAGCAAACATTCTAGTACCAGCTTCAAGAATATCTCCTTGTCCTTTGATTTTCAGTTTATCTTCAATCCCCCAGAAAGTAATTGCATTTGAACAATATATATTTCCACTTACTAGACTTTCCAAATGTTCTCTCTTTCCAAATTTCAACAGGTATTTAATATCTGCCACTCATTCATTCCTCCTTGCCATCTAATCCACTGCCTACAAACACCCCAAATGGTCGAATTGCCGGATTGGTTGTCATCCGTTTTCATTTTCCCAAAATCATCCCCAAATGCCTGACATCTAATCCGAGGTTACAACCTGACACAGATTTCGCGGTAGATATGTTTCCATATAAAACAACCGAGCTTTTTCAGGAGTTAGGCTTCTATTCCCAACTTCCGAAAAAGCCCGGAAATACGCCGCTTTCTGGCACTTGATTTTATTTTCTTGACATCAAGACTACCGTCTCCACGTGCACCGTCTCGCAAAACTGATCCACGCTACAGCTGCGCTGAACCTCATAACCAGCTGCCAGAAATGCTGGTAAATCTCTTGCAAGACTTGTTGGTTTGCAGGAGATATAGACGATGTTTTCTACTCCATATGCCAGGATCTTCGGCAGCGCTTTGGGGTGGATTCCATCGCGAGGGGGATCCAGAATGATCATATCTGGTTTTTCAGTAAGATCGTCCAGGACTTTCAGGACGTCACCTGCGATGAAACGGCAATTGGTGAGACCATTTAAGGCGGCATTTACTTTTGCGGCTTCCACAGCTTCCTCAACAATTTCCACGCCGATAACCTCTTTCGCAACAGAAGCAAGAAGCTGGGCAATAGTTCCAGTACCGCTGTAGAGGTCAAATACTTCTTTGTCCTTGGTGTCACCAATGTAATCACGCACAATGGAGTACAATACTTCGGCTGCCAGTGAGTTTGGCTGGAAGAAGGAAAATGTACTAATCTTAAATCGCAGACCCAGCAACGTTTCATAGAAGTAATCCTGTCCATAAAGCAATCTGGTTTCATCGCTCTGCACCACATCAGACAGAGAATCATTGATAATGTGCATAATTCCCACGATTTTTCCCTCCAGCGGAAGAACCAGAAGCCTTGATATCAGCGGCGCATAGTCGTACTCTGCCTGGCTTGTGGTGATCACATGTACCAGAATTTCACCAGAGGTCACACCGCGGCGCAGAAGCAAGTGGCGCAGATAACCGGTATGCTGCATTTTCTTATAATGCACAGCCCCAAGCTCTGTAAAAAAATCCAGCACACAGGAAAGGATCGCCGTCATATCCGGATGCACCAGCTTGCAGTCAGAAGCCGTCAGTACGTCGTAAGTGCTGCCTTTCTTGTGCAAACCAAGAGAAAGAGGACCATCTTTATATTCATCTCCAAAGGAAAATTCCATCTTATTACGGTAACCAAATTCAATAGGACTTCCGTGGATTCCTTCCCAGTGAAGGTCTGTATCAATACCTACTGCCTCCTGGAGAAGTCCTTTCACCTGAGTTTCCTTCATTTTTAACTGTTCTTCGTAGGACATTGTCTGGTACATGCAGCCACCGCATGCTGGAAAAATCTTACATACAGGCTCTCTTACCTCAAGGGGAGAATTCTCCAGAATCTCCAAAAGCCTGCCTTCTGCCCTACCCGAACGCTTCTTATTGATTATAAAGCGAACCTTCTGACCTGGAATTCCATTTTTTACAATTACTTTTTCTCCATCTATATTCACATATCCCTTGTTGGGGAAATCAACTTTCTCGATAATTCCTTCGTAAATCTCTCCTTTTTTCATAAATCCTCCATAAAATAATTGTATATAGATCGTAACTATTCCGCAGCTGTCTTTTATATATAATACTGTCGCCAATAGATTACTGTTCACTGGTAACGTTCCGCGAGGTGTTTTTTTGTGAACAAAGTTCACAGAAAACCCGAAAATTGCGGCGCGAAATCATGTAAATGCATGATTTCTATGCATCGCGAAGCGTATTACTATAAAGATACAAAACAGTTACCTTAAATCAAAAATAAGGTATACGGGGGAGCATAACTGCTATATGCCCGTATACCTTTTCATTTAATATGCACTCACTTATAAAAAATCCCCGAAATTATCCACATCCAAACCAGATTTGTATTCCAAAAATTGTGGACGACCGTGGATATCCGCTAAACGCCTTACTTATTTCTCCTCATCCTCGAAATAATCGTCATAATCATCATCAAAGTCTTCCTCGAAGTCTTCAAGATAATCCGGTGCGAAGAAGCGATATACTGCAAATGCAATTCCTGCAACAGCAGCTACAGCGCCAATGATAGCCAGTACCCAGAGGACTGTATTCTTCTGCTTCTCATCTTCTTTTTTCTTAAGTAATGATAATAATTCCTCGAGCTTATCCATTTTAATGTTCATGTGATACCATCCTCTCTTTCAAAGTACTCATTAGGTTTATTTATTATACCACTTTTGCAATTATTTTACCATAGTTAATATATTAATTTTAAATTTTTCCAAACCCAATTTCCAATCAAATTTTCTTCAGCTTGGCAAAGCTTGCGAACATCTTCTTCACACCAACCTTATCAAACTCCACTGTAACCTCATAATCACGACCGCCTTCCACGATTTCTTTCACAATTCCAACGCCAAATTTAATATGGCGAACCGTATCTCCCACCTCATAATCCAGCGAATTGGCTTTTGTTACTTTAAATTCTCTTGGCTTGTAATTTCTGCCCTGGAGAATTTCTTTCATCTTGGAGTATTTCGCCGGTGTTGGGATTAGTTCCTCCACTTTCGGCTTCTTCTCCTGAATAGTGTGTCCCAGATCTACCAGTTCTCTTGGAATCTCTCTCACAAACCTGGAAACCCTGTTATACTGAGTCTCTCCACGGATCATCCTCTGCTGGGCGCAAGTCAAAGTAAGGTCTTTCATTGCACGGGTAATTCCCACGTAACAAAGTCTTCTCTCTTCTTCCATCTCCCCGTCATCGCCATAGCTGATGGTCATATGACTAGGGAAAATGCCGTCTTCCATTCCTACCATAAACACCTTCGGAAACTCCAGACCCTTGGCACTATGTAAAGTCATAAGGAGCACATAATCCTGATCCGGATCTACAGTATCAATATCTGCTACCAGAGCCACCTCTTCCAGAAAGCCAGAAAGCGTAGCCGGCTGATTCTGCTCCTCCATAGCCTCCTGATAAGCCACAGTCTTGGAAATCAACTCATCAATATTCTCAATTCTTGCTCTCGATTCTTCTGTATCCTCAGCTTCCAGCTCTGCCACATAACCTGTGGAATCAATTACCTCCTGCAGGATTTCCTCCACAGTCATCACATCTGCCTTGCTCTTCAGCATCTGTATAAAAGTTACAAAGCCATCGATCTTTGACAAGCTTCTTCCAATAGAAGGAACCTCTTCAGCCACGCGCAATGCCTCATACAGACTGATTCCCATATTGTCCGCATAATCCTGAACACGTCCAAGTGTCGTTGCACCGATTCCACGCTTCGGCACATTGATGATTCGCTGCACAGCAAGATCATCTCTGGCATTATTAATCGTTTTCAGATAACAGAGAAGATCCTTGATTTCCTTACGCGCATAGAAGTTAACGCCTCCTACCAGTTTATATGGAATATTGGCTGCAATAAATTTCTCCTCAAAAATACGGGACTGGGCATTGGTACGATAAAGAATGGCACAATCACGGTAGTTCCCAAGACCGTTTCTTTTTAACTTACCGATTTCTCCTGCCACATACTCTGCCTCCTCATAGGCATTCAAAAACTGGCGAAAATGCACCTTGCTGCCTTCTTCGTTCTCTGTCCACAGGGTTTTTGCCTTACGCTCAGTATTATTCGCGATCACCTGGTTCGCTGCATTCAGGATATTCTTGGTAGAGCGGTAGTTCTGCTCCAGACGGATTACCCTGGCATCTGGAAAAACATGCTCAAATCCAAGAATATTTCCAATATTAGCCCCACGGAATTTATAAATGGACTGGTCATCATCACCTACCACACAAAGATTCTGATACCGCTGGGCCAGAAGACTGATAAACTTAAACTGTGCAGTATTGGTATCCTGATACTCATCCACCATAATGTATTTAAACCGCTCCTGATAGTACTCCAGCACTGCACCGCATTTTTCAAAAAGCTCCACCGTCTTTACGATCAGATCATCAAAGTCCAGTGCATTATTCTTGCGAAGAGCAGCCTGGTATTCACGGTAAACAGAAGCCACTTTCTTCATATTGTAATCTCCGGCAGCTTTCATCTCCATATCATCTGGTGTAAGCAACTCATCCTTGGCATGGGAAATCTGGGCAAGAAGGGAACGCTCTTTATAAATCTTGGTGTCAATGTTCATCTTCCTGCACACATCTTTCATAAGAGACTTCTGGTCATCTGTATCATAGATTGTAAAATTCGTGTCATATCCCAGATTATCAATATGTCTCCGAAGGATTCTTACGCAGGCTGAGTGGAAAGTAGACACCCAGATACTCTCAGAACCAAAGCCCACCAGCTTATCCACACGCTCTCTCATCTCCTGAGCAGCCTTATTGGTAAAAGTAATAGCCAGAATATTCCACGGATTTACTCCCTTTTCATCCATCAGATAGGCAATCCTGTGTGTCAGCACTCTTGTCTTGCCGGAACCAGCTCCCGCCAGGATCAGGACTGGTCCCTCTGTCTGTGCTACCGCCTCGCGCTGAGGGGGATTTAATGTATCATATATGCTCATTTATGTTCTCCTTTTTTCGCTAAAGCATGTTTGAAAAAAGCTTTCTGCAGGATGTGCGCCACAATTTGTAGGAGTTTCCGCCCTGATGAGGGCGTCACAGCGGACTGCGACAACTGAATTCGGACGAAATATACCGTCAAATGGGGCATGCAGATTGCGGGAATGATTTTTCAAATAGTTAAATCTCATTATACATGAAATCCTTATCTCCCACAACCCCGAACGTGCAGAAAATCCAAACATAGATTCGGGTTTTTACTGTTTACCAGTAACATTCCGCGAGGTGTTTTTTGTAAACAAAGTTCTGGTTTTTTTCTGTTTTTCACAAGATCTGAAAAAAACAGTTTACAAGTAGTTTTAAAAACTATATAATAAGGAGCAGAGGTGATAAAAATGACAGCTGATGATAAATCCATATTAAAGAGCATTCTGGAGCACATTTCCGGAATGGATTATATAAAACCAGAAGATCTTCCAAACATCGACCTGTACATGGATCAGGTCACCACGTTTATGGAGGATCAGCTTGCGTCCACAAAGCGTCACGATGATGACAAGATCCTGACAAAGACCATGATCAATAACTACGCCAAGAATAACCTGCTCCCTTCCCCTGAGAAGAAGCGCTATTCCAAAGATCATCTGCTCATGCTGATCTTCATTTATTATTTTAAGAATATTCTGTCCATCACAGACATCCAGAAGCTTCTCGGTCCCATCACAGCGAAATACTTTAAAGGTGAGCCAGGCAAGGACATGACCTATGTATATAATGAAGTTTTTGGAATGGAGAACCGCAAGATTGACCAGTTGATCAAGAATCTTCTGAAGGATTACCGTTTCTCCAGCGCCACTTTCCAGGATGCAGATGAGGAAGATCAGGAATTTCTGAAGCGATTCAGTTTTATCTGTCTCATGAGCTTTGATGTCTACATTAAGAAGATGATCATTGAGAAAATGATCGATGACATTTCCCCATCTGAGCCCAGGGACAAACATAAGAAGAATAAAGACAAATAACAGTACAAAACCCGCGAAATTATCTCATAGCACAATTTCGCGGGTTTTCTTTCGTATATTTTATTCTATTTCGGATTCAGATCCTCTGACGCTTATTCGTCCTTCTGATCCAGAGAACGGTTCTGCTCTTTTTTCTCTTCCATTCTTTTAAATACCATATCATAACCGTCATTGCCATAATTCAGAGAACGGTTTACACGGCTGATCGTGGCTGTGGAAGCACCGGTCTTCTCAGAAATGTCAAGGTAAGTTCTCTTATCCATCAGCATTTTGGCCACTTCAAATCTCTGAGATAAAGAAAGAAGTTCGTTAATGGTACACACATCCTCAAAGAAAGTGTAGCACTCTTCCTTATCCTTCAGACAAAGTATGGCCTCAAAAAGATGGTCAACTGCCTCAGTTCTGATATTTTTACTCATTTCGCTACTCCTTTTTCTATATTTAATGTTTATTATTCTCTTTTCAATGATTACTATTTTAACACTCTGACGTGTGATAAGCAAGGACTTTCTATAAATATTTTTGTGAAGATTATATAGTTTTTATGTTCTTTTTTATTTTCAAATTGCTTTTTTTTCACAGATTCGTTATACTATGTGATAAGCTCATTAATGCTATATACAAAATAGAAAAGAGGAATTTTTGAATGGATCGTTTTTTCAACATGGATAACAAATTTTTCACCTTCATGAGCAGGGTGGCAGATCTTATCATTCTGAATCTGCTTTGCATTGTCTGCTGCATTCCGGTGGTGACCATTGGACCTTCCATTGCCGCCATGTTCTACGTCACTTTGAAAATGGTTCGTAATGAAGAGTCTTATATCGTCCGCGGATTTTTTAAATCCTTTAAACAGAATCTGAAACAGGGTATTGTGATCAATCTGATCATGCTTGCGGCTGCCCTTTTGCTGTACTTTGACATTAGCATCTGCCGCAGCACACCTGGCACCATCGGTAAGGTTCTTATGGTATTATTTATGATGATCCTGGTCGTTTACCTGATGATCTTCCTGTACATCTACCCGGTTCTTGCGAAATTTTACAATACCATCAAGAATACTTTTACCAACGCATTTTTGATGTCCATCCGCCATCTTCCATATACAGCACTTATGATCCTTGTCACTGCTGCCCCGGTTCTTGTATTTTTTATTCCAAGTGCCCAGGTACAGTCCATGGTCATCCTGCTGCTGGTGCTCATTGGATTTTCCGGAATTGCATACATCAATTCCCATTTCTTTGTGAAAATTTTTGACAAATATATTCCGGAAGAAACCTCTGAGCCGAATCCTGACAGTGTAGTAGACCACAGTCTTGATTCCGACAATAAGAATTTATGATCACCAGCTGGAATGGAAAGCCCTATCACTCCCTTGACTATATGCTAAAGGAGCGCTTCGGGGAAAAGGTTTATAAAGTCACCTTAAACGGCGGCATGAGCTGTCCCAACCGCGATGGTACAATAGGACACGGCGGCTGCATCTTCTGCAGCGAAGGTGGCAGCGGTGATTTTGCCGCCAGTGCAGCCCTCTCTATCCATGAACAGATAGACAGTCAGATTGCCATGCTTTCCGCCAAAAGACCTATTCACAAATACATCGCCTATTTTCAGGCTTACACCAATACTTATGCTCCTGTGCCTTATCTGGAAAAAATTTTTCAGGAAGCTATTTCCCATCCGGGAATTGTGGCACTTTCTATTGGTACAAGGCCGGATTGCCTGGAGGACGATGTAGTAGAACTTCTTTCCCGGCTAAACATGGTTAAACCAGTCTGGGTAGAACTGGGACTTCAAACCATTCATGAATCTACCGCAGCTTATATCCGGCGAGGTTACCCTCTGTCCTGCTTTGAAGACTCCCTTAAGAGACTCCGCGCAGCTGGTCTGGAAGTAGTAGTTCATACCATTCTCGGGCTTCCCGGCGAATCCAGGGAAGATATACTGGCTACTATGGATTATTTAAATACCCGGGATATTCAGGGAATCAAGCTTCAGCTGCTCCACGTTCTGAAAGGCACTGACCTTGCATATGATTATCTTGCCGGGAAATTTAAAGTGCTGGAACGCGCCGAATATATTGACCTTGTAGCAGACTGCCTGGAACATCTGGATCCATCCATTGTGATCCACCGGGTTACCGGCGATGGGCCGAAAGATCTGCTGATCGCCCCTCTATGGGCCAGCAGAAAAAGAGAAGTGCTGAATCTGCTCCACCACCGTTTGAAAGAGCGTCAGAGTTTTCAGGGCAAAGCATTAGAGCGTGTTTGAAAAAGGCTTTCTGCAAGATGTGCGTCACAATTTGTGGGAGATTTTGTCCGATTGAGGGAGGCGTAGCGGGCTACGCCGACTGAAAGAGGGCAAAATCTCCCGCAAAGTGGGGCGTGCAGATTGCGGGAATGATTTTTCAAACACGCTCCAGAGTCTGTTTGAAATATTATTCCCGCAATCTCCCGCAAAGTGTAATACGCATCTTGCAGAAAGCCTTTTTCAAACACGCTCGAATTTAGAACTTACGCAATATTTCACCAGAAGGGAGGCTGGAAAATGGCTACACCATTTACTGTTTACAAACTGATCATCCTATACATGCTTCGGAATTCTTCATCCCCCATCACTAATTCAGAAATTTCAGAATTTATTCTGGACCGTGAGTACACGAATTATTTCCATTTGCAACAGGCCCTTTCCGAGCTTGAGGAAACAGAACTGATTGAGAAGCGTACCATTTCCAATACTTCCTACTATTATCTTACTGAAGATGGAAAAAACACACTCACCTATTTCGAGAATGATATTTCCCAGGACATCCGTACTGAAGTGCTCCAGTACCTGGCAGCCAGAGGTGCCTCCACAAAGAATCAGGTGAAAGCTCCAGCCGATTATTACATTAATAATCAGGGAGAATATGTGGTTCACCTTCAGCTTTTGCAGAAGGGTGCTTCTGTGATTGATCTTTCGCTTGCAGCGCCATCTCTTTCCGCTGCCAAGGCCATTTGCAGGCAGTGGCCCAAGAAATATGAAGAAATTTATGCAAAAATAATGGAGGGGCTTTTATAAAGCTCCTCCACTTTTTATTTCAGATTTTGTAATTGTTCAGTACCTTCACAGCTGCACGCTTGGCAAAATAGCACTTGCTGATAATTACTCAATATTTATTCCAACGCGTGTTTGAAAAATCATTCCTTCAATCTGCATGCTCTTTTATAAACTTCATGTGTTCCTTCAGTTTCTTCTCATATCCCATATCTGACAGCTCATAGAATTTCTCTCCCTGGATCTCATCTGGCAGATACTGCTGCTTTACATAATGATTTGGATAATCGTGGGCATACTTATAGCCGATTCCATGTCCCAGCTTCTCATGCCCTCCATAATGGGCATCCTGAAGATGAGCCGGAACAGTCGTCCTGGTACGCTTCACACTGTCCATTGCTGCAAAAATAGCATTCACCGCTGCATTACTCTTAGGTGCACATGCCATATATGCGGCAGCCTGGGAAAGAATGATCTGGGATTCCGGCATTCCCACCCGCTCAACTGCCTGGGCTGCTGCGGTTGCCACTACCAGGGCCTGGGGATCTGCATTTCCAATATCTTCAGAAGCAAGGATCATCATACGTCTTGCAATAAATTTCACATCTTCACCTGCATACAGCATCTTCGCCAGATAATAAACTGCAGCATCCGGATCGGAGCCGCGCATACTCTTGATAAATGCAGAAATAATATCATAATGGTTATCTCCATCCTTATCATAGCGCACCACACGCTTCTGGATACACTCAGAAGCCACATCCAGAGTAATATGAATCTTGCCGTCTGAAGCTCTTGGCGTAGTAAGAATGCCAAGCTCTATGGCATTCAGAGCGCTTCTGGCATCTCCTCCTGCCATATCTGCCAGAAACTCCAGGGCATCTTCATCCAGAACCGCATTATAGCTTCCCATGCCCTTTTCCTTATCGTTCACTGCCCGCAGGAGCAGTTCTTTAATCTCCGGAATCTCCAGTGCCTTCAACTCAAACACAATAGAACGTGAAAGGAGAGCACCGTTTACCTCAAAATAGGGATTCTCTGTGGTGGCTCCAATAAGGATGATGGTTCCGTCCTCCACAAAAGGCAAAAGATAATCCTGCTGTCCTTTATTAAAGCGATGAATCTCATCAATAAATAAAATCGTCTTTCGCCCATACATTCCAAGGGCATTCTGAGCCTGTTTTACCACTTCTTCCATATCTTTCTTGCCTGCTACGGTGGCATTGATCTGGGTAAAGTCTGCGCTTGTAGTATTGGCAATGACTTTAGCCAAGGTGGTCTTTCCGGTTCCTGGAGGACCGTAAAAAATAACGGAAGTCAGCTTATCTGCCTTGATGGCTCTGTAAAGTAATTTATCTTTTCCCACAATGTGCTGCTGTCCCACTACTTCCTCCAGTTTCGTAGGGCGAAGACGGGAGGCCAGTGGGGATTCATTCTCCATTGTCCTGGATTTCGCATATTCAAATAAATCCATGTATTTCTCTCCAATTCAAAAGTAATTTTCCGTACATTTGTTCTAATTATAATCTATATTTCTCATTTAGGCAAGTTTATAAAGCTATTTTTTAACTGTTCGCGGAACGTTAGCGTTACCGTTACCAGTGAACATCTTTAACGATCTTTTACGGCAATATCAGCTCCTCTACAGTCACGAATTCATATTCTTCTGCCATCAGAAGATCCACAATCTGAAGCGCTGCATCTACTGAGCTTTGGTAAGCATCATGCATCAAGATCACTGCCCCGTCTGACACTTCCGACCGCACAATTTTCATAATCGAATCTACATTTTTACTCTTCCAGTCCAAAGTATCCACATCCCAGAGTACAGGAAACATCTCCACATAAAAATCCAGATTTTTTCGCCACTCCCCATAGGGCGGTCTTAACCATGCCGGGTACACACCTGTGATTTCAAAGATTTTCTGGTTGGTTGTCTCAATTTCTTCTTTTGCTGCCTCCTTTGAAATCTTATCCAGCTGTACATGATTGTATGTATGATTCCCGATCAGATGACCTTCCTCCTGTATTTGCTTCACCAAGGCCTCTTTTCCCTCAATATTCTTCCCCATGAGAAAAAAAGTAGCATGAACCCCTCTCTCCTTCAGCCCTTTCAGAAGCAGCGGCGTATATTTACTGTTAGGACCGTCATCAAAAGTCAGAGCTGCTTTTTTCTTTTCCGTCACATTCTTTTCCAAAGTATCTTCCAGCTTCTTTTCTGACCTTCTATTCCTAGCCCCTATCACTTTGTCACTGACAGTTTTTTCCTCTCTTTTTCCGTTCCCCTTCTGCGCACCTTCCTGTTCCCGCCCGGCACAGGTATATTCCTGCACTTCTTTTGCATTCTCCCGGATTCTCACAGTTTCCAGCCTTGCCAGCAGCACCGCCAACGCTATAACTTCTACCCACATCACCAGATGTCTTTTTTCCTTCATATCCCGCCGCCTGACATCTGTCTTTCCTGATAATATATGTTTATGAAATGTAAAAAAGAATCCTGCTTGCAGGATTCTCCGCCTGCGGCGGGTCGCCTCGAGCGACAACTACCTTTCCGCCGCAGTGCGATCCTGCCCGGTAGGGCTTTTAATGTAACAGGAAATCCAAACGGAATTTCCTGTTACATTAAAAAGCACTGGCAATCTCTTTCAAAATCACCAGTGCTCTTCCTTTTGTTTTCACATCATATGCTGCTATGTGACACAGCCTGTTATTATTTCAGCAGCTTCAGCTGATTTTCAATTTCTTCGATGCATTTCTCATATCCAAGCTTGCTGCTATCCAGACACAGGTCATACTGAGTGGCATCCTTCCATTCCTCACCTGTGAATCTGCGGTAATACTCATCCTTACGTTTGTCATCCTTCTGAAGGAATTTTTCGATCTCTTTCTGGCTCATGCTCAGCTTCTCAGCAGCCTTTTCCATTCGGAAATTCCAATCAGCGTGAATAAATACACGAAGCACATTTGGATAATCCTTCAAAATATAGTTGGAGCATCTTCCGATGATCACGCAGGACTCCTTCCCTGCCAGTTCACGGATGATCTTTGCCTGATAATTAAACAGGTTCTCATCAGAGGTGAAGTCCTTACTCTGAGGCGAGATCAGCTCACCGCTGTAAATTCCATTCTTCCCGAAAAGCGGTTTTTTTGCGCTGGAATACTCATCTACTCTTCCAAAAAGAGTTTCGTGAATTCCGCTGTCCTCAGATGCCATGCGGATAATATCCTTGTCGTAATATCCAATCCCTAATTTCTTCGCAAGCATTTCACCAACGGTACGTCCACCGCTTCCGTACTGTCTTGCAATTGTAATTACGAAATTGTCCATTTCTCTCCTCCTTATTACACTGGCCAGCTTCCTGAAGCGTTGTTTTTTCCATTCTTTCCGACAACAATAAAAATCACCTGACCAGATTATTTTCCCAAAGACCTTACTGTTCACGACCTGTCCAGTAACCGCTTCGTGATGCACCAGATTCCCGAAAGTTCTGTGAACTTTGTTCACAAAACGGACATGTCGCCTATCAGCTGTCAGATCTACAAATTTTATTCACCCAGGTAAGCCTTCTGTACCGCTTCATCGTTCAGCAGGTCGCTTGCATTTCCACTCATTGTGATCTTACCAGTCTCAAGAACGTATGCACGATCTGCGATAGAGAGGGCTTTCTTCGCATTCTGCTCTACAAGAAGTACCGTGGTACCACTTTCACTTACCACACGGATAATATCGAAGATCTCATTTACAAAGATTGGGGAAAGTCCCATGGATGGCTCATCCATTACGATCAGTCTGGGTTTACTCATAAGGGCACGCCCCATGGCAAGCATCTGCTGCTCACCACCAGAAAGTGTGCCGGCACGCTGTCCTTTACGCTCTTCCAGTCGCGGAAACCTTTTATAGACTCCTGCAAGGCTTTCCTGGATCTCAGCTTTATCTTTTCTCGTATAAGCACCCATGATCAGGTTCTCATATACACTTAAATCTGAAAAAACACGACGTCCCTCCGGAACATGCGCAATTCCCATTTCAACAATCTTATGGGCCGGAACCCTGGTAATATCTTTTCCTTCAAAAACAACGGAACCTTCTTTTGCTGAAAGAAGACCTGTAAGTGTCTGCAGTGTAGTGGTTTTTCCTGCACCATTGGCACCGATCAAAGCAATGACCTCGCCCTGGTTTACCTCAAAGGAGATTCCTTTTAATGCCTGGATTACACCATAATATACGTGTAAATCTTTTACTTCCAACATTGCCATTTCTTTTTCCTCCTTATTCGCCCAGATATGCAGTAACAACAGCAGGATCTTTCAGAACCTTTGCTGTCTCACCCTGACAGAGAACCTGTCCGAAGTTTAATACAGTCAGTTCCTCACAGATACCGCCAACCAGCTTCATATCGTGCTCAATCAGAAGGATCGTCATATTAAAATGATCTCTTACAAACCGAATGGTATCCATCAGCTCCTGTGTCTCATTTGGGTTCATACCGGCGGCCGGCTCATCCAGAAGGAGAAGCTTGGGATCTGTGGCAAGCGCTCTGGCAATTTCCAGCTTACGCTGTTTACCATAAGGAAGGTTTCCCGCAAGAAGACCAGCCTCCTGATCCAGATTAAACACCTTCAGGATCTCCATAGCACGCTCGTTCATCTCTTTTTCTACTTTAAAATACTTGGGAAGTCTTAAGATTCCGGTTAAAGTAGAATATTTATAATGATTATGCAGACCAGCCTTTACATTGTCCAGTACGGTCATATCTTTAAAGAGTCGAATATTCTGGAATGTTCGTGCGATTCCTGCTTTATTAATATCGATAATACTTTTTCCGGTGATATCCTGACCATCCAGCTTGATAATTCCCTCTGTTGGCTTATAAACACCTGTAAGAAGATTAAATACGGTTGTTTTTCCGGCACCGTTTGGTCCGATCAGGCCGTAAAGCTCGCCTTTTTCGATTTTCAGTTGAAAATTATCTACAGCATGAAGGCCGCCAAACTGTATGGAAAGATTATTTACCTCTAACATTGCCATAATTAAGCTGCCTCCTTTTCTTTCACGTGACCTTTGATTTTTTCAATAATACGGCTTCTGAAATCTCTAGCTGCAGGAGCCCAGTTGAAAAGCATCATTGTGATCATTACGATTGCATAAATCAGCATACGGTAGGTGGAGAATCCACGAAGCAGCTCGGGAAGTGCATAAAGCACAATCGTTGCCAGAATACTTCCGCGAAGATTTCCCATACCACCAAGAATTACATATACCAGAATGGTGATGGACATGTTGTAGTCAAAAATAGAAACCTTCAGCATGGAAAGGTTGTGGGCATAAAGTACACCTGCTACACCGGCAATTGCAGCGGAAATAGTAAATGCAAGCAGCTTATTCTTTGTTACGTTGATACCGATGGACTCAGCTGCAATACGGTTATCACGGGTAGATGTAATGGCACGTCCGCTTCTGGAGTTTACCAGATTCTGGATAATAAACAGAACGACCAGAACCAGAATCACACCGATCAGGAAGAAATAATCCTTAATATCTTTATATAAGGTTGCAGTACCGGAAACACCGAGAGCACCCTTGATGATCTGTTTTCCGCCTGGATCCAGCTTCAGGTTGGCTGCGCTTGTTGCAACGTGAAGCCCTTTATCATCCACACCAACATACAGAATATTGATCAGGTTCTTAATAATCTCACCAAATGCCAGGGTTACGATTGCCAGATAGTCTCCCCGAAGTCTCAGTACCGGGATACCGATCAGTACACCGAAGACAGCAGCCACGGCAGCACCTACCAGCAATGCAAGAATCAATCTTGGAACAGACGGAAGCACATCACTGGTAACATGGGAAAACAGAGCACTGGAATAGGCTCCAACGCACATAAATCCTGCGTGTCCAAGACTCAGCTCTCCGGAATAACCGACTACCAGATTCAGGGAAAGAGATGCGATAATGTACACACAGATGGGTACCAGAAGGCCGGTAAGCAGTCTGGACAGGTTTCCTGTGGAGGAAAGAATCTGTACCACAACGAAGATTGCGATTACCATGCCATATGTAATAAAGTTGTTTTTTGTTGTTTTGTTCATATTTTTTTTCATATCGGCCACCTCATACTTTCTCCTGGATGTTCTTGCCGAACAGACCAGATGGTTTTACAAGCAGCACGATGATCAAAACTGCAAATACAATTGCATCTGCAACCTGAGAGGAAATATAGGCCTTACTGAAAATCTCAATAACACCAAGGAGAATTCCTCCAACCATTGCTCCTGGGATAGAACCGATTCCACCGAATACTGCCGCTACGAAAGCCTTGATACCAGGCATTGCGCCTGTATAAGGAGTCAGTGTAGGATATGCGGAGCAAAGGAGAAGTCCTGCAATTGCAGCAAGTCCGGAACCGATTGCAAAGGTAAGGGAAATGGTTGCATTTACGTTGACACCCATCAGCTGTGCGGCGTCACGGTCCTCGGAAACAGCCTGCATGGCACGCCCCGGTTTTGTTTTCTTTACAAAAAGCTGAAGACCAACCATGATCACAATACAGGCAAGGATTGTTACGATCGTAACACCTTTAATCGTAAGCTGTCCGCCAAACAGCTCCAGAGACGGAACATTGATAACCGGAACAAAGCTCTTTGCATCTGCGCCAAAAATTAAAAGCGCCAGGTTCTGAAGCAGATAGCTGACACCGATTGCAGTGATCAGAACTGCCAGATTCGATGAAGCCTTACGAAGAGGTCTGTATGCAACTGCCTCAATGACAACACCGGCAACAGTACAGATCACAACAGAAAGAATGATTGCCAGGATTGGTGACATACTGGCTTTGGTAACTGCGGTAAGAATTACAAATGCTCCAACCATGATAACATCACCATGTGCAAAGTTCAGCATTTTTGCAATACCATATACCATTGTATAGCCGAGAGCGATGATCGCATAGATACTGCCCAGGCTGATACCATCTTTTAAATAGGATATAAAACTCATAATGCACCTCTTAACTGGATTTATTACTGTAGATAGTAACTGATTTTTCTTTTTCACGAGCGTGTTTGAAAATTCATTCCCGGCTTTTCCCACTGTAAAGCTTCCTGTCACTTTCTGACACGAAAAAGCGGAAGTAAATTTTCAGACACGCTCCAGTTATTTACTATGAATGTCCCGGACGGCAGCTGACTTTCCTATATCATGATGTCGCCGACAGGCCACCTGTCCGTTTGTTGTATCAGACTGAAACAACAATCATTTCTGTAATTGCAAAGAAGGAGACGGACCCACAGGTAACCGTCTCCCCCTTGCTAACGGCCATCCCCTGCGCAATCAGGGAAATGGTTAAAGCCTCTGCCGTATGACCGGCACAATGGCTCTATTCTTATAATTACTCCATAGAAGCGTAAACGCCATCTTTGATCACATAAGCCTTAGGTGCTTTATCGCACTCACCGTCTTCTGTCCATTTAGCTTCTCCTGTAAGACCATCAAGAGTAATATTCAGCATTGAAGCAGACATTGCTGCACTGATGTCTTCATTTGACATATCTGGTGTGATGCCAGCATCATTTGCTGCTGCCTGCATAGCGTAAAGTACATCATATGTATCTGCAGCAAACTGATTTGGTGTCTCACCATTGTTTGCATCGCCATATGCTTTAACAAATTTTACAGTTGCCTCATCATCGCCTGTAGCAGAGAATGGTGTCAGAAGCATAACGCCTTCTGCAAGAGATTTATCAAAGTTCTCAACATTCAGGATTCCATCCATACCATCAACACCAAAAATCTTCATGTCAAGACCAAGGTCATGAGCCTGCTGAAGGATCAGAGCGTTGTCAGAATAGTAGTTCGGAAGGAACAGGAGCTCAGCGCCACTGTCTTTGATCTTTCCAAGCTGTACGGAAAAGTCTGTGTTGTTATCTGTTGTGTATGCTTCATCAGCTACAACCTCAAGGCCGTAATCAGCGCAGGCTGCAACGAATGCATCATGTACACCTGAGTTGTAATCAGCCATGGAATCGTAGAGGGTAGCTACCTTCGTAGCAAGACCTTTCTCAGAAATATACTCAGCAGATTTCGTTCCCTGCATTGGGTCTGTAAAGCACATACGGAACTCATTGTCACCAGCGGTAATGCTGTCTACTGCTGTAGCAGACGGTGTGAAGAGGAATGTACTATCAGCTGCCTCTGCACCTACTGCGATACAAGCACCGGAGGTAACAGTACCGCAAAGCATCTGCATTCCTTTGTCAAGAAGGTCATTGTAAGCGTTAACTGCTTTCTCCGGATCTCCCTGATCGTCACCAGCGTCAAGGATTTCTACCTGATATCCATTGAATCCGCCGTTTGCATTGATCTCATCTGCTGCGATCTTAGCTGCATTATATACACCATTACCATACTGTGCATAATCTCCTGTCATAGGTCCGATGACACCAATCTTGAAGGTTTCCTCGCTCTCTGCAAATACAGATACAGGTGTTACTGTGGATACTGCCATTGCTGCGGCTGCAGTAATGCTGAGTACTTTTTTCAGATTTCTCATAATAAATCTCCTCCTTAATTTATGTAAGAGCGTCTGTCATCTCGCCTCTCATGGTGCCCAAGGCATATCCGAAAAACATGGCATGCAGATTGCAGGAATGATTTTGGGAACAGGTTCTGCAACACTGAGATAGTATAAAAGCCCACTGGTGGTTTCCCAGCCGGCTTTGGCTTCCATAACTTCTTCTCTTTACTACTTTAATGTTATGATTATAGCATTCTGTTTTTTTGATTGCAATAGAAAATTTTATAGTTTTTTTAGAATTGCAAAAGAAATTTCCGTTACAATGACCAATTTTTTCTGTTTATGTTGTTTCTGTGACGTACAAACGTACGTTGTAGGACATACTTTCATGCTGATTTCATATTTTGTATTATGCTCGTATTGGAATGTGTTTAAAAAATCAATTCGGACAAAATTAACCACAAGGTGAGACCTTCAGATTGCAGGAATGATTTTTTTGCAGACTCCGGGATAAAAAAAGGAGATGGTCACCCATCTCCCATTCAAATATCCTATTTATTTCAATTAAGCAATTGCTTTCTTAGCAATCTCAGCAAGTGCTGCGAATCCCTGAGCATCATTTACAGCCATCTCAGCAAGCATCTTTCTGTTAATGTCGATGTTTGCAACTTTAAGGCCGTGCATCATTTTGCTGTAGGATAATCCGTTCATTCTTGCAGCAGCGTTGATACGTGCGATCCAGAGCTGTCTGAACTGACGTTTCTTCTGCTTTCTTCCAGCGTAGGAGCTGGTAAGTGCACGCATAACAGACTGTTTTGCTACTCTATACTGTTTGGAACGAGCTCCTCTGTAGCCCTTTGCCAGTTTTAATACACGATTATGTTTCTTCTTTGCGTTTAATCCGCCTTTAATTCTTGCCATTTCTTATTTTCCTCCTGTTCGTCTTCTTCTATGCTATATCTTATAAATACGGTAATGCTTTCTTCATGCTCTTAACATTAGTAGAATCAACAACAGTAGCTTTTCTGAGATTTCTCTTTCTCTTCTGAGATTTCTTTGTTAAGATATGGCTCTTGTAAGCTTTATTTCTTACTAATTTTCCTGTTCCTGTTTTTTTGAAGCGCTTTGCTGCTGCTCTACAAGTTTTAATTTTTGGCATTGTAATTTCCTCCTTAATATCGTATCTATTTAATGTCCCTCATCCAGCCTGACACCCTCAGGGTGTCTCTCCAAATGAATGCAACATCCTAGTGTTTCTGTGCTAAAAACATTGTCATGCTTCTGCCTTCTACCTTAGGTGCCTTCTCAACTACAGCAATGTCCTTCAGCATATCGGCAAAATCATCCAGAACGTGCTTGCTGCTTGACATGTGTGCCATCTCTCTTCCGCGGAAACGAAGAGTAACCTTCACTCTGTCGCCCTTGGTAAGGAATTTGCGCGCTGCCCCAGCCTTTGTATTCAGGTCATTGGTATCAATATTTGGTGAAAGACGCACTTCTTTGACATCGATGGTCTTCTGCTTTTTCTTGGCTTCTTTCTCTTTTCTGGCAAGTTCGTAGCGATATTTACCATAATCAATGATCTTACATACCGGCGGCTTTGCCTGTGGGGCAATCTTTACTAAATCAAGCTCTGCCTCCTGAGCTTTGGCCATTGCTTCTCTTGCGGACATAATTCCAAGCTGCTCTCCGTCCGGTCCGATTAAGCGTACCTCTTTGTCTCTGATTTGTTCGTTAATCATTAAATTGCTAATTGTCGTGCACCTCCATACCTGATAGATGATCTGTTCTGATCCAGTTTTTAACTTCTGGACTCTCATTCCCCTTCGCAGGAAGAAATTCCTGCCTGATACCTGACACCGCAAATATAAAAAAAGTGCGGACAGAATCCACACTTCTCCTATTACACCCGCGAACTAAGTCACGCGCTGCTGTGCAATATGAACCCGAGCCGCATCTAAGTATGCGCTGAGGTGAGAGTGAACTCTGCTTTCTTTTCATCACGTACTGTCGTATGATATCATGCCTTATTGTGAAAGTCAAGATGTTTTTTTATTTTTTCTAATAATTTTTTTCTTATAAATTTGTGCATATTTTTTGCAGGCACAGGAAAAACTAAGACTGCTGCAGCGGTTTAGTGCCCTCATGAAATACGGTCTGCTGAACAACTGCAAATGTTTGCAAAATCAAGCATACAAAATCAGGAGGTAAAAAACATGACAATTTTAAAATGTTCCGCAACAACCTGTGCTTACAATGAAGATATGCTTTGTTCCAGAGGGGAAATCAACGTCATGGGTGACAGTGCAAAAAGTTCTGAAGAAACATCCTGCGGAAGCTTCCGGGAAAAGAGCCAGGGTGCCATGAACAGTGCCAAAAACAGCTGTGGATGTGAGACCATCCAGATTGACTGCAAAGCCCACAACTGTACCTATAACGAAAACTGTAAATGTACTGCAGCTGCTATTGATGTAGCCGGAAGCGGTGCAAAAGTATGTTCCGAAACAAAATGCGATACCTTTGAATGCCAGTGCTAGAGCGTGTTTGGAACAGGCTCTAGAACGTGTCTGAAAAAGGCTTTCTGCAAAAATTTTTCAAACAGATTCCAGAAAATAACCGCAAATTTAAAAACAGCCCCCGCACAAATGTGCGAGGGCCTTTTAATTTCCATTCATTATCTGTTTCTTAAGAAATCCGGGATCTGGATATCTTTCTTCTGAACCGTGCTGGATGGTGTCTTCGCTGTGAATGGTGTAGCATTCATAGTCGGCATGCTGAAAGACGGCATGTTCAGATTCACACCAGCAGACGCTGTAGTGGAAGCAGGTCTCTTATTGGCAAATACAGAGTTGCTTGCCTTATTTCCAAATGGATTGGATGCCTGTGCATTATCAGAAAGGCCTGTAGCAATAACAGTGATTCTCGCATAATCAGCAACAGAGTCATCATACATAGCACCAAAGATGATATTTGCATCTTCACCTGTAAGCTCCTGTACATAGCTTGCAGCATCATTTGCGTCCATAAGGGAAATATCACCGGAAATGTTGATGATAACGTGTGTAGCACCCTTGATGGTAGTCTCAAGAAGCGGAGAGGATACAGCCTGCTGTACAGCCTCCATAGCCTTGTCATCGCCTCTTGCCTCACCGATACCAATGTGTGCAATACCTTTATCTGTCATAACAGTCTGAACATCAGCAAAGTCAAGGTTGATAAGAGCCGGCAGATTAATCAGATCTGTGATGCCCTGAACTGCCTGCTGCAGAACCTCGTCTGCTTTACGAAGTGCTTCCGGCATAGTTGTGCGGCGATCTACAATCTCCAGTAATTTGTCATTCGGAATTACAATTAATGTATCAACAGCTTTCTTCAGGTTCTCAATACCTGCAAGTGCGTTGTTCATACGTGTCTTAGCTTCAAAACGGAAAGGTTTGGTCACAACACCTACAGTGAGGATCCCCATTTCCTTAGCTGCTGCTGCGATAACCGGTGCAGCACCTGTACCAGTTCCACCGCCCATACCGCAGGTAACAAATACCATGTCAGCACCTTCGATGATCTGTTTTACTTCCTCAATGCTCTCTTCTGCTGCTTTCTGTCCAACCTCAGGCTGTGCTCCTGCACCAAGACCTTTGGTAATTTTCTCACCGATTTGAAGTACAGTTGGAGCTTTACACAGAGTCAGAGCCTGCTTATCTGTATTCACTCCTACAAACTCTACCCCGCCGATGGCTTCTTCAACCATTCTGTTAACTGCGTTATTTCCGGCGCCGCCTACTCCGATTACAATAATCTTAGCAGAGGATTCCGCCTCATTTGACATTATCTCTAACAATGTACTTCCTCCTTTATTTCTACCTTATATCCTTTATCTTTAATTTCAGCAAATATATATACCAAGCTGCATATAGCTATATCATATATTTTTTTTGTGAATTTATCAACCACTAATTTTGTTTTTTTATACTTTTTTCGCGAAATACGCGATATTTTCCTCAGAGTGTGTTTGAAAAAGACTTTCTGCAAAATGTGCATCACCTTTACAGGAGATTTTCAGACACTCTCTAATATTCTTCATCGTACCCGTCATAACCGCTGTCATTATAGTCTTCGCTGTAGTCCTCACTGTAATCTTCAAGCTCCTCTTCGCTTCCATCTTCACTGGTTTCATTGGGATTGGGGCCTACGTAATTTCCATCTTTATCCAGCTGTCCATAACCAGTATAGCTTCCATCTTCCATATATCCGCCAAGCCAGCTGCCATTTGCAGCAATGCTCTCCTCAGTAGGTCTGGAGCCTACATAGTTTCCGTTCTGGTCATATTCCCCTTCACCGGTATAGTCACCCTCCAGGTCATATCCTCCATGCCAGTTAGCCACTGCATTCTCGTAAGCAGCCGCAGTATCCACATCCTCAATCACGCCATCCTCGCCCAGATCCTGCTCGAAGGTAATCGTCTTGGAATTGTCATTTACATTTTCCAGATGAAGGATTCCCTTTTTGCCGGAAAGCTTGGGCAAAATTGCGCTGACACGTGTCATCTTGTCCTCAAGATACTCGTCCTTTCCCAGCATCACCCGGATATCTCCATAAGTCAAGGTAATCTGATAACTAGTGTCAAATTCAATATGATCCGGTATGGCATCGTTCTTCTGGAAAATAGTTGACAGCGCCACCGCAGTGGTAAGCACCGAGCTTCCCTTAATTGGAAGCTTCTCCCCTTCGATCACATGACTTACTTCAATGCCGTCAAAAAAAGGCACCAGTTCATCCCTTGTATGGGAACTTTCAATAAAAATACCGTTTCTGTCAAAATAAATATAGCTGTCCAGATAAGGAATGCAGCCTACCGCCTTCTTTTCCCGGACACTGATGCAGATACTGTTATGAGAAAGCCTGGTAATATAAAAGCCTTCCACAAAAGGCACACCCTCTACGTCCACCCTGGAATGGAGCAAAACTGCAAGAACGGAATTATCCGTAAAAGCCCCCTGCAAAGCCATCTCCTTCACCTGTTCATCCGTGTAACGGGAGGTTCCCATTACCTCCACCTTTGTCACATGAAAATAGGAAAAGAAAAAGACAAGTCCTGCCAGCAGAACTGCCCCCAGGGTACCCAGAATCGCTTTCTTATGTTTTCTATAGATCAACTTCATTTTCAGTGATTTCATATATTGTTATTCCTGTATCCTTTTTACTGCTGCTCCCAGCGCATTAAGATCCTGGCAAATATGCTCATACCCCCGCTGTACAAAAGAATATCCTTCCAGTACGGTAACTCCCTTAGCCCCAAGTGCTGCCAGGATCAGGGACGCACCGCCTCTTAATTCCTGCGCCTGCACAGCTGCTCCATGTAAAGTCTTTACACCGCAGATTACAGCCTCATTTCCCTGTACGCGGATCCTGGCTCCCATTTTCCGCAACTGGTCAGCTGCTTTATAACGGTCTTCAAAAACCATTTCACGAATGCAGCTTTCCCCCTCTATGGTGGAAAGAACTGCCATTACGGGAGACTGCAGATCTGTTGGAAATCCTGGATAAACACTCGTTTCCAGCAGTTTAACAGGGCTTTGAACATTTTTTCCATTGACTAATAGTTTACCACTGTTACCTTTATATTGTCCACCCATTTTCCTATATACTTCCAGAAAGGCCTTCAGTTCTCCTTCCGGAGGGTTTTCAAGAACGATCTGGCTTCTTGTTATAGCTGCCGCACAGATATAGGTTCCTGACACAATGCGGTCTGGCGGCACCTGAATGCACCCGGCACTCAGGCTTTTAACTCCCTGGATTCTTATTTCAGAAGTTCCATCCCCCTGTATTTTTGCTCCCATGGAACGCATATACCTGCAAAGCCACTGTATTTCCGGCTCACAGGCACAATTTTCCAATACAGTCTCTCCCTCTGCAAGCACGGCTCCTAAAATGCCTTGCTGGGTAGCTCCCACACTTCTTTTTGAAAAAGAGACCAATGCCCCTTGCAGATGAGGTGCTTCTGCCATCAAAACTCCCTGTTCCTCTGTGACCACTGCGCCAAGCTTCCGAAGCACGAAAAGATGCATATCAATAGGTCTTTTCCCGATCACGCATCCACCTGGATAACCAAGGCTTCCTTTCCCATTTCTTGCGAGAAGCGCTCCAAGAAGAATCACGGAAGACCTCATCCTCCCTGTAAATTCAAAAGGGACTGACCATTTACCGGCATTTTCGCAGTCCATATACAGATCATGGTCTTCCCACCAGGTCACTGCCCCAAGCTTCTGAAGAATTTCCTCCATACAAAAAACATCCGCGATCCGCGGACAGCCTTTGAGCACACTGACTCCCCGATGTAAAAGAGACGCCGCCATCATAGGAAGCGCTGCATTTTTTGAGCCCTGTATCCGAATACTTCCCTTCAGCTGGTGTCCTCCCTCAATGTAAATCCGGTCATTCAAGCCATTCACTCCTAAAGGGCCTCTTACCTTTTATTGTATGCGAATATTTCTGACTGGTGATAAAATTTCATTTTCTGCTTACGCTCAAAGCCAGCCCCATCTCGCCCAGAAGAAACACCACTGAGGTTCCGCCATAGCTGATAAAGGGAAGCGTGATTCCTGTATTTGGAATGGTGTTTGTCACCACCGCAATATTCAGGATCACCTGAATGGCCATATGGCTCATAATGCCAACGCATAAAAGTGTTCCCTGCAGTTCCCGGCAGTGAAGGGCAATCACCATCAGTCTCCACATAAGAAGCCCAAATATGCCAATGAGAAAAAAAGCTCCGGTCAGTCCCAGTTCTTCGCAGATAATGGAAAAGATCATATCATTCTGGGCTTCCGGCACAAATCCCAGTTTCTGCAGGCTGCTGCCAAATCCTCTTCCGAAAAGCCCGCCGCTTCCAATAGCATAAAGTCCCTGAATGGTCTGAAAACCCTTTTCATACTTCTCCGGATTCCGCCATATGGCAAGCCTTTCCAGACGGTAGCTCTCTGCTGCCAGAAACACTGCGATCACTGCTGCACCAGTCACTCCCATTCCAATAAATCTGGCATATCCCGGATCTGATATAAAAATCAGGATTACACCGATTCCAAGGATTATGATTGCCGTACTTAGGTTATTGGAGCCTACCAGTCCTACAATTGGAAGAAGTGTCAGCATTGTCCTGCACATAAACCAGAAGCCAGCTGTAGTCCTTTTGCTTCCCTGGATCTGCCAGGTGAGAAAAAGGATCACTGCTGCTTTTGCAAATTCCGAAGGCTGAAAAGACAACGGTCCAAAATTCAGCCACCTTCTGGAGCCATTGATTTCCTGTCCTACAAATAAAACTGCTGTAGAAAGTCCCATAGATAAGAGATAAGCAGCCGGTGCCAGCCGAACAAAGAATCTGTAATCTGTCTCTGCTACTATGTACATGGTCATAAGGCCCAGAGCTGTTGCAAAAAGCTGCTTTTTAAAATAATAGGCAGAGTCGCCGAAACGTACTCTGCCATTATATTCACTGATGGAAAACAGCATGACCAGTCCGAATACTGCCAGAAGCAGCACAAGGATCAGTAAGACCGTGTCTGTTTTCGTTTCTTTCTTTCGCTCCCGGATCATAGAGATCTGCTCCTGACGTCCCATGCCTTGGTTAAAGCATATGCCAGATCCGGGTATTCTATGAAATAAATCATAAGTTTCTGTACCTGCCGCCAATCACATTCTATGGCTACGACAACCGAGTTCGAGTGAAATATACTGCAAAACGGAACGTGCAGATTACAGGAATGATTTTTCAAACAAGCTCCAGAGCATGCCTCCAAAAGGCTTTCTTCAAGATGTACGCTGCAATTTGCGGTATATTACAGTGCTCTCACATACTCCTTAAACATCTGGCCTCTCTGCTCATAATTGTCAAACTGACCCCAGCTTGCGCATGCAGGAGATAAAAGGACCGCGTCCCCGGCGTTTGCCTTATCCGCACACACCTGCACAGCTTCTTTCAGATCCTCACAGAGAATAACATCATGAAAGCCATTCTTCTCAGCCGCAGCCTTAATTTTCTCTTTCGTCTGACCAATAAGTACCAGATACCTTACTTTGCCGTCAAATGCCTGGATCCACTCATCATAGCTGGATTCCTTATCATATCCGCCGCCGATCAGAAGAGTCGGACGGTTCATTGCCTGGATTCCCTTAATAGCCGCATCCGGGTTGGTTCCCTTTGAATCGTTATAATATGCCACACCGTTTTTCTCAGTTACATACTCAATTCTGTGCTCCACGGCTGTAAACTCACAGATACTCCTACGGATGCTATCCATATCAACACCTGCGTAGTAAGCCATGGCCACTGCTGCCATTACATTCTCAAAATTGTGTGTACCAAGAAGCTTCAGCTCTCCTGTTCTCACAACCGGAATCGCCTCTTTCTCTGTACGAAGAATAATCTGGTCTCCTCTCAGGAAAATACCCTGTTCAAGTTCTCTTGCACTGGAAAAATATACAGCCTTTGGCACAATGCTTTTGCCAAATTCACGAAGGATTTCATCCTCATAATTCAGCACACATACATCCTCCGGACCCTGGTTGCTTGTGATCAGCTCTTTCACGCGGATATACTCAGCCATTGTATGATGACGGTTCAGATGATCCTCTGTGATATTCAAAATGGCGCTTACCCTTGGAGCAAATTTCCAGATAGTCTCAAGCTGGAAGCTGCTGATCTCTGCAACTGTGACCGTCTCATCTGTCATCTCCAGTGACTTGGAAGTATACGGAGTTCCAATATTTCCAACAACAAATACAGATGGGCGTGCATCTGACATGATTTTCCCAAGAAGGGCTGTTGTTGTAGTTTTTCCGTTTGTTCCGGTAATTGCAAGAACTTCACCCTTTCCAGTCTGATAAGCCAGTTCAACCTCGCCCCACACAGGAAGTCCCTGATCATAAAAACCTTTTACAATTGGAAGATCTGTGGGAACTCCAGGACTTAATACCACAAGATCCAGGCTTTCCTGAACTTCCTTCGGCAGCTCTCCTGCATAGATGGGAAGTTCATAATTTCCACTGATTTTATGTAATACGCTTTCTTTATCCAGATCTGCTTTTCCATCGTAGAGAACCGGGCAGGCACCAACTGCATTCAGAAGATCAGCTGCGCCGATACCGCTTTTTCCGGCTCCGAAAACCAGAACTTTTTTTCCTTTTAATTCCATGATTTATTTCCTCCTTAATGCCTTGCAATGGATGCCCCGGAATTCTCCCTTTTCAGGCAGCTCTTACAGGGCTAAAAGTCCGATCAGGCACATAATTGCAGTCACAATAGTAAACACTGCAACTACTCTGGCTTCTGACCATCCGCAAAGCTCAAAATGATGATGGATAGGCGCCATTTTGAAAATACGTTTGCCATGTGTTGCTTTGAAATAGGTTACCTGGATCATAACGGACAATACCTCAACCAGATAGATCAGTCCCACGATCAGTATAAACAGAGGCATCTGCAGCATATAAGCCACACCTGCCACAAATCCACCAAGCGCCAGAGATCCTGTATCTCCCATGAACACACTTGCCGGGTATACATTGTAAAGTAAAAATCCCATCAGTCCGCCGATAACAGCACAGGTGACAGGCTCGATACCTGACTGGGTTCCAATGGATACAACCGTGAAAAATACGGCTACGATCAGGGTAACGCTGGTAGCAAGACCATCTACACCGTCAGTAAAGTTTACGCCATTTACCGTTCCGATCACTGCAAAGAACAGCACCGGTACAGCCAGCCAGCCAAGATTCAGATAATGTCCCCCCCAGAATGGAATACGCATGGTCAGAGACACATCTGTATACCGCAGCAGGTAGAAAGTAAAAATACCTGTTACCACTACCTGAAGCAGAAATTTCTGCCATGGAAGAAGTCCGTCAGATCTTCTAAGGACTACCTTCAGATAATCATCCAGAAAACCGATCAGTCCGAATCCCAGAGTCAGGAACAGAACCGGGATAATCTTGGGATAATCTTTTACATAAAACAATGAAGTAATAATCGTGGATATCAGAAAGATCACGCCGCCCATAGTCGGGGTTCCGGCCTTTTTCAGATGCGACTGTACGCCCTCTGTTCTCTCTGTCTGTCCCATTTTCAGCTTACGCAGAAAAGGAATAATAACAGGTCCTAATACTGCACTGATTGCGAAGGAAATCAGTACCGGGATCACAATATGAAATTCCATCCTCACACCTCTTTAATTCTTTCGTTTTTTTCGTTCCAGAGTCTGTTTAAAAAAGCATTCCGCAATCTTCCTCAAATTGTGACACACATCTTGCAGAAACCATTTTCAAACACGCTCTAAACTTTTTAAAGCATCTTATAGTATAAAGCTTTTCCCCTTATTTATCAACCCATAGCTTGGTTTTTGCAAGATAATATCCCCACATTGTTTACTGCTTACTTCGTGACCGGTAACATACTTCTCCTTGCTCACAGCCTGACCGATCACCGAAGCTTATCTTTCTTTTTTCTGATTTAGAGCGTGTTTGAAAAAGGCTTTCTGCAAGATGTGCGTCACAATTTGTGGGAGATTTTGCCCGGATGAGGGCGCCGTAGCGGGCTACGGCAACCGAATTCGGGTGAAATCTCCCGCAAAGTGGGGCGTGCAGATTGCGGGAATGATTTTTCAAACACGCTCTAGCACCGCCTCAAAAATATTCTTTATCACAGGTGCCGCAATGGTTCCTCCGTAATACACGCCCTGCGGGTCATGTATAATGCAAAGCCCCAGGATCTGTGGATCTTCCGCAGGCATAAAACCAAGAAAGGAAGAAATATACCGGTTGGCACTTCTTGGCAAAGTCTGGGAAGTAGCCGTCTTGCCCCCCACTGTGCATCCCTCGATCCGGGCATTTCTTCCGGAACCTTCTGACACTACTTTCTCCAGAATTCCTCTTACTGTCTCTGATGTTTTTTCCGAAATAATCCCCGTTTCCACCGGATATTCCAGCTTTCTTCCGCTGGTGCCATCTGAGCTCAGAACGGATACCCCAAAATGAGGTGTGATCCGCCTCCCCCCATTGATCAGAGAACTGACTGTGGTCGCCAGCTGAATTGGCGTAATCTGAAAAGACTGGCCAAAAGCAACTGTTGCCAGCTCCACATTCCCCATATTTTCCATTTTATGCATGATCGTTCCAGCCTCTCCCGGCAGATCTACACCTGTCTTCTTCAAAAGTCCAAACTCCTTGAAATAATGATAATAGTTTTCCACCCCAAGTCTCAGACCCACTTCAATAAAAACCGGATTGCAGGAATTCTGGGCACCTTCCACAAAGCTCTGGGAACCGTGTCCTGTTCTCCTTGCACAGTGAATCCGCCTGTCATCCACCAGCTTATACCCCGGACAGAAAAATCTGTCATTTACGGAAACCACGCCAGCCTCCAGACCTGCAGACATGGTAATGATCTTAAAGGTAGAACCGGGCTCATATGTATCGTTCAGGCAGGGATTTCTCCACATCTGGTTCAGAAGATCCTGTTTTTCCTGTTCATTCAGTCCTGAAGTGTCCACGTCCGTATTCAATATAAAAGGATCGTTCAGATCAAATTCCGGCACATTAACACATACATAAATTTCTCCGTTCTGCGGATTCATAAGAAGTATGGAAACACGCGCAGCCTGTTTTTCTTCCATTACTTTCAGGGCCGCCTGCTGAGCATACTGCTGCAGATCCACATCCAGACTGATTTTCAGGTTTTCCCCTGCCACCGGATCTTCCCTGCTTTCTCCGATCTGGTCGATTTCCACGCCTCTGGCATCTGTTGTGGTCAGGATTTTTCCCGCCTGTCCCTTTAAAATTTCCTCATATTTCACTTCCAGGCCAATTATCCCCTGATTGTCACCGCCTGTAAATCCCAGAACCTTGGAAGCCAGAGATCCGTAAGGATAATACCGCTTATAATCCTCATCCACTTTCACACCATCCAGTTCATACCCACGTATCACATCTCCCACAGATTTTTCCACATTTGTCTTAATTCGTTCAATTGAAGATATTTTTTCAACTTTTTTACGCACTGTGTCAGTATCTATTTCCAACTCTTTTGACAAGACCTCAATAACCTTCTGTGGGTCCTTAATCTGACTGTGAATAACGGAAATAGTACATACAGTTTTATTATCTGCCAGAATCCTCCCTTTTGCATCCAGTATCTGTCCTCTTGCAGCCTTAATGACTCGTTCTCTTTCATGAAGTTCTTCTGCTTTCTGGTAATAGTAATCCGACCGAATCCCCATCAGGTAAACAAGCCTTCCCACAAGTCCCAGAAGCATAAGTGCACATACAAGAAAAACCATCCATATTTTTTTCCTGTGAAAGGTCATAGTTTTTTTCATAAAAAAATCCCCATCTGAAATCATCATAACTAATATATGATAATTTCAGATGGAGGTATGTGTTGTATTATGGTGAACAGTCTGTTTTTTTATTTCCTGCCAATACTATGCCACCTATGGACAGTATTTCTAATCCAGTCCGGCTTCCTCGTTAGTCAGGCCTTCACTCTCCATATTGTTATCCTCAATGGGATCCGTGTTATCTTCCGGAGGTCCCGGAACATTGGTATCAGAAACAGCCTCCGGCAGAGTTTCCCTGGCTGAACCAGTGTAGGAATCGCTGATTCCATCAAGGTTAGCAGATTTTATATACTCTCCGTTTGCATTGATCTGATAACTTCCGTCACTATTCAGCAGGTAACCATTTTCGTCAATCCGATTGCCATCCCAGTCAATGAGGTTGCCCTCTTCATCCACCAGATTTCCATTTTCATCAATCTGACTGTCAGATATAGTATTTACATGACCATTAAATTTCTCCCAAAGCTCTGTCTCCGGAACAGTTCCGTCTGTAGACTGATCGGGCTGAATATTCATGTATGGCAGAAGCTCGGAAAGAATTGCCTGTGCCACATACTGTGGATAAATACTGCTGGCCTGATCCTCTACATTTGGCTCGTCAATTACCACATAGATCAGAACCTGCGGGTCATCAACCGGGGCAAATCCGATAAAGGAAACCACGTATTTACCATTTCCACGGGGGAATTTCTCCGCAGTTCCTGTTTTACCGCCTGAGCTGTAACCCTGTACCTTTGACGTCATACTGGTACCCTGCTCTACACTGGCCTGCATATAGCTTCTGATATCAGCGGAAATGCTGGAAGAAATAGTCTGCTTCTGAAGAAGCGGGCTGATTGTCTTCACAGTTGCACCGCTGGCGTCTTTGACTTTTGTCACAAGATGTGGCTGATAATAGTAGCCGCCATTGATAACCGAACACATTGCATTGATTTCCTGGATCATAGTACAGCTGAATCCCTGACCAAATGCAGAACACGCAAGCTCTGTCTCATGCATGGTATCAACAGTATGCATAATACCATATCCCTCATTTGGAAGATCGATTCCTGTCCGGCTTCCGAAATTGAAAGTACTCTGTGCTTTCAGAAAATTTTCAACTCCCATCTTTGCACCAATCTGCATCATGGCATCGTTACAGGAATTTGCGATTACTTCCGCAAGGGTTTCCATTCCGTGTCCGTAAATATTTGCACATTTGATGGTGGTCATATTTCCTGGCACACCAAAATTCTGGTAACCATCACAATAGAAGGTATCACTGGTGGATATTTTTCCCTGTTCCAGAGCAGCTGCCATAACAATGGGCTTCACAACAGAACCAGGTTCGTAAATGTCGGTTACACAAAAGTTATTCCACATGGCGCTTAGAGCATCCATGGTCTCACTGTCATTCATAGCAGCAATCTCATCTGCTGAATATAAGGAAGACAGATTACGTGGATCATTAAGATCATATCGGTCGCCCCCATCCATGGCAAGGATTTCACCACTTGAAGGGTCTTCCACGATCACTCCTATATTTTTGGCGCCAGTAGATTCCTTAAAGGCATTTACCCATTTTTCCACAATCTGCTGTGTTCCAAGATCAAGGCTAAGCTCCAGACTGTTTCCGTCAGAAGCTTCGATAATGGTTTGCTCCACATTAGAATCATCACTGAAATATCCGTACTGTCGGCCATCAATTCCTGTCAGGCTGCTATTGTAGTAGCCCTCAATTCCATAGTCCGCAGTATCTCGGGAAAAAGTAAATCCCAACGTATCACAGGCCAGCTCATTATATGGATAGACTCTCAGGTAATCTTCTTCAAACCATACACCCTGGATATTGTTTTTCTCCTGAATTTCTTCCCTGGTCATTTCCGTATCATCTGGTATGCTGCAGTAATCCTCGAATGCTTTCTTATCATCCATGGAGACCTGCTTTTTCACGATCTGATACTGACTCTCCCTGGTCTTATCAGAAGTAAGCCTGGTACGGAGTTCTCCTTCATCAAGGCCAAATATGGTAACCAGAGCATTCACCGTAGGATCCAGATAATCCTCATCTGAATTTACAGCTTTACAGTCCAGTACAACATTATACACCTTGTTGCTCGTTGCCAGAATGTTGCCATTTCGATCATAGATTGTCCCTCGTTTCGCTGGCATTGTGCGATTCTGGTATTTTTGCTGAGCCTGACTCAGCACCTGTTTCTTATACTTGTCACCACTTTGAAAATTAATATAAGTGATAACTCCCAATAAAACGATTAAAGCTCCCAATACGCAAAAGAGCAGTATTGACAGCTTTTTTTTCATACTGTGATTTATTTTTTTTATAGGTTTTCTTTTTGTTTTTCTTCTCAGAGTAGTCAATCAAACACCTGCCTTCATTCCCATTACTTCCCGGTCACGTCCTGATACTGTCTTACGTAGCTGCCGCCTTCAGTCGCATAGGTTTCTGTCTGCTGGTTGCTTGGATATTTCATGCCCAGACGTCCGATGGCGATTTTCCGGATTCTTTCAAGGTCAACACTTGAAGTCACCTGGCTCTCATATGCATCGTTGTCTTCTTTCAGCTCGGCCAGTTGGGATTCAAGAGTGGCCAGCTGGCTTCTTTTACTGGTGCATTCTGTTTTCAGTTTCAGATAATTAATACTGCAAAACACAATAAGGATACCAAGTGCAGCCAGAAATATGGCAAAATTACGGTTCATATTATTGGCTTTCGCACGGTTTCTCCTGGCTGCCTTACTAAGCGGCTTGTTCCCCCGGACCTGCTGCTCTGGTGTGGTCAGCTCTGGTTTTGCCTTATTTTTACGAACAGAATGCTCTGGCTGACGGTACTCTCTCCGCTCAGGAACTTCCTGGACTTTTCGGACAGTGTTGCCATCAACATACACATTTTGTGGACGTCTTTTACCTGACACAGTATTCGTATGTCTGCCTGTCTCCGCCATTTTTTACCCTTCTTTTAAACTTTTTTTTCAAAAATTCTAAGCTTAGCACTCTTAGAACGCGGGTTTTCTTCCATTTCTTCATCACTTGGAAGAATTGGCTTCCTTGTGATAACTCTCCCCTTGGATTTCTTTCCGCACACACATACCGGAAAATCCGGTGGACAGGTACACGGGTTCTCATTTTTTCGAAAAATTGTTTTTACAATTCTGTCTTCCAGTGAATGGAACGTAATAATGCAAAGCCTTCCGCCATCATCCAGAAGATCGATCATCCCATCAAGTGAATCACGAAGAACATCCAGTTCCTTATTCAGCTCAATTCTGATTGCCTGGAACGTACGCTTAGCCGGATGACCTCCTGCTGCCTGTATCTTCATAGGTATGGATTCCCGGATGATCTGTGTAAGCTGACCCGTTGTCATAATGGGGCTCTGCTGTCTTGCTGCTACTATATGTTTCGCGATATTTTTCGCAAATTTATCTTCACCGTAATCGCGGATAATGCGATACAGTTCTCTTTCTTCATAACCGTTAACAATGTCACTGGCAGTCTGTGTCTGTCTCTGATCCATGCGCATGTCAAGAGGTGCATCTACCCGATAGGTAAATCCACGTTCCTCATTGTCCAGCTGATAGGAGGATACTCCCAAATCCAGAACAATACCATCAACCTTGTGAATTCCCCTTGCGGCAAGCTCCTGTACCATGTAACAATAATTGCTGCGAATGATTGTCACCTGGTCAAAGGCGGCAAGCCGTTCACTCGCAGCAATTATCGCATCCTGGTCTTGATCTATACCAATAAATCTCCCCTTGGCAGAAAGTTTCCTGCATACCTCAATGGCATGTCCTGCGCCGCCCAAAGTGCCATCCACATAGATTCCATCCGGCTTAATATTCAGCCCGCCAACGGTCTCGTCCAGTAATACAGATTTGTGTTTAAATTCCATTTCCGTCTCCTGTTGGATTTCTCGCTTATTTTATGCTCAGATGACGATTCCCATGTTCTCCATGTCGGCAGCAATGCTGTCCATATCGTCATAATTGCAATTCTCGCTCCATTTCTCCTTGCTCCAGACTTCTACTCTGCTTAAGTTTCCAGCCAGAATAACATCTTTCTCCAGACCAGCGAACTCACGTAACGTCTGTGGTACGAGAATTCTCCCCTGCTTGTCCAGTTCACATGTTGTTGCACCTGCAACAAAGAAGCGCGAAAAGGCTCTAGCGTCTTTATTTGTAAGTGGTAATGCACGGAGTTTCTCTTCAAAGGCTTCCCATTCATCCATAGGATAAATATAAAGACAACCATCAAGTCCTCTGGTAAGAACAAATTCCTCACCTAAAGGTTCCCGAAATTTCGCCGGGATGATCAAACGCCCCTTCGCGTCGATTGTGTGATTGTACTCGCCCATGAACATAAAAACTCACCTACTCTCGTGAAATACGAGTCTCCCCCTCGTATCTCATGACGGGAAACAAATGGAAGTTCTGCCACTTCGTCCCCATTTGTCACCACTTTTCTCCACTTCCTACCACTTATGAACCCATTCTAACCCATTTGCCCCTAAATTACAAGTGGGAAATTATGAAATCTATTACATAATTCTGTTACAAAGTCCTTACAAACAGCGAAAATGCAGTCAAAAAATTTTTATATACAAATAAATCCTGCCCTGCAGGACTTTTTATATCACCGGAAATTCCAGCGGAATTTCCGGTTACACACAAAAAAACGCCACTTCAGTGGGATTCGCCCCCACCAAAATGACGTTTTGTTCAGACCAGATTCAGATATCTGACAATCATATGATCAATCTTCCTGCTCATGGGCAGGTTTTTTCGCAAATCTGCGCGGCTGGCTATACAACCATTCATCTTCTTCTGAAGCTGTCGGATTCTTCGCAGCAACAGTTTCTTCTTCAGAAATCCTGGCATTTTCTTCCACATGATTTTCTGTACCGGAAGCTTCTGGAAAGGCTTCCTCCTCAGAAATTTCTTCTGTATCTTTCTCTGAGTCCTCCTCATAGAAATCCTCAGCAACTGAATTTTCCTCTTCCACGATTTTCTCTGTGTTCTCTTCATCCCGAGAATTTTCTTCCGGATGCTCTTCTTCCACAGACGAAGTTTCTTCTGATTCTTCGGAATCATGTTCATAAGCAGATGCTGTTCCGTTATAGACTTCCCGAACACCTGCGGCATCTCCATCTGCAAAAGCTCTCTCCAGTCTGAGCCGGTCTCTGTACTCTTCTGCTTCAGCTTCTCTGGCTGCTCTTTCCTGCGCTTCATAGTCCTGTTCTCTCCTGCGTCTGCGCCTTGCCGCCCTCTTTTTCGCCATGGTTTCTTCCACAACTGCGATCATAGCACAGATTACAAACATTGCTGCTGAGATCAGCTGGGAAATTCCAACAGAAGTTCCCGGAATCATAAGCTTGTCTGTTCGAAGAAGTTCTATGCAAAATCGTCCGAGACCATATCCTGCCAGATATTTCAGAAATACTTCTCCGTGGAAATGTTTTTTGCGCTTCCACACAAGCATCAGGAGAAACAAAAGCAGACACCAAAGACTCTCGTATAAGAAAACCGGATGTACTTGAATATAAGAAGTTCCACCTATTGTCTCCAGGTTTTCCCTCATTGCAGATGTCACTTCGCTGGAACGCACAGCAGATAAAGGGAGCTGCATTGCAAATATGCTGTTGGTATACTCACCGAAAGATTCCCTGTTAAAGAAATCCCCCCACCTTCCTATTATCTGCGCAATAACGATTCCCATGCTGGCAGTATCTGCCATCTGCATAAAAGATTTTCTGCGCACGCCGCAGTAAATGGCTGCTCCCAGCATTCCTCCAAACAGACCGCCGTAGAATGTAAGTCCGCCATTTCTCACATTAAAGATCTCAATAATATTGCCCTTATAAAGATTCCAGGAACATAAAACATAAAGCATTCTGGATCCGACCACACCCAGAAGCAGGGACATGATCATCATTTCCAGATAATCGTCTTTATTCTCGCCGCAGCGCTTCGCTTCCAGAATCACAAATCCCATTCCCAGAAGCATTCCCAGAGCTATTACAAGGCCAAAAAATGTAATCTCAAATCCAAATATTTGAATGGATTTCCCCACATAACCCAGGTTTATTCCTAGATTCGGAAACTGAATTGACATTTATGCTATCCCTCTGTTTCTATTACTTATCAGACATTGAAACGGAATAAGATCACATCGCCATCCTGTACTACGTAATCCTTACCTTCCATTCTTACAAGACCTTTTTCTCTTGCGCCTGCATAGGAGCCACAGTCAAGAAGATCCTGATAGTTTACCACCTCAGCCTTAATGAATCCACGCTCAAAATCAGAATGAATCTTACCTGCTGCCTGCGGAGCCTTGGTTCCAATCTTGATGGTCCATGCTCTGGTCTCATCTTCTCCGGAGGTCAGGAAGCTCATAAGTCCAAGGAGATGATAACTTGCCTTAACCAGCTTCTCAAGTCCTGATTCCTTGAGTCCAAGATCCTCCAGGAACATTTTTCTCTCATCCTCATCCAGTTCGGAAATCTCTTCCTCGATCTGTGCACAGATTACGAAAATCTCACTGTTCTGCTCTGCAGCATATTTTCTTACAGCCTGTACATGCGCATTGTCAGCACCATCATTTGCAAGATCGTCTTCTGCAACATTTGCAGCGTAAATAACCGGTTTCTGAGTGAGCAGATTGTATGTTCCCATCCATGCTTCCTCATCCTCATTCTCCAGTTCCATAGTGATGGCCATTTTGCCGTCTTCCAACCATTTCTTGATCTTCTGAAGGAAATCAAGCTCTTTTGCAGCTTCTTTGTCCATACGGGCAGTCTTGGTAACCTTTGCAATTCTTCTCTCCAGGATCTCAAGATCAGAGAAAATGAGCTCCAGGTTGATAGTCTCAATATCACGGATCGGGTCGATGCTTCCATCTACGTGAATTACATTGGTATCCTCAAAACAGCGTACTACATGAACGATTGCATCAACTTCACGGATGTTTGCAAGGAACTGGTTTCCAAGACCTTCTCCCTTAGAAGCGCCCTTTACAAGTCCTGCAATGTCAACAAATTCTATAACGGCCGGTGTCACTTTCTTGGAATGATAAAAATCACCAAGCAGTGCAAGTCTTTCATCCGGCACAGTAACAACTCCCACATTCGGGTCAATGGTACAGAAGGGATAGTTCGCAGATTCTGCACCAGCCTTTGTCAGGGAATTAAAAAGTGTACTTTTTCCTACATTTGGAAGTCCAACGATACCTAATTTCATTTTATCCTATTTCTCCTTATTTTTAGGGGCGTTTGACATTTCTTTACGCCATTCTTTTGCTATTATACCACAAACAATAAAAATATGATATATTTCCGGCCCCATATTGTCTTCTCTATACATCTTTTTATTTTAGCATACCCAACTCTTTCCATCAAGACAAAAGCTCTGGACAATCTGATAAATTTGAAAAAACACCTCATATTTCCAATTGAATATGAAGTGTTTCTCTTTTGTAATACATCATTTATTTCAAATCTCTGGACATGATCATAAGAAGACTGCCTTTTTCGTAGAGTACCTTGGCCTTTTCTTCCTGGATCTCGTTGCTAACGGTGCGGCCGCAGTTATCTGTAGTAAGGCGGTAATGATCCAATGGGTATTTAAACCCCTTCAAAGTAAGACCTTCAACCGTTTCACCGGCTGCGAAAAAAGAAATATATTTTCCGAACTGACTGTCTTTTCGAATAATATAGCCATTTTCCACAAGACAGATGTAATTCTGAGCATCTGCCAGGATCACATTGACACCCTTTTGTCTGCCATATTCCAAAAGTCCCATGTTTCCAATAAAATGATCCAGTCTTCCACCAGTTGCGCCAAGAATAAGAATATTCTTTGCCCCTCTTCTTATTGCCAGATTTAAAGTAGACTGGGTATCTGTATCATCCTTTTCAGGATTCAGTCTGACAATTTCTGTATGGTCAAGACTCTCCAGATATGCCTTTCCAGCACCTGATAAACTGTCAAAATCACCGTCCACAATATCCGGGACAAGACCTGTTTCCAGAAAGAAATCCAGTCCTCTGTCAGCCGCCAGCAAAAGCAGCTTCTTTCCTTTTCGCTCTTCTTCTATTTTTCTTATAAAATCGAGGGCAAAATCTTTCTGGATCATGCCCCCGCTTACGATTACTGTATCTATCATTCTATCTCTCACTCAATCCTGTCACCAATCTCTTCGATCTGTTTCTGAATATGGCGGACATTCTGGGCAATATCACCGCCGAATACCCAGGATCCGGCAACAAAGATATTGGCACCAGCTTTCATAACAGTCTCTATGGTACCTTCATTGATTCCACCGTCAACCTCAATATCCACATTCAGATTCTCTTTGTCGATCAGTTCTCTCAGTTCCTGAATCTTCTCTGTACACTCGTCCATATATTTCTGTCCGCCAAAGCCAGGCTGAACAGTCATTACCAAAACCATATCCACATCCTCAAGCATATGGCTGATATCATTTACCGGAGTTGCAGGCTTGATGGAAACACCAACTTTCACTCCTGCATCCTTGATACGCTCTATAGTACGTTCCAGATCCTCACATGCCTCAGCATGAACGGTGATGGAATCCGCACCACAATTTACAAAATCCTGAATGTATCTTTCCGGCTCTGTCACCATAAGATGAACATCAAAAAACATCTTGGATTCTTTACGGATGGATTTGATCACCGGCATACCAAAGGAAATGCTCGGTACAAAATCTCCATCCATAACATCAATATGGAGCCATTCAACTCCTTCGTTTTCAAGAATTTTAATCTGTTCGCCCAGACGGTTAAAATCCGCTGATAAAATGGAAGGGCATAGCTGATACATAGTTTTAGTATCTCCTTTTCTCTTTTAATTCCTCATATAAAGCCAGATAGTTGTCATACCGCTGCTGACTAATTTTACCTTCAGACAGAGCTTTCTTCACTGCACAGCCCGGTTCATGAATGTGCATACACCCCTGAAACCGGCATTGCGGCTCATACATTACAAATTCCGGGAAGTAATCCCGAAGCTCCTCTTCCTTCATATCGGTAAGATACAAAGAAGAAAATCCCGGAGTATCCACCAGGAAAGTATTCTTCTCCACCGGGATTACCTGGGAATGTCTGGTGGTATGCTTGCCGCGCTTCAGTTTTTTGCTGATCTCACCAGTCTCCATCTGCACTTCACCCTGCATACAGTTGGTAATGGAAGATTTCCCCACACCGGAAGGTCCTGCAACTACTGTTGTTTTTCCCTTCAGTATCTCATGGATCTCGTCCATTCCCTCTCCCTCATAGGTACTGGAAAGCACTACACGATATCCACATCCAGTGTAGATTTCGTAAAGCTTTTCCATTTCTTCCTTCTCTCCCACATCTTTCTTATTGAAGCAGATAACTGCAGGAATTTCCTGCTGCTTCATCATAATCAGAAAGCGGTCCAGAAGAAGAAAGTTAGGCTTTGGATTCTCCATGGCAAAAATCAAAAATGCCTGATCTACGTTGGCAACAGCAGGACGGATAAGTGAATTGCGGCGGGGAAGAATGGAAGTTACACTGCCTTCCTTCTCCTCCTCATTCAAAACGGTAATCTCCACATTATCACCTACCAGAGGCTTGAAATTATCCTTTCGAAAAATTCCTTTTGCTTTACATTCGTAAACATTGCCGTCTTCCGCATAGATATAATAGAAGCCTGCAATTCCTTTAATGATCTTTCCCTGCATGGATTACTCAACCTTCTCAAAAGTAAGAGGATAATGGCCAAGTTCCTGATAGCTTCCATCAGATTGCTGCTCAGACAGATATAAAGTACCCTCAGCAACTCCTGGTGCACCTGTAATATCCAGCTGATATGGGAAAGTAAGCTGCTGTCCTTCTACCACAGAGCTTGCTTTTGGAGCGCCGCCTACATTCTGAACAAGCTCCAGTCTGATCAGACCTCCATTATATCCGGTAGGCGTATTCAGTTTCTGTGTACATTTCCATACTTCGCCATTTGCTGCTGCAGTAGTATCAGAGGAACTCTGATCCTCAGTATTCTGTGAAGAAGTATCCTGACTTCCACTGCTTACAGTAAGAGTGATCGTATCGTTATCCGGATCTGCATATACCGGGTTGTCATCTGTATATCCTATAGGATCCTGAGAGATAACAGTTCCCTCTGCAACGTCTGTGCTCATCTGCATTTCCACATTAATATTAATGAATTTGCCAAGCTTGGCAATTGCATCATTCTTCTCCATTCCGGTTACATCTGGCACCTGTACACTGTCACCATAATTAATACCACGGCTGATAGTAAGAGTAACTGTATCGCCTGCCTTGACAGTAGTTCCTGCCGCTGGCTCAGTATCAAGGACACATCCAATGTCTACCATAGAAGACTGACTTTCATCCGGGTAAATCTTATTGATCTGAACCGTTAAGCCCTGGCTTTCCAGAGTTTCCTGCGCCAAAGCGCCATTCTGACCGAACATATCTGTAAGGGTAACGGACTCAGAACCTTTACTTAAATAATAGTTAACAGTTGAATTTTTAGCTACCTTTGTTCCCTGTACAGGATCCTGTGAAGAAATCTTGCCTTTTTCCTGTGTGGAAGCCTCTTCACCTTTGTAGGTCATTCCGATATTTACAGAAGCGCAAAGTTCCTGTGCCTCAGCCTCTGTCTTACCGATAAGATCAGGTACTGGTACCATACCATCATCTTCGTCAGCAGCCTGGGTAACCTGTGCCTGCTGATTCTGCTGATCCAAAGAAGAATCCTTGCTGTCTCCGATCAGACCTGCTGCCTTTCCCACAACAAGAATTACCGCGATCAGAACTGCGGCACCTATGATCAGAGCAATAATACTTCCAGCTACACTGACGCCTCTTTTCTGCTTTTTGATACGTCTTTCTCTCTCTTCCCGCTCTCTGCTTCGTTCACGATCCCGGTTCTTTCTGGAGCCTTTCGAGCTCTCTTCCTTATTATCATACTCGAAATCGTCATCATCATCGTAGTTTGTCTCATTCAGTTCTTTTTCCAGAGTTTCTATATCCGGCTTAAGAGTCTGCTTCGGAGTATGCTTGATCTCTCCAAGCTCTTCATCAGAAATTACAACCGTCTTAGCATCTGTATCTACAGATGTAAGCTTCACAAAATCTCCCTGCGGGTCAATAAGAGAATGCTTCAGATCCTCGATCACGTCCTCCATCTTATTATATCTGCGGTCCACACTCTTCTGGGTGCATTTCATAATGATCTGTTCCAGACTGTACGGCAGATCCGGGGAATAAACACTTGGCGGTACCATCTCTTCCTGAAGATGTTTGATTGCAATGGCAACTGTAGTATCTCCGTCAAAAGGAACACGTCCTGTTACCATCTCATATAAGGTGATACCAAGTGAGTAGATATCACTCTTCTCATCGCTGTAGCCACCTCGTACCTGCTCCGGTGAGCTGTAATGTACAGACCCCATAACATTAGAGCTGATGGTATTGGAAGAAGCAGCTCTTGCAATTCCAAAGTCTGTTACCTTTACTTTGCCGTCTGTGGAAATAATAATATTCTGAGGCTTCACATCACGATGTACAATGCCGTGGCTGTGTGCTGCCTCAAGTCCCATAGATACCTGAATGGCAATACTGGTAGCTTCCTTTACCGAAAGCTTGCCTTTCTTGGAAATATACTCCTTAAGAGTGATTCCCTCGATCAGCTCCATTACGATATAATAAACACCCTCATCATCGCCTACATCAAATACATTTACTATGTTTGGATGGGTAAGACCTGCTGCTGCCTGCGCTTCACTTCTGAATTTCTTTACAAAAGTTGCATCTTCCCTGAATTCCGGCTTCAGAACCTTAACTGCCACAAAACGGTTTAGTTTATGGTCCATTGCCTTATATACGTCCGCCATTCCGCCGGTACCGATTTTACTTACAATTTCATAGCGTTCTGCTATAATCATACCTGTCTTTAACATGTTTCCACCTCATTCGTGAATGGTTCTATCAATATGATTGCAATGTTATCCTTGCCGCCGTTGTTGTTGGCTTCCTGGATAAGAGTATTTCCCTTCCAGGTGATATCCTCATCAGAATTCAATATGATTTCTTCCATTTTTTTGTCTTCCACCATATTGCTGAGACCATCGGAACACATCAGGATCGTACTTCCCGGTTCCAGACGCATATCAAAGAAATCCACGTCTACAGTTTTTTCTGCTCCCAGAGCTCTGGTGATAATGTTTTTATCCGGATGATTTCTTGCCTCCTCAGCAGTGATTTCACCCATTCTTACCATTTCCTGAACCAGTGAATGATCCCTGGTAATCTGCCTCAGCTGTTTATCCACCACATATAGTCTGCTGTCTCCCACATTGGCAACATAAGCATACTGACCTACAATGGTGGCTACTACCATGGTAGTTCCCATTCCACGAAGCTTCTCATCCTTCTGCGCCTGTTCTATAATTTCTGTATTCGCAGTCTCAATGGCATGGCGGATTACCTTTACAGGATTATAATCCGTATCCTCCCTGATTTCATCTACCAGTATCCTGACCGCGTGAGAGGAGGCATAATCACCTGCATTGTGCCCTCCCATTCCATCAGCAACAGCAAAGAGGTTCGGGAGATTTCCAACTGTGTCCTGGGAAGCGAACACATAATCCTGGTTCATCTTCCGCTTCATTCCTATATTCGTAGCTGAATATACCCTCATGTCACTTCTCGCTTTCTGTCCTTTTCGTACTGTTGTTCAACATAGCAACATCAGTTTTTCGTTACTGCGGATCGTAACTTTTTTCCATATAACTTTTTCGTAATTGTCCACAAGCACCGTCTATGTCACTGCCCATTTCCCTTCTAATAGTAACATTAATTCCGCATTTTTCAAGTTTTATTTTAAAATTCTCTACAGCCTGATGCGTAGAACGCCTGTAAGAACGCTCCTTAATAGGGTTTACCGGGATTAGATTTACATGACAATTAATATCATGGATTCTGCTGCTCAACTCTCTTGCATCTTCGTCACTGTCATTAACACCAGCCACAAGACTGTATTCAAAAGTAATTCTCCTTCCAGTCTCCTGAAAATAATTGCGGCATGCATCCAGGACTTCGTCCATACTGTACCGCTGTGCAATAGGCATAAGCTCCTGTCTTTTTTCATCATTTGGTGCATGCAGAGACAAGGCAAGGGTAATCTGCAGTTTTTCCTTTGCAAGCTCATAAATTTTTGGAACAATTCCGCAGGTCGATACGGTGATATTCCTCTGGCTGATGTTAAGACCATTTTCATCGGAAAGCAGATGTACAAAGCGTACAATATTATCATAATTATCCATAGGTTCGCCAGTTCCCATTACTACTACATTAGATACCCGCTCTCCCGTTATGCTCTGGATCCTGTAAATCTGATCCAGCATTTCCGAAGGAAGAAGGTTTCTTGTCCAGCCTCCAATAGTGGAAGCACAAAAACGGCACCCCATTTTACAGCCTACCTGTGACGAAATACATACGGAATTTCCATGCTTATAACGCATAAGAACACTCTCGATCACATTTCCATCAGAAAGGCGGAACAGATATTTTCTTGTGCCGTCAATGGCAGAAACCTGTTCATCCACCATTTCCAATGCCGCTATGGGATAGTCTTTCAGTTTTTCTTTTAGTTTTCCTGGTATGTTTCCCATCTCATCATAAGAGGTTACCAGATGTTCATGTAACCAGCTGTAGATCTGCTTTGCCCGAAAGGGTTTCTCTCCCAGTTCGGTCATCAGATTTTTCAGTTCGTCTTTCGTCATCGACTTAATGTCTGTCATATTTATATTCCTATTTTCTTCTGAATTTCGCAATAAAGAAACCGTCTGTCTTATGTACTCCCGGGAGCAGCTGCAGATATCCAAGTGCAGTTGTCTCTGAGTGCAGCTCCTCTGGAAGATAAGGATCCAGGCTCTCCAGCTTAAACGGATAATTATTCAAAAACCACATCATGTTCTCTTCGTTTTCTTCTTTTGCAATGGTACAGGTACTGAAGATCAGCTCTCCTCTTGGCTTCACATAGTTTGCTGCGCGATCCAGAATGGTTCTCTGCAGAATCACTATTTCATCCTGTTTCTGTGGCGTAACACGGTATTTGATCTCCGGCTTCTTGCCGATCACTCCATACCCGGAACAAGGTACATCTGCAATTACGACATCTGCAAGCAGTTCTGAATCCTGATCAAAAATAGTAGCATCCTGCACTCTTGCCTGTACATTAATAGAATTGGTACGCTGGATGTTTTCCTCGATCAGATTGACTTTATACTGGCTTACATCTCTTGCATCTACCGTTCCATATCCCTCCATCTTGTCTCCCATATGAAGACTCTTTCCACCTGGCGCAGCACACACGTCAATAACATAATCACCCTTCTTCGGATCTGCAACCTCCGCAACCAGCATGGAACTAACATCCTGCACGACAATTTTACCCTTGATAAAAGCATCCAGTGCAAGAATATGGTTAAATTCAGAAATGCTGTATGCATAAGACAGATATGGTGCAGGTGCTACATGAACGCCTTGACTTTCCAGGCTTTTTATAACCTCTTCCTTGGAATTCAGATAAGTCCGGCATCTGATGGTAAGAGGATGTTCCGTAAGAAAATCCGCCAGTATCTTCTCTGTTGTTTCTTCTCCATAGGCTTCCAGCCACCTGGTTACCAGCACCTCTGGCATGGAATACTTTACAGAAAGATATTTCAACAGATCATCTTCTTTTTGAGGGAACCGGACCTGATCCATTTCCCGGGCTATGGTACGAAGAACACCATTTACAAAAGGCTTCAGATTATAAAAACCTTTTCTTTGCGCCAGCTTCACAGCCTCATTGCACACTGCGCTGTCTGGCACACTATCCATGTATTTCAGCTGATATACTGCACTTCTTAAAATTTCCCGGATTGCAGGCTTCATCTTATCAACTGTCACCTTGGAAAAAGAATTGATAATGTAATCAATCTGGATCCGGTATTCCAGCGTTCCTTCACAGACACGGGTGATAAATGCCCGGTCCTGTTTGGGAAGGAACTGATATTTGGAAAGGGCATTCCGAATTGCCACGTGGCTGTGCTCGCCCTCTTCGATTTCAAGTAAAATTTCCAGGATCATCTCCCTGGAATTGATTCCGTTAATCATCCCGTCTTCTACCTCCGGAAAGTATGATCAGTCTCAGAAGCTGTAAAATGGAAGAAGCAAGAGCTGCTACATAAGTAAGGGCTGCCGCTGTAAGAACCTTCTTCGCACCTTTGTTTTCCTCGCGGCTTAAAATTCCTGTGCTTTCCAGCATTTTCAAAGCTCTTGAGGAAGCATTGAATTCTACCGGAAGTGTTACAAGCTGAAACAGTACCGCCAGTGAAAACAGCACAATTCCTACAGTTGTAAGTGCCGGTATGGAAAGGATCAGTCCCAGAAGAAAAATCGGCCAGGAAAGGGAAGATCCGATATTTGCCACCGGAACAATAGCTGAACGGATATTCAGCGGTGCATAATTTATATTGTGCTGAATGGCATGACCACACTCATGGGCAGCGACACATACAGCTGCCACAGAAGTTCTTCCATATACGTCCTGTGAAAGTGCCAGCCTCTTTGTTCTCGGATCATAATGATCTGTAAGGCTTCCGGAAATTGGAACAATCGTTACGTCGTAAATTCCGGCTGCATTTAAAATCCTCTGGGCAGTCTGAGCTCCTGTAAGACCTGAATGGCTGCGCACCTGCTGATAACGTGCAAAAGTGCTTTTCATCTTTCCAGATGCAGCCAGTGCCAGCACCATTCCAATGATCAGCAATACATAAGTAGGATCAACATAAAATCCATAAGGATATCCATATCCGTACATAAGATCACTCCTTTTTATCTGTGAATCTGCTTCCGGTTTCTATATGACATCCTCGAAGGAATGCATCCGCATCCATTCTCTTTTTTCCTTCTAACTGTACCTGTGAAAGTACCAGAACATCCTCACCGCAAGCCACGTAAATTCCTTTTTTGTCTGTTTTTACTACTGTTCCAGGTTCTGGCTTTTCTGCGCCAGTTTCTTCACTTTTTACTACAAAGCTTTCCCATACCTTCAAAGTTTTTCCATTCCAGAAGGTAAATGCGCTTGGCCACGGATTTAAACCTCGCACCAGTCTTTCCAGTTCCTCGGCTGATTTCCCGAAATTGATCAATCCCATCTGTTTGGTGATCATACCGGCATATGGAGTAGGGCTTTCCTCCGGCTGTTTCTCGTAAACAGCTGTGCCATCAAAAATGTGAGGCAATGTCTCAACAAGAAGCTTCGCTCCTGCTTCTGCAAGCTTATCAAACAGAGTTCCGCCCGTCTCATCTTTTGCAATCGGCACTACGATTTTTGAAATCATATCTCCTGTATCAAGACCTGTGCCCATTCTCATGATCGTAACACCAGACTCCTTTTCCCCATCAATAACCGCCTGCTGAATAGGAGCTGCACCGCGGTATTTCGGAAGCAGGGATGCATGGATGTTAATACATCCGTATTTCGGAAGCTCCAGAATGCTTTTGGGAATGATCTGTCCAAAGGCAGCTACCACAATAATATCGGGTTCCATTTTCTCCAGAACCTGTAAAAATTCCGGATTGCGTACCTTCACAGGCTGGTAAACCGGGAACCCATGTTTCATTGCCTCTTCCTTTACAGGAGTGGGAAGCATAGTCTTTCCCCTTCCCTTCGGCTTATCCGGCTGGGTTATAACACCTGCCACCTCATAGCCAGCTTCAGCCAGTGCATGAAGGGGATTAACTGCAAAATCCGGCGTTCCCATATAAACAATTTTCATTTATTCCTCTTCCTCCTCATTGTCATAACTTACATGATGTAATTCACCTTCAACCAGACGTGTGTACATTTTTCCGTCAAGATGATCCAGCTCATGACAAAATGCACGGGCAAGGAGTCCTTCTCCTTCATATATCTGCTCATTCATATCCATATCAAGAGCTTTTACCTTCACATAATTTGGGCGGGTAACCTGACCGGACATTCCCGGAACACTTAAACATCCCTCCTCGCCTGTCTGCTCACCGGATGTCATAAGAATTTCCGGATTGATAAGAATAATTGGACCATCTCCAATATCGATCACTACGATTCTCTTTAATATACCCACCTGGGGAGCTGCAAGGCCAACACCGCATGCGTCATACATGGTTTCCAGCATGTCTCCTACCAGATCCTTTGTACGTTTGTCGATTTTCTCTACTGGTCTGCAGATTTTTTCCAAAACGGAATCTCCCTCTGTTCTGATTGTTCTAAGTGCCATCTCTGTGTTATCTCCTTTATCTTTGAATTTGGAAATACCCGTTGTTTCAAAGCCCTGCACCTTAACGCAGCCCTTTATTTCCGGTATTTCGCCTTATGAAAAATCAAATTGTATATTAACTTTTCTGAAGCCGGAATTGATTTCTATATATTCCTCCAGCCTGTCCTTTATTCGGACAAGCAGATCATAATTCTCATGTTTCAGATAAAGTACTCTTCTGTATACATCCTTTACTTTCCCTACAGACGCAGGGGCGGGACCGATCACATGAAGATCTTTTCCCGCATATATTTTTCCTGTAAACAGACCAAGATAGTGCATGGCTGTCTCAAGAAGCTTCTCATCCTCCGAAGAACCAAGCACTGCCATCATATGGGCAGCCGGGGGATAATCCATAAGAAGACGGTATCCCATCTCTTCCTGGTAAAATTCTTCGTAATCCTGCTTTGCAGCTGTCTGTATGCTGTAATGATCCGGACTATAAGTCTGGATCAAGGCATGGCCTTCTTTCCTTCCTCTTCCTGCTCGTCCCACCGCCTGGGTAAGAAGCTGAAAAGTGCGCTCACCACTGCGATAATCATCAGCATTCAGGGATAAATCTGCAGCAAGGATCCCCACAAGCGTAACATCCGGGAAATCATGTCCCTTGACGATCATCTGGGTTCCAATCAAAATATCGGCCTCATGCCTGGAAAAAGCAGACAGAATTTTTTCATAGCTTCCCTTAGCTCTTGTAGTGTCGTAATCCATTCGAAGAACTCTTGCCTCTGGAAATTCTTTTTCTACCACCTGCTGGATCTGCTGGGTTCCCGCTTTAAAACCGCCTATATATGGGGAAGAACAGACTGGACATTTGTCCGGTTTCACAGTTTCATAACCACAATAATGACAGATCAGCTTTCTGCCATTATGCTCACTTAAGGAAACGTCACAGTGAGGACATTTCATTACATGACCGCAGGAACGGCATGAAACAAACCCTGCGTAGCCACGGCGGTTGAGAAACAACATGGCCTGCTCCCCTTTTTTCAGGCACTGGCTCAGGTCTTCTCTCAGTTCCAGACTGAGGGCAAGGCGGTTTCCTTTTTTTAGTTGTTCCCTCATGTCAATAATTGATACCCTGGGAAGAGGTCTTTCTTCAAATCTGGCTTCCAGCTTTACAAGGACATATTCTCCTTCTTTCGCCCTGTAATACGCTTCCATAGATGGAGTTGCAGAACCAAGAATTACTCTTGCGCCTTCCAGCTTTGCTCTGTGGATAGCCGTTTCCCGGGCGTGATACCTTGGACTGTTTTCACTTTTATAAGAAGATTCATGCTCCTCATCAATAATGATCAGCCTCAGCCTTCCAAAAGGAGTAAAAAGTGCTGAACGGGGTCCCACCATAACCTGCAGTTCTCCCTGTTTGGCTCTTTTAAACTGGTCATAACGCTCTCCCAGGGAAAGTCTGGAGTTAATTACCGACACCTTATCACCAAAACGACCATAAAATCGCCGTACAGTCTGATAAGTCAGCGCAATTTCCGGAATCAGCACGATTGCCTGACCGCCTTCCTTTATCACCTTATCGATCAGCTCCATATATACTTCCGTTTTTCCACTGCCGGTAACTCCGTGAAGAAGAACCGGTCTCGGATCCGGGTGTTCCCATTCTGATAAGATCTGATTCACAGCCATTTGCTGGGATATACTTAATACTGCTGGTGCCACATGCGGAATATTCTCTGCATCTGCAACTGCATTTCTATACACTTCATCTGACTCCACAGAAGCAATCCCCTGTTCTTCAAAATATCTCAGGACAGAAGCCGTAGTGCCAAGCTCCTTTGAAGCCCAGGCAGTCTCAATTTTCCCATTTTCATTCTGCAAGAGTGCTTCCAGAAGGCGGATACGTGCTTTAAATCTGGTCATGCTGAGCTCTTCCAGAAGCTTTTCCCCATCTTCTCTGGAAATCAGAAGGGTTATCCACCTTTTTTCCTGGGCTTTCATCTTTTTCTGAATAGGAAGAACTGTTTTCAGAGCCTGGATCATGGTAGAGCCATAATTTTCTTTCATCCACCCTGCCAGCGCGATCAGCCTGGATTCTGTGGTTTCCTGATCATTTTCAATACCGGCAACAGATTTGAGCTGGATTCCCTTTACTTTAGGCTCACCAGAAATCCCCACTACATATCCCTTGCGCACATGATTTCCTCTTCCAAATGGAATGGAAACCACCATTCCCACCTGTATCTCTTCCTTCAGTTTCTCCGGAACCAGATATTGAAAGCTTTTATCCAGCTTCTCATGGGAAATGTCTACAATAATATCTGCATATGTCATGTTTTACTTTCCAGCAAGAATATCTGCGATCAACACACGCTCATCCATAGGATATTTTTTACCTTTGATTTCCTGGTAATCTTCATGACCTTTACCAGCCAGCACCACAATATCCCCTGGTTCTCCGTGATGGATGGCATAAGCGATTGCTTCCTTGCGGTCTGGGATCTCCACATATTTACCCTCTGTCTTCGCCATGCCCACTTTGATATCATCAATAATAGCCTGAGGCTCCTCATCTCGCGGATTATCAGAAGTAATGATGGTCAGATCTGCCAGACGACCGGAAACTTCTCCCATCTCATAACGACGAAGCCTGGAACGGTTTCCGCCACAGCCAAACAGGCAGACTAGTCTGTGTGGATGATATTCACGCAATGTAGTAAGAAGACTTTCCAAAGCCATTGCATTATGTGCATAATCAATCATCAGGGTAAATTCATCAGATACTTTCACCATCTCAATACGGCCTTTTACTTTTGCTACCTTCAGAGCCTTCAGGATATTTTCCTGGGAAACCTTAAAATGACGGCAGATTGCAATAGCGGTAAGAGAGTTGTAAATACTGAATTTACCCGGGATGTCGATTTCAACAGGGAAATCCATAAGTCCCTTCAGCTGATAGGAAATTCCAAGATAGCCTTTTCCGCCAATCAGTCTGGCATCCTCAGCGCGAAGGTCTGCTTTTTTTGAAAAGCCATAGGTTTCCAGAGTACAGGTATGTCCCTCTACAATTCTGTCAAAATGCTCATCATCACGGTTTACAATTCCTACGCGGCACTGCTTGAGAAGCATAGCTTTACAAGACAGATAATGATCGAAGTCCTTGTGCTCGTTTGGACCAATATGATCTGGTTCAATATTTGTGAAAATTCCAAAATCAAACACAAATCCCTGAGTACGATGCAGCATCAGCCCCTGTGAGGAAACTTCCATAACCACACAATCACAGCCAGCTTCCACCATTTCGTGAAAATACTCCTGAACTACATAGGATTCTGGTGTGGTATTAGAAGCAGGTATTATCTTATTTCCGATAATTGCCTCAATAGTACCGATCAGACCAACCTTGTATCCGGCATTTTCCAGAATGGATTTTACCATATAGGTAGTAGTGGTTTTTCCCTTGGTTCCGGTAATTCCGATTGTTTTCAGCTTCTCTGCCGGATGTCCAAACCAGGCCGCTGAAATAAATGCCATAGCATATCTGGTGTCTGTCACCTGGATAACCGTAACATCTGACGGTGCAGAAACCTCCTCTTCTACTATCAGAACTTTAGCACCTTTTGCTGTCACATCCGGGATAAATTTATGTCCATCTACAACAGCACCTCTGATACAGATAAACAGAGAGCCGTCTGTTACCTTTCTGGAATCATAAACAACACCAGTGACTTCCTGCTCTGTGCTCCCCTGCACGCAGGTGTATTCTAACTTCTCTAATAAGGATGATAATTTCATAATATATGCCTCCCTATATTGACGTTGCTTTAAAATCACGCCAGAGCTTATTTGAAAAAGACTTTCAGCAAGATGTGCGTCACAATTTGCGGGAATGATTTTTCAAACACGCTCTAATCTGGTGACATCATACAGCAACGCATACTCTTTTATAGAATATCACACACAGAATTTGTTTTCAATCTTTCCTGTTAAAAAAGCAGTAACCGTTCACCTCACATTATAGTTTCCATTCACGGGTCATCTGTGAGCATTGCCTCCAAACATTCTTCTGGCGGCTACAGCGGAAAAAAGAAACGAAAGCAGAATCAGTACCTGAAACAGCTCTTTGTGGGAAGTATCCCCTGTTTTTGGAGAGGTGGACGCAGCCATTGTGCTGCCATCATTATTCCCACTGCCTATGCCAGTTCCATCTCCATTTCCACCCCCATTTCCGTTTCCGCTTCCATTTCCATCCTTCTCCTTATCTTCCACACGGATGGTTGCCTGATCCCGCACTGCGCTTTCCTCACCAGTCTCGTCAGTAACTACAATAATCTGATTCATCAGATTCTGGTCTTTCAGATCTTTTGGAAGTACAACTTTTGCCTTTAAATTCACACAGCCACCAGGTGCGATTTCCTGGATTTTCGCCTGAGTCCTGCTTTTATTCAAGGTTATACCTCTCTGTTCCTGAAAAGTAGCTGTTACTCCGGCAAGCCCGAAACGTTCTGTAGTAACTACGGAATGCAGAGTCACCTCCCCGGTATTGTGAATACTGATCTGATAAGTCACAGTCTCCCCAGGGCTGGCGTTGTCGCAGTCAGCTGTTTTCTTTACCGTAAAAGAGGCTTTTCCCTGCTGTAATGTTAACTGTTTTTCTGCTGCTTTCTCCAACGAAACCGGATTTTCTGTTTTTGCAAAAAGCTCCAGCTCCAGATTACTTTTCTGATCCATGTCCGGATCTATATAAAAAGACAGGATTCGTGTTTCCCCTGCGGAAAGGCTTTCCAGCACTGCACCACTTTCCGAAACTTCAAGGCCAGGCTCCTTTTCCCACACAGGTACCAGTTCCTGTTCTTTTACTTTGGCCTGAAGGGAAATTTTATAAAAAGGTACCTGACCATTATTTGTCAGATTCACTGCCATATGAATGCGTTTTCCAGTATAAAGCGCCTTTTTCTTGGCTTCCATCTCCACTGAAAAATCCATGTATGCAGCTGGTATCTCCAGACTCTTAGATAAGGCTTTACACAAAATGTTTTTTTCATTTTCCACTTTTTTTACAATGTAAACTCCGCCTCCATTTTCTTCTCCGCTTATAGCACCATTTGCATGCAAAATATCCTGACAGGTAGGAACTGTATGTTTTTCTGCTGGAAAACGATATTCATCCCGCAAGGTAACCGGAATTTTCAGCTGTTTGCCCTGTTCTCCCGGATTTATTTTCCAGCGGAATCCGGTTATACTGCTGGATCTTCCGTCAGCAGTCTCGATAGGAAGCTCCTCTTTCAGGCAGCCTTCAGGTGCCATAAACGAAGCATCTGGCTGAAAATATTCAGAAAGCCAGACTACCAGTTCGTAAGATGTTGGATGAGGTATTGTTTCATCCGAAAAATCATATTGATCATTTTCCAGGCTCCCGTCCTGATTTCCACTGCTGAATAAATTTTCATCGCCACTTTCATATTCCTGGTTTTCATTTTCCCACGTAAGTGACGCCAGCCCATCTGCCTTTACAGAAATCACCGCTTGAAATTTCTGTAAATCTGTCCATGCCGCATCTTGGGCAACAAATAACCCGCCTTCCATTTCTGCTCCATATGCCACTGCCGGCTGCGCCGTGCATCCAACCAGCATCCCAGCTTCTGCAAGCAGACTTACTCCCACTGCCAGTATCTTTTTCCATATCCTGTTTTTCATTATAACTTCTCCTTTTCTACCCCTATTTTTCACTAATCTCTGTTATTAAACTACTATTTTACAAAACGGACTTGCCGCCTACTGGCGACGTCACCATATAAATGAGTCACTGACAGCACATGGGAATCACACCTTTCTCACTTAAACAGATCCTATTCACAGCATTCCGAAGCAAATTTGCCTTGCCATTGTATGCATCCATTTTCAAAAAAGCGTATAAAACGCCCAGGTTAACAGGTTTCCTTCAAAAAACGGGTTATCTTGCGCCGAACCGGCGCGGTAGAAATTCTTTTCTGCAGAATGCAGAAACAAGATAGGTTTACTTTACCACACTTGGTCTTTAAATGCAATAAAGGGTCGGATTTTATTTTCATTTCATATTTTTTCGATTTCTTTTAGATTTGAGACACATTTTCCTCACAAATTGCCGATATAATGAATTTCGGATAGATGAAAAACCACTCTCTATCTCCCCCCTCAAAAATATAGGAAATGAGCCATCTGCCTGATGCGGATGGCTTTTCCTGTTTCAAGGACTTTTCTATTGCAATTCCCACCCTTAGCTTTTATAATGGAAGATATTACACAAGGATGTCCGGAGAAATCATTCATGTTGCTGTGAATACTTTCACAGTAATCCACTTAACTCTGATATCCGCATTATATTCTTGACAGAAACGAGGTATCTCCTATGAGTGAAAAAATCGTAGTAGTTGCATTAGGTCACAGAGCTCTCGGCACCACACTTCCAGAGCAGAAAGTAGCCACCAAAGCCGCAGCAAAAGCAATCGCAGATCTTGTTGAAGAGGGGGCCAAGGTGGTAATCTCCCACAGCAATGGCCCACAGATCGGCATGATCCACACTGCAATGAATGAATTTGGAAAGACACACCCGGATTATACATTCGCTCCTATGTCAGTCTGCTCCGCAATGAGCCAGGGCTACATTGGATATGACCTTCAGAATGCGATCCGCTCTGAATTTATCAGCCGCGGAATTTACAAACCTGTTGCTACCATTCTTACCCAGACTGTTATTGATCCATATGACGACGCTTTTGCAGATCCGGAGAAAATTATCGGACGTGTTCTCACTGAGGAAGAAGCTGAAGCAGAGGAAGAAAAAGGAAACTTTGTCACCAGACTTGCTGATGGCGGATACAGACGAATCGTAGCAGCTCCGAAGCCACAGAGAATTGTAGAGCTTGAGACCATACGAGCACTTCTCAATGCAGACCAGGTTGTTATCGCAGCCGGCGGCGGTGGAATTCCAGTGCTTGAGCAGGGCATCAACCTTCACGGTGCCAGTGCCATCATTGAGAAAGATCTTGCTGCAGGACTTCTTGCGGAAGAATTAAATGCCGATACTCTTCTGATTCTCACAAGTGTAGAGAACGTAAGTCTGAACCACGGTCAGGTAAATGAGCAGAAGCTTGGCAGCATCACTGTAGCAGACGCTAAGAAATACATCGAAGAGAACCAGTTTGCTTCCGGTTCCATGCTTCCCAAAATCGAAGCAGGTATTTCCTTTATTGAGAAAGGGGAAGGCCGGAGCACTGTGATTACCGATATGGCTCATGCCAAAGAGGGCTATGAAGGGAAAACAGGAACTACCATCCGCTAGAGAGTGTTTGAAAAAGGCTTTCTGCAAGATGTGCGTCACAATTTGCGGGAATGATTTTTCAAATACGCTCTAAACATACAAAAAGGAACCTCCGACGAAATAAGTACTCATCTGACGAGGTTCCTTTTTTTACTATTATTTTACTATTATTTCCCCAATCTCAACGAGCAGTAAGCATCAATGAGGAATCCTCTGACTCTGTATTTATGATTCCGATCAGATCTCCCTCTTTCAGGGTAATCTTACGCTCCACGCCATCTGTCACTGTCATGCTTCCGTTTTCACCATCTTCTCCCATGATCATAAAACTCACAAAACCATTTGAACAGGAAGCAATGTAATATCCTGGGACAATGCCTCCATCCACATTTTCCCCAACCTCCAGCACATCTCCCGCCATCAGTTTATAAGAGGCTGAATCAGCCCCAGAGCCGAACATATCTCCAAATTCTTCTTCAAGTATCGGAGCAAGGCTGTCCTTTAGGGAATCCCGGATTTCCGGTAAGCTTGCGCAAATGATCACCAGGACCATGAGCCATCCAAAAAGGGAGCCTTTTTTCTTTTTTACCGGTTTCTGGGTGTAAACACTGCTTTTTTTAGCTGTAGTGCTGTAAGTTCCAGCTGTACTTTGTCTGCTCTTGGAATTATAATTCCCAGCAGGGACAGAGACCTTATTTCCATTCTTAGCAGCGCCAGTGCTGCCTCCATATGTACTTCCAGCTTTCACACTTCCCTTATTATAAAAATTCCCTGTGCCTGCACCAGCCAGTGACTTAGAACTTCCAGTTCCCGTTTTCTGATCATATTTATTTCCGGCTCCTGCCACGCCTGTTCCGGTCCCGGTCTTATATGCAGCACTTCCAGCCTTCTTATCTCCCAGCGGGATTTCCTCCTGGCGCATGATTGCCCGCGCCCGGCTGGTAGCATGACGGTAATGGTCACTTCTGTTCTCATTCAGATGATACAAAGTCTCATCATTTCTATAAGGCATTCCACACAGCTTACATCTGCCATTTACAACAGGCCCGTCGCAGACCTGGCACCTCTTTTTCTCCATAGACATCCTCCCGGTTCTCTGGTTATTCTGTTTCACTGCAACCTGTAATTCCTGTTTTTGCTCCAACAGGGAAAAATCATCACATTCTTTGTCTTTTATTGTATCTTTTTTGCATATTTCTTGCAAGGTCTAAATTGCCAAGCGGGAAAATACCTGTTATAATAAACCAAGATTGTTCCTGTTCACGGTCTGACTAGAAATTATCGTGAACAGAAAACAGAGATTAACACAATCAACAAGGAGGATTCCCATGGAACAATTAAAAATTCCTATGGGCTATCATGCAGACCTTAATCTTCATGATACTCAGGTAGCAATTAAAACTGTGAAAGATTTTTTCCAGCAGACACTTGCACAGAAGCTGAACCTTCTGCGTGTCTCCGCACCTATATTTGTAGATCCAAGTTCCGGCCTCAATGATAACCTGAACGGCGTGGAGCGTCCGGTAAGCTTTGACATCAAAGGCATGGACTGCAACGCTGAAATCGTACATTCTCTTGCAAAATGGAAGCGTTATGCACTGAAGAAATATGGTTTCTCTGTAGGTGAGGGCTTATACACCGATATGGTTGCCATCCGCCGTGATGAGGATGTTGACAACATCCATTCCATCTATGTAGACCAGTGGGACTGGGAGAAGATCATCACCAAAGAAGAGAGAAATGTAGAAACTCTCATTAACACTGTCCGTACTATCTACAGCGTACTCCGCAAGACAGAGAAATACATGGCAGTACAGTATGACTACATAGAAGAAATTCTTCCAAGAGAGATTGCATTTGTCTCCACAGAAGAGCTTGTAGACATGTATCCGGATCTTACCCCTAAGGAAAGAGAATACAAGATCGTCAAAGAAAAAGGCGCTGTTTTCCTTATGCAGGTAGGTAAGAAACTGACAAATGGCGAGCGCCACGACGGACGTGCTCCAGACTATGATGACTGGGAATTAAACGGCGATATTCTGGTATACTATCCTGTACTGGACATTGCCCTTGAACTTTCTTCCATGGGTATCCGTGTAGACGAGACAGCACTTGACAAACAGCTTACAGAAGCCGGCTGTGACGACCGCAGAGAGCTCCCGTTCCAGAAGGCCATTCTGAATAAAGAACTTCCATACACCATCGGCGGCGGTATCGGTCAGTCCCGTATCTGTATGTTCTTCCTGCGCAAGGCTCATATTGGAGAAGTACATGTTTCCCTGTGGCCTAAGGAAATGCAGGAAGAAGCTGCTAAAGGCGGTATTCCACTTCTGTAAAATAGAATCGAGGGATCAAATTGAATATACTTTTTTTCTTAACACCGAAAAGTGATATTGCCTACATTTTCGAAAATGAAACTTTGAGGCAGACTCTTGAGAAAATGGAACACCGGAAGTTTTCCTGTATTCCTATTCTGAATCCAGAGGGAAAATACGTAGGTACTATTTCTGAGGGTGACCTTCTCTGGGGAATGAAAAATCTGAACATCACGGATATGAAAACAGCCGAGGAAGTACCGGTTATGGCTATCTCCAGAAGAGCCACCTACAAACCGGTACACGTTGACTGCGACATGGAGGATCTCCTGGACCGCGCAATCAACCAGAACTTTGTTCCGGTTATAGATGATCAGGATCACTTTATCGGAATTGTCACAAGGAAAGAAATCATCAAATATTGTTATAAAGAAATGAAGAAAAACGCATAGGATTTTAAATCACCGCGTTTTTTCACAAAAAAAGACAACCTCTGTCCCATTTAAACCAATGGAAAAGGTTGTCTTTTTTCTTTTTACAGAACCTTAGACAAAAATTCCTTCAATCGCGGATTCTGCGGATTTTCAAAAAACTCCTTCGGCGCATTCTGTTCCTGAATTTTGCCGTCATCAATAAATAAAACTCTTGTTGCAACCTCTCTTGCAAATCCCATCTCGTGAGTAACTACAACCATAGTCATGCCGCTCTTTGCAAGCTCTTTCATCAGCTCCAGAACCTCTCCAACCATCTCCGGATCAAGTGCAGAAGTAGGCTCGTCAAAAAGCATAACATCCGGATTCATGGCAAGGGATCTTGCAATGGCAATACGCTGCTTCTGACCACCGGAAAGCATATCCGGATAAGCATTTGCCTTATCTGGAAGTCCCACACGGGCAAGAAGCTCGTCCGCACGTCTGGAAGCCTCTTCCTTTGTCATCAGTTTCAGGGCAACCGGTGCCATCATAATATTCTGCTTTACCGTCTTGTGTGGAAACAGATTAAACTGCTGGAAAACCATTCCGATCTTCTGACGATGTCGATTTATGTCAACCTTGGGATCTGTGATATCTGTTCCTTCAAACAGGATTTTACCTCCTGTAGGCTCCTCCAGAAGGTTGAGAGAACGAAGGAAAGTAGATTTACCAGAGCCAGATGGTCCGATAATGGCAACAACCTCGCCCTGACAGATATCTGTGGAAATTCCATCCAGAACCTGATTGGATCCAAACGCTTTTTTCAGATCCTGTACCTGGATCAAAACTTTACTCTTATCAACGCTCACTGGTTCTCAGTCTCCTCTCCAGTTTATTCATAAAGAAGGTCAATACCATGACCACGATCAGATAAATTGCAGCTGCTGCCAGAAGAGGCATAAAAGCATTGTAGGTACGGCTCTGGATCAGCATTGCACCCTTGGTCAGGTCCATCATTCCAATGTAACCGATAATAGAAGTTTCCTTGATCAGCACGATAAACTCATTTACCAGTGCAGGAAGTACATTCTTAAACGCCTGTGGAATGATAATAAGACGCATGGTCTGGGTAAAATTAAGTCCCAGGCTACGTCCTGCCTCTGTCTGTCCCTGGTCAATTGACATGATTCCGGAACGGACGATCTCCGCAACGTAGGCACCTGAGTTGATACCAAATGCCAGACTTCCTACCAGAATCTCATTGACACTTACAGAACCAAAAACTACAAAGTTCATGATCAGAAGCTGGATCACAGTAGGTGTTCCACGGATCACAGTCAGATAAACTCTGCAGATGGAGTTGGCAATTTTAAAATTCCCGGATTTATCGTGGGAAGAACGGATAATTGCCACCAGAAAACCGATACAGATACCGATCAACAGGGCGAAAACTGTGATGATCATGGTATTTTTCAAACCATCCAGCAGCCAGGTGTATCTGTCATCTTTTATAAAATTGATATAAAAATCGTGTCCAAATTTTTCAAACATATTTTTTTCCTTTTTATCCTGATATCTTTATAACGCAGCCTTGAACGTGTTTGAAAAAGCATTTCTGTTTATGCCTGCATTATAGGAAAAGCTGTCGGAAAAGCACTGGCTGTCTGATGCAACTCAGTCAGCCAGTACCAGGTTCCGGCAGCTTATACTTTGTTCTCTCTATCAGTCAGCTTTTACAATGATAACCTGGCTTGCATTTGCATAGGTGTCTGTGAAATCAACGCTCTCCAGACGATCCTCTGTAACGGTCATTCCGGCAGCACCGAAATCAGCTTTTCCAGACTGCACTGCAGCAAGGATTGCATCAAACTCCATATCGTCGATCTCAAGCTCATATCCAAGCTTATCGCAGATTGCCTGTGCAATATCAGCGTCGATACCAACAATCTCATCACCGTCACGGTACTCATATGGCTCGAACTCAGCGTTTGTTGCCATTACAAGAGTTCCGTTGGAACGGTCTACATCTTCCGGAGACTCATATGGTGTCTCGCCAATGTTGTCGCCGATGTAGTTGTTCATAATATCATCAACAGTTCCGTCCTCTTTCAGTTCTTTTAATGCGCCGTTGATCTTGTCAAGAAGCTCATCATTGCCTTTCTTCAGGCAGATTGCATACTCTTCTTCAACAAATGGCTCGTCCAGGATCTTCAGTCCGTCTGCATTCTCAACGAATTTCTGAGCTGGCTGGGAGTCGATGATCACACAGTCGATCTGGCCTGCCATAAGTGCCTGGATTGCTTCGCTTCCTTTGCTGTAACGCTTAACAGTTGCTCCGTCAGCCTCATATTCACTAGCTTCAATATCACCGGTTGTACCAAGCTGTACACCGATTGTTGCATTCTTAAGATCATCCTTTGACTCAACAGTTGCAGCAGATACGCCAGCAGTCATGGAAACTGCCATTACTGTGCCAAGTGCAAGAGCTACTAATTTTTTCATATTCTTTTCCTCCTCTTAATCTCATATACAGAACCAGTTCCTTATATCTTCATCCACATAGTAAGCTGTTGCTATTTATTTCTTCCACAACAACCGACTTCACAAGATGGGGACATAATTATTCATGCTTTCTGCATATTCATTCATCTATCTTTTCCTCATTTTATCAGCTTTTTGGAAAAATGCAAGAGTTTCCATAAATTTCCCCAACTTCTTTGTCATTATTTGGAAAAATTCACTTTTTGATAACAGATCTGTGTTATGATATGATTTGTGTGGAGTAATTAAATAATTGAATGACCAAGGCGTTAACCGCCCAAACAGGAGGTATTTATTATGAAATTTACAAAAATGCATGGTATCGGCAACGATTATGTATATGTGAACTGTTTTAAAGAAACTGTGAAAGATCCATCAGCAGTTGCCAAATTTGTGAGTGACAGACATTTTGGAATTGGCTCAGACGGACTGATTCTGATTAAGCCGTCTGACATTGCAGACTGTGAGATGGATATGTACAACCTGGATGGTTCCCAGGGTGCTATGTGCGGCAATGGCATCCGCTGTGTAGCCAAGTATGCTTACGATTACGGCATTGTAAACAAGACCAGTATCAGCGTAGCGACCAAAAGCGGCGTGAAATATCTGGATCTTTCTATCCGTGACGGAAAAGTCAGTATGGTAAAGGTCAATATGGGCGCCCCTATTCTTCAGGCTTCTCTGATTCCAGTTGTATCTGAATCTGAGCAGGTCGTAAATGCCCCTATTGAAGTAGACGGACAGATTTATCACTTTACAGCTGTTTCCATGGGAAATCCTCACGCCATCGTATACATGGATGACGTAGACGGGCTGGAAATCGAAAAGATCGGTCCATCTTTTGAAAACCATATAAATTTCCCTGACCGCGTCAATACCGAATTCGTAAAAGTCATCGACCGACACACTGTCCAGATGAGAGTCTGGGAGCGCGGTTCCGGTGAGACTCTGGCTTGTGGAACAGGTGCCTGCGCAGTTGCAGTTGCTTCTATTTTGAACGGGCTGGTTGACCGTGATCAGCCGGTTACCGTGAAGCTTCTTGGTGGCGATCTTAATATTTTCTGGGACGAAAATGACGATCAGGTTTATATGACTGGTGCGGCGACTACTGTATTTGATGGGGAAATTGATCTGGGATTTCTTGGAGAATGACTCAATAAAAAGGCCCTTGCGGACCGTAGGCATTTTGTAATGCTTACACCGCAAAGGCCATTATTCTTTCTACAATAAATACTGCACCACAGGCAAGAAGCGCCACAGTCAGCAGACTCTTCTCTTTGTACGCTGCAATCAGCGCCACTACAAATCCCACTACAGCTGAAATTACACTTGCCGTTGCCGACAAAATCGCCGGAAACGTCATAGCTGCCAGACAGGCATAGGGCACATAAAACAGAAATGATTTTATAAAAGGATTGGTAATCTCCTTCTTCGCCAGTGCCAATGGCAGCATACGGATCAAATATGTAACGCCAGCCATAACCAGGATATAAATATAAACATTAGGCTTCATGAGCTTCCTCCTTGGCATTTTCTTCATCAACCGGGCAAAGCCATGCTGCCAGTCCGGCTACCAGAATTGTAGTAATAATAATCACAAATCCGGATGAGACTTTCGATAATACAGGAACCCAGGCAAATAATGCGCTCACTGCCATTGCTCCAAGAACAACCAGAAGCACTGCTTTGTTTTTCTTGGATGGCGGAATAATGACAGCCAAAAACATTCCATAAATGGCAACTCCAAGTGCACTCATAATAAAATCAGGAAGAATACTTCCTGAAATAGCTCCAAGCAGGGTTCCAATGGTCCATCCCGGGATTGCTACACTCATTACACCATAATTATAAAACGCACTGACTTTCCCCGGTTTACTGGCACTGACTCCGAATATCTCATCTGTTACGCCAAATGCAACTCCGTAACGATGCCCCCAAGTTTCATCACGTCTTAGCTTCTGTGAAAGGGAAAACGACATCAGACAGTATCTCAGATTGATAATCAGCTGAGTAAGTGCCATTTCCCATAAGGAACCTCCTGCTATGATAATATCAAGACCTGCAAATTGTCCCGCTGACGTAAGATTCGTCAAAGAAATCAAGACCGCCTGCCAAATAGACAGTCCGCCCTGCACCGCCATCATACCAAACGTAAAGGAAACAGCCAGATACCCCAGGGCAATGGGGATTCCATCTGTAATTCCTTGTTTAAAGCTCTCTTTTTTCATGAGAGATTTCCTCCGGTTTCTTCTGTAGTCACGCAAAGAGCCTGGGAAACAGTTTTGGCCTCCCAGGCTCTCTCATTGTAGCACTTTACACTAATAAATTCAACTATTATCCCTTGTATTCTCACTTTCTCTCTACAATCTTGTAATAAACCTTCGCTGTCAGCCCATAAATCACGCCATAAACCAAAGCAAACACCAATAATGTCACCACCGTGCATCTGGCAAACAAACCGCTGTTTGTCATGCTAAACAGCGCCAGCAGTCTCTTTACCATAGGAAATGCCATAGCAATATGCAGTGCTGCCATTCCAAGAGGAAGGAAAAATACCATAAGGATCTGTCTGTGAATGGAAGATTTCACCTCTTTATGAGTCATGCCCACCTTCTGCATGATCTCGAACCGTTCCTTATCCTCATAGCCCTCTGAAACCTGCTTGTAGTAAATGATCATGGCCGCCCCCATCAGGAACAGCAGTCCAAGGAAAATTCCAAGGAACAAAATTCCACCGAACATACTGTAAAAACTGTTATACAGATCCTGTTTTATAGTATTGTAGTTCATTCCCACTTCTATAGTTCCAGCTGCTTTTTCGGAATCCAGAAGCTCCGTTGCAAGATCGCTTACTTTGGTGGCAGATGCATATTTTTCTTCTTCACTTCCAGACAGATACACATCCGTTTCCAGTTCCATCAGAGACATTGCACTTTGATAAACTTCCTCCTGCTGCAAAAACAAAGCAAAAAAGTCTTCGTCATTTACAACCAGCTTCAAAGAATCCATAGAAGAAAAATTATCTCCCACATACTGATAATTTTTCAGCCATTCTTTCACCTGGTAAACCTTGTTATGAATCTCCAGAGTCTCACCGTCTGTTTTTCCATTGTGGTAAGCAAGAACTTCACCTGGCGCAAGGGAAATCTCTTCTCCCGTAACCCTGGCATACTCTTCCTGTGGAACCACGGTAAGGGTTTCCAATGAGGCTGGCATTGCCATAAGGGAACTCCCATCAACATTTGCAAATTTCCAGCTCCCATCTTCGCTTCCCACAAGCGTAGATGAAAAAGCAATTTCGGTGTTAATTTTCTCATAAGAAACCTGGTTTTCAATTTTTCCCAGTAATTTCTCTCTCATTTTTTCCAGATCTTCATAAGAATTTCCCCGGTACAGCACATTCACATCCGCCGGACAGCGTTTGTTCATAATATCATCCAGTCCGGAATTCAGGCACACCGTAGAAGAGATCATCAGAAGTACGCCTGTGCTCAGAATGCAGATACTTGCAAGTCCAACTGCATTTTGTTTCATGCGGTACAGCATACCGGAAACAGCAGTAAAATTCTTGGTTTTATAATAAAATTTCTTATTCCAGCGCAGGACTTTGAGCACCACAATGCTTCCTGCTGTAAAAAGAAGATACGTTCCTGCCATTACCAGAACCACTGCCACAAAGAACAGCGCCAGCGCCGAAAGAGGTGACTCTGTGGTAATGGCAATATAATATCCGATAAACAGACAGATAAAACCAGCAACCGCCATCAGCCATTTTGCTTTTGGTTCCTTTTCCCCTGTATTTTGTGCCTGAAGAAGCTGAATCGGGTTTGTTTTGTAAACCTTTCGGATATTTACCAGAAGGATCAAAACAAAAATAGCTCCAAACACTTCCAGGCATATTCTGATTGCCGGAACGCTGACTTCGAACCCAAAGGACGCCGGAACCTTGATCAGTTTCAAGAGCAGCAGAAGCGCCAGCTTGCTTCCCAGAATTCCCACAAGGATTCCGCCAACAAAACTGATCAAGGCACTAAACAGATTCTCCAGCATCATAACCCAGCTGATATGCTTCTTTTCCAGCCCGAGAATGTTGTAAAGTCCCAGTTCCTTTTGTCTTCTTTTCATGAGGAAACTGTTGCTGTACAACAGGAAAATAAAGGAGAAAATAACAATAACGCCAACTCCCATAGTCGTGATCATCAACACGTCACCACTGTGACGGATCGTTTTCATTCCTGCATTATGATTGATAAAAAGCATCATATACAGCATTGCCACATTGAACAGACACGCCAGAATATAGGGCACATAAATCTGTTTATTTTTCCGGATGTTTACAACTGCCAGCCTGGAAAAAAGTCCCTTACGCATGATACTCACCGCCCGTCATCAAAATGGTTAAGGTATCGGAAATCATCTGGTACATCTCCTCTTTTGTTTTCTCGCCGCGATAGATCTGGTGGAAAACTTCACCATCTTTTATGAACAGAACCCTGGATGCCCGGCTGGCTGCCTGGGCGCTGTGAGTAACCATGAGAATGGTCTGGCCCTGTCTGTTTATCTCTCCGAAAACGTCCAGAAGAGCATTTGCAGCCTTGGAATCGAGAGCCCCTGTGGGTTCATCCGCAAGGACCAGGCGCGGCTGTGTGATCAGAGCCCTGGCAACTGCACATCTTTGTTTCTGTCCTCCAGAGACCTCATAAGGATATTTTTCCAGCAGCTCATAAATATGAAGAGCCTGTGCAATAGGACGGATTTTCTGCCCCATTTCCCGGTAATCTTCACCTGCTAGCACCAGCGGCAGATAAATATTATCCCTCAGGCTGAAGGTATCAAGAAGATTAAAATCCTGGAACACAAAGCCCAGATTTTTTCTTCGAAATGTAGAAATCTCCTTATCAGAAAGGTGTCCCAGGCTTTTTCCATCCAGAAGTACGTCTCCGGAAGTAGGTTTATCCAGTGTTGCAAGAATATTCAGAAGTGTAGTTTTTCCGGAACCGCTTTCTCCCATAATTGCAACAAATTCACCTTTTTCCACAGAAAAATTCACATTGGTCAATGCCTGCACCTTATTTCCGCCAAAACGGGTGGTATATATTTTTTTCAGATTTGTAACTTCAAGTAATGACATTTTTTACTCCTCTCCTTTATCAATGAGCTTTTTCATACGCTTCCTTGCAAAAAACAGTATACTTAAAAAAGTCACTTGCTGCCATCGAATCAGATTACAAAATGCAGGCAGAATCTTACAATATTGTAAGGTTGTCACATAAAGTTTGCAAGAAAAAAATTTCATCTGGCAAAACTCTTTATGATATAGAAGATTTGGTCAGTATTTTTTGCAATATAAAAAGGCCGCTGACATATACGACCTTTTTTATATTATAATCCCCTATTGGGCATATATCTTCTCTGGCGTCATTCCGGCAGCCAATGTAAGATAATACACCGCGTCCGCCGCCACACACACTACGTTTTCCTCATGCATAAACTCTGTGATTTCCGAATCAAAAAGCATGTTTGCCTGTGCTTCAAATTCCTCATCCTTATCCCAGAACAAAACTGCAATATTCAAAAAAGGAAATACCGGAAGCACATACCCCACATCTCCCTGAGGAAGCAAAGTTCCCCCAAGAGCCTCACAGGCTTTTCTTAATTCTTCTGTTTTCCCGGCGAAAAGCTCCTGCAGCCTAAAAATAATCGTCCTTCTGTAAGCAGCCTCAAAAGGATACACTCTCTTCACCTGGCGAAAAGCCACCAGATTGCCCGATGCCACAGGATGAGCTGCTGAATAGTAAAACGTATTATAAATATTCATCACCGTATCAAATCCAGGGCTTTTCCCATCTTCTGTAATGAATCCGTTTTTTCGGTCAATTCGAAATTTTTTTGAAAAGTAGATGATATAAAGAAACTCCTCATCAGCTTCCAGCTGAAATTTGCGAATCAGTTCCTCCTGATCCATTTCCAGGAATTTCAATCTCCAGTTCTCGATTACCTGGTCATAATTAGACTGCCTGTTTTCTGGCATAATACATTCTCCTCTTATCCGCTATTTACCTTTAGCTATGCCATATAACTTGAAAGCTTCCTGTTTCAAGTATTTTTACCAGCTGCTCCACTTCATCGGAGTTCCAGTTTTGCGCAGTCTGTGCTTCCCCTGTGAATTTCACGCAGGTTCCGCAGGAAGAGCTTAAATTCCTTGGCACCGGCATGATCGTAGCCGGATATCCCTCTTTCTCACATTTTTTCTTGAAAGACATAGCTCCAAAATGGGAAAAAAATGTGGCTATGTAATCTCCCATTATTTCTCAAGAGTGAGGACAAAGTCTTCCCCATCCTCTTTTACAGACACCTTATATCCCTGATGCAGGGCGAAACGGGATACGTTTTCTTTGGCTGTTACGTTATCTACCATTACCGTATATGCCTTCTCACCGGATGCCAGCGCATTCTTAGTACGGATCACAGGTTCCGGGCAGGAAAGCCCTCTTGCATCTATTGTTTTCATACACTTAATCTCCTTAGATTTTTCATTATTTCAACTAAACGGAATTGTCTGTTTACACAGATATACTATAAATGAGCGTCCTTAATCAACTTCACGCTTCATTCTTACGCATGGAATTTACTGTCGCAATCACGATCAGAACCACAAAACCGATCACAACAGCGATCTTGCCATTTGCAGTCGGGCCTTCTCCAGAAGATGCCAGTCCGAAATTATGTGCTACAGCTGCACCAGCCATCAGACCAAATACTGTGATGGCGGAGTCTGTGTTTCCTTCACCAGCCAGAACCAGCTGACGAAGCGGGCAGCCTCCAAGAAGGACACAGCCAAATCCTGCAAGCGCCATTCCAAGTGCATTCCAAAGACCATCTGTATGTGCGACAGGTTGTCCTGCAAATCCTGGATTAAAATATCCCAGGATCATGTTTCCGATCAACGCACTTACCAGAATTGCAATAAATCCAAGAAGCAGCTTCCACTCTCCAAACAGTACCACGTCACGGATTCCTCCAACCATACACAGGCGGGTTCTCTGTGCAAGTGCACCTACCAGAAGCCCTGCGATCAGGGAGATTGCAATTGCAGCATGCTTTGCTCCAGGACCACCGTCAGCTTCTGTGAAGTGGATGAATGCAGGTGCTGCAATGAGAAGCAGAAGAATTCCGATTTCCACTACTGGGAAAATGCCGCCTTCAACCGGCTGCATTTTATAGGAACGTTTCAGAGTATAGCCTTTTTTCAGGAAAAATACTCCGGCAAGGATTCCAGCAATAAATCCGATCAAACCAAAGATGGCGTTGAAATCGCCGCCAGCCAGACGAAGGATCATGCGGAATGGGCAGCCAAGGAACATCAGGCAGCCGATCATAACGAACATTCCGATCACAAAACGGGTAACAGGTGCGGAGCCGCCTCTTGGCTTAAATTCTTTGGTTGCAAGAGCAAGAATGCAGGAGCCAAGTACCAGTCCTACAATTTCCGGGCGGATGTACTGAACCGCAGCTGCACTGTGGAATCCCAGTGCTCCTGAAGTATCACGCAGGAAGCAGGCAATGCAGAAGCCCATATTTGCAGGGTTTCCGAAATATACCAGAGCCACTGCAATGATTCCGATGATGACACCGGCTCCGATGATTATGGGTGTTTCTTTCTTTGACAATGTTTCTTTCATACTCTTTCCTCCTTAGATAACTGTCAAATCTTTCCTCTATTTTAGCATTTTTTGTCAGAAAACTCTAATTGATTATGTGGGATTATTTTAAGTATTTATAGATATTGTCGATAAATCGTGGTATTATAGATATATTAAATAACCATTTTCCAAGCGAAAGGATATAATCATGAACCGAATTTACCTCGACCAGGCCAGCACCTCTTTTCCAAAGGCTCCAGGTGTGGCACAAGCTATGATGGATTACCTGACTATGAACGGAGTTAACGTGAACCGCGGCTGCTACTCCAGTGCTTACTCAGCAGAAGAAGTTATTTATGAGACACGCCAGCTGCTGGCAGAACTTTTCCACTTTTCCAAATGCAAAAATGTAATTTTTACACCGAATGTCACCACCAGTCTCAATTTTATTTTAAAAGGATTCTTAAAACCAGGAGACCATATTCTGGTATCCGCCATGGAGCACAATGCAGTTATGAGACCTGTAGTACAGCTGGCTTCCTCAGGGATTTCCTTTGACCGGATTCCTTGCAGAACGGACGGCTCTATGATTCTGGAAAAAGTAGAAGAACTGATCCGCCCTGAGACGAAAGCTATTGTCACTTTACATGCTTCCAATGTATGCGGAACCAGGATGCCCCTTGATGCCCTTGGGGAAATCTGTCAGAGGCACCAGCTTTATTTTGTTGTGGATTCTGCACAGACGGCTGGGATCGTACCAATTAATATGGACAAAATGCATATTGACGCGTTAGCTTTTACCGGACATAAAGGACTTCGGGGACCACAAGGGACAGGTGGTTTCCTGGTTTCCCAGGAATTGGCAGAACAAATGGAACCACTGATTTCCGGCGGTACCGGAAGTGTATCTCATACGGAAGAAATTCCGGATTTTATGCCGGATCGCTTTGAATCCGGGACACCTAATCTGCCTGGAATTTATGGACTGCATGAAGCACTTTTGTACTTGAAAACGCATTCTTTGCAGGCGATAAATGAAAAAGAATTGTCTCTCACTGGTTATTTTCTGGAACAGCTGCAGGCACTGGACGATACTGGCAGACATATCCGTATTATTGGAAAAAAAGATCTCACTGACCGAAATGCAGTTGTTTCGATCCAGACACCAGAAATCGACATGTCACAGGTGGCGTGGCAGCTGGACAATGAGTATGGTGTTATGACCAGAGTCGGACTCCACTGCGCTCCAAACGCCCACAAGACGCTTGGTACTTATCCTGCCGGAACTATCCGGTTCTCCTTTGGACCGGAAAATACAAAGAATGAGCTGGATTTTGCCATCCAGGGATTAAAGAAAATTTTAGACTTATAAATTCAGCATTAGTAACACTTAATTAGTCTTTGAGAAAGGAACCAGTATTTTTATCCTATGGAATTTAAACAATTAGAGGCCTTCGTAGCCGTAGTCGAAAATAAAAGCTTCTCCGAAGCCGCCCGCCAGCTGAACCTGACCCAGCCCACCATCAGTGCCCACATCAATTCTCTGGAACAGGAATTGAACTCGCGGCTGCTGATCCGCACCACCAAGAAGCTGAACATCACCCAGCGCGGTCTTCTGCTCTATGACTGCGCCTCCAATATGCTGAACATGCGCAGCAACATTATAGAAGAGTTCACCGGACAAAATAAAAAGATCATTGACCTGGCTGTTTCCACCATTCCTTCCTCCTACCTTCTGCCAGGTATTCTCAGTGCCTTCACCTGCCAGATTCCAGACGTATATTTTCACTCCTGGCAATCCGACAGTCTCGGCGCTGTGGCAAGAGTTCTAGATGGCAGCGTGGATCTGGCTCTGGTGGGAAATACCTTTGACGAACCAGACTGCTGTTTTATCCCTTTTTGCAAAGATAAACTTGTAATTGCCACCCCGGTCAACCAGCATTACCTGCAATATCAGCAAAAAATGGATTCCGGTACCCTTGATTTCTCTGATTTTCTAAGAGAACCCTTTATTATGCGCGAAACTGGTTCTGGAACCAAAAAGGAAATTGACCGCTATCTGGAAAAACGAAATATCCCGGCTTCTTCCCTGCACATTGTAGCCCGCATGAACGATCTGGAGGCCATCCGCAAGTCTGTAGCCGGCGGCCTTGGAATCTCCATCCTCTCTGCCTGCTCTGCCAAAGATCTGGCCGACACCCACCAGATTCTCATGTTTCCCCTGAATCACGAATCCGCCATGCGAACCTTCTACATTGTGTACAGTAAGAACCGGATTCTGAAGCCACATGTGAAGCAGTTTTTAAAATTCGTAACAAATTTTTATTAGAGCGTGTTTAAAAAAGGCTTTCTGCACGATGTGCGTCACAATTTATGGGAGATTTTTCAAACACACTCTAATAACCGCTTTTAGAAATACCAGACAAAAGGAAGCTGCCCACCAATTTCCCAGTGAACAGCTTCCCATTTCATTCACACATATTCAAAATTCAATTTCAGCAACTGCCGCCAGCTTATTTCTCCTCAGCAGTCTCTTCAGCCTCTGTCTCAGTCTCCGGAACTACGTTGTGAACTGGTGTTACAGTTGCGACAACTGCTTCCGGATCAGTTGTGATGTGGATATTCTTATTCTTGGCGATTTCAAGGTCTTTCACACGAAGCGTATCACCAATCTTCATACCAGCGACATCAACCTTGATCTTGTCAACCAGATCTGCCGGAAGTGCTTTGTATGCAACCTCTTTCAACTCATCCTGCAGAACACCGGACATAACTTTCTCTTCATTTTCCAGAATGATCTCAGCAGTGGAATGAACCATCTCATTGCTTACCAGTGCCTGGAAATCAACTTCCTCTACTGTATGTGCAAGTGGATTATAATCAACTTCCTTGATCAGCGCATCATAGGTTTTACCATCCAGTTCCAGCATTACCTGGCTTCCTTTATTGTTGTTTTTCAACAGAACTTCAATTTCTTTCTTAGTAAACTTAAGGGGAATGGAACCTTCAATTTCTCTGCCGAACAGGTTACCTGTTACAAATCCTTCTCTTCTTAATTTCTTTGCTTTGACATCCATGCTTCTTTTTTCAGCTTTTAAAGTATTCATTTATCTTTTCCTCCAAAATTCTGAAACGCTTAGCAGCCTTCAACAAAGAGGTTTTGTTAAGTACTTCTTTTTTCTTTTTACGTCCCTTATTATAGTCACTTGTTTCAATTATGATTAACCAAACATAACTTTTTTTAAGGGATTTTTTTGTTAAAATCTGCTCTTGTTTTTCTTGGAAAATGGAAGTATAAAATAAATGAATCACTCAAAATTTTCAGGCAGTTGTCTTCTCTGCCGTAAAAGGCAGTTTTCGCTCTGCAACCTGCTTCAATAATGCCTCACTATGAGATACCACGATCAACCCGATTTCCCGCCTTTTTACTTCTTCCAGCAGAAAATTCCAGATCTGGCTCTGCGTGATGAGATCCAGCATGGTACTGATCTCGTCTGCAATCAGAAACCTTGTCTCTTTTCCCAGTGCTCTTGCAATACAGAAACGCTGCAATTCCCCACCGGATAATTCCTGAGGATACCGGTTCAGCCAATCTTCTTCTATCCCCAGCCCCTCTATGATCCGATTTTCAACCTGCCCTCCATCAGACAAAATTTTTTCCATTTTCAGTCTGGGATTCACAGCCCTTTCCGGATGCTGCCAGATCATCTGCACCGGACAATACCCTTTCTTCGGCAAAGGCTTTCCATCCAGCAAAACCTGTCCTTTGCTGGGTTCCAGATAACCAGCCAGAATTTTACACAATGTGGTTTTTCCATAGCCACTTGGTCCTGGCACCCACACTCTTTCGTTGTTTTCCACTTTAAATTTTATATTTGAAAAAAGTTCTGCGCCTTTTCTCTCATAAGAAAATGAAATATCTCGTGCTTCCAGAATCATTTTATATCTCCTGTTATAACTATTCAGTAGGCAATATGCATTAAAGTTATCCCCTATCTGACTTTACTATGAAAGTCCCGGATTACGAATGCTGTCTGCAGCTGTTGGAGTGCCACAGGCACACAACCGCTGACTTTCCTATATAGTGATGTCGCCGATAGGTGGTATTTCCGTTTTACATACAATACCGGATACACCTGACACTTCCGCATCCAGCCTCCACCATAGGTATTTCCCCTTTGCATTCTTCCCGATACCAGCTGCACCTTGGTCCAAAAGGACATCCCTGCGGCATGTCTTTCACATAAGGCTGGGTTCCGTCAAGAGGGGTAAAGCCATTCTGCGGAAGTGCCCGCCACAATGCTTTCGTATAAGGATGGCGCAAGGTCTCTTCTGAACGAAAATCCGAAACCGGGGCCTCTTCCACTGTTTTTCCTGCATAAAAAACAACGATCCTGTCAGCAACTTCCAGTGCCAGCTCAATATCATGAGTAATCAGAAGAACTCCATTTCCTTCATCTGCAAATTTTCTGAAATCCTCCATAGACTTTTTCGCAAGTGTCAGGTCCATGCCAGGCGTAGGTTCATCCGCAATAATAAGCTTTGGATTTTCCATTAATGCAGTAGACAGCAAAATTCTTCTGGTCATTCCTCCAGAACACTCGAAAGGATATTTCGTTTCTGTTTTCTCAGGCAGACCATACCTGCGGAACAATTCCGATTGCTTTTCTGACCCCTTTTTCCCTCTTTTTCCACAGACCTGTTTCCCCACTTTCATAAGAGGATCCAGATATAAGGTGCTCTGAGGTACGAAAGCAATTTCCTTTCCACGAAGTTCACTGATCTTCTTTTCGTCCATCAATTCACCCTGGAACTTCATAATTCCGGATACTTTTGCATTATAAGGCAGAATTCCCAAAATCGCATGTGCCAGAAGACTTTTTCCGGAACCGCTGGAGCCGACTACAGCCACCAGTTCCCCTTCCCTCACTGCAACAGATAGACCTGAAATCACGGGAAGCCAGCTCTGTCTGCTGGTTTTCCCTTTATATTGGAGAAAGGAAACGGAAAGCTCTTCTATTTCCAGTATTTTTTTCTTATTTGTACAACTCATATTTTTTCATACGCTGCTGTCTCTTACCGGACAGTCCCTCCTGCTATTCTCTATTTGTGCACACTTCCCGGATCCAGAAGCTGACGAAGAGCTGTACCGCCTTTTTCAAACAGCACAACCGTAAGAACCAGCATCATTCCAGGAAATACAGCCAGCCACCATTTGCCCATGATCAGATAGCGCATACTTTCTGATAAAATAACTCCAATCGCCGGCTGCTCCGTGGAAAGCCCAAAGCCCAGAAATGTAATACTGGACTCATGAAGAATTGCGTGTGGGAAAAGCAATACCAGCCCAACAATAAACTGGGGCAGAACATGGGGAACTATGTGTTTTTTCGCAATCTCCCATTTGCCCAGCCCAAGCTTTCCTGCAATCTGAATATATTCACTTTCCCGAAGCTGCATAACCTCTCCTCGAATCAGCCTTGCCAGAGATGTCCAGTGCGTCAGCGCCACACCTGCAATCACTCCCTTCAGCCCTTTTCCCATAGCATAGGAAATCAGGATCAACAGCAGAATATGCGGAATTCCCATAACAGTGTCAATTGCAAAAGAGATGGCAGAGTCCACCTTTTTTCCAAGAGTTGCTGCACAAATTCCAAGAATCAGTGCCATAACTGCGCTTACACCTGCTGCCAGCACGCCAATAAGAATACTCATAGATAAACCGGTAAGAGTACGGTAAAACATATTTCTGCCCAGCCAGTCCGTACCAAAAGGATATTTCAGACAGGGAGCAATATTTTTTCTGGAAAAATCAGTCACCATAGCGGCATCATGAAGCACCACTCCAAGTATGGCTGTCACCGCCAGAAAAGCTACAGAAAAAATCAGCAAAATCCTTGCTTTCTGCCGCTGATTCAGCCTTTTCCCCTGCTTTTCCACGACTCCCGGGCTGCCCTTTGAACAATTGTTTTTCATTACACCTTCACTCATAGTCCCAGCCCTCCCTTCCGGATTCTGGGATCAACAACTCCATACAGTACATTTGCCAGGAAATTTCCCAGAAAAACAATGGCTGCTGTTATTAATGTAATCCCCATAAGAAGAGGCACATCACTGCCAGTTCCCGCCGCTACAGCCGCCTGTCCCAGTCCCGGATAGGAAAATACCTGCTCCACAAGAACCGAACCTCCTATGATCTCACTGACAGATGCAAACTGCAGGGTCATGGCCGGAAGCAGCACATTACGAATGCCATGGTGAAAAATGATGCTTCCGGTTTTCTCTCCCCGCGCCTTTGCAAAAAGGATGTAATCGCTTTCCATTATATCAATCATTTTTTCCCTGGTATGTAATGTGATATTCGAAATTCCGGTTATGCTTAAAGTGACTGCCGGAAGAATGGCATGACGCACTCTGTCCAAAAAGGAAACACCGCTGGCTTCTACTCCAATAGGAACACTAAGTCCAATGGGAAGGATTTTCATCCAGACTCCAAAAATGATCAGTAGCAAAAGTGCCAGCCAGAAAGAAGGAGTGCTGGCAATCACCAGTGAATAACCTTTTATGATTTTATCCGGCAGCCTGCCCTGAAACACCCCTGCAAGTACTCCCAGAAGGAAGCCCACAAATCCGGAAACCACCCACGCCAGTCCCATAAGAAAAAGAGAATTTCCCAGCTTCACTGCAATGACCTTTGTCACCGGCTGCCGGTATAACAGAGAAATTCCCCCATCTCCCTTTATAAATGCATTCAGCCAGTTCAGATATCTCTGCACTGGCGGTTCATCCACGCCCCAGTAGGAGCGCAGCTTTTCTTTTTGTTCTTCACTCATACTGCCCAGGGCAGCCTGCCCCACATTGGCCTGTAACGGGTCAATGGGGGAAGCTGATACAAGGGCAAAGGTAAGAATGCTTACTGCAAAAAGCAGTAATATGATTCGTAGCAGGTTCTTTCCTGCGTAAATACCTATGCGTTTCATCTTAATTTATCCGTTTCGTTTTTTCTTACTCTTTATTCCCACTCCCACTGGTCAACATTGTTTACAATAGACCAGCCATGGCCATGAGGATGTAATTTCTGATCTGCCACTTTCAGACCATCACGTACAAAATAAAGATGATCAATATTGCACAGCCAGATCCACGGAATATCCCCTTCCTGTGTAATTCCTGTGGTTCCGTCCCACTGGGCTTTTTTCCAGAGATCGTAGGATTCTTCCAGGTTGCTGCTTGCAAGTGCTTCGTCCATGTATTTGTCAACTGTCTCATTTGCATATGGAGAATATTCCGCACTTCCGGTATCTTTGATGGTGTGATAAATATTGTAAAGCTCCATAGGGCTATGTGCTCCCCATCCCCATATAAGCGGTTCTGACTGTGCCTGATCGTAGGCGGTATCCCAGCCAACACCAGAAGTAGTTACATCAATTCCAAGCTCACGCAGCTGATTCGCAGAGTCTTCTGCAAGTGCCTGGCGCACAGAATCTCCATTTGAAAACATAATGGTAAGCTCTGCTTTTTCCCCATCTTTTTCTCTTATTCCGTCATCGCCTTCTATCCAGCCTGCTTCTTCCATCAGAGCCTTCGCTGCATCAAGGTCATACTCTGTAACAGCCTCCTCGTTGTACCATGGCATTTTGTCGCAAACACTATAGGCTACTGTTCCATAACCATTGAGTACATTTTTGATCATCTCTTCCCGGTCAATAGCAAGATTAATTGCACGTCGTACCTTCACATCGGAAGTCAGACTGTTTCCATATGTGATACCGTCTTTTTCTTCTGGTTCTGTACAAGGAAGATTAAAGCCACGGTTATCCACAGTTGCCACACTCAGGAGTTCATACCCGTCAATTTCCTGGTCACTGTAAGAGGCTGCTGTGTGAGCTACATCTGCCTGTCCGGACATTGCCGCTGCCATGGCTGCATCTTCTTCCATAAACAGCACCGTCATTTTTTTGATCTTTGGTTCTTCTCCGTAGTAATCCGGGTTTGCTTCAAAAATAACCTGCTGTCCTTTGTCCCACTGCTTCATAATATAACGTCCGGAACCAATTGGATTCTGTCCATAATTTTCATCATAGGCATGCTCTGGTATGATTCCTACAATTGCCATGGTGTATGGCCAAATGGAATATGGCTCATTCATATGAAACTCTACCGTCGTATCGTCCACTGCAACCGCTTCCTTCAACATGGTAAAATCGTTTACAGAGCTTTCATCGCGACAGGTATTAAAGGTAAAAGCAACATCAGAGGCGGTCAATGGCTCCCCATCTGTAAACTTCACATCATCACGGATTTTTACAGTCCAGGTAAGACCATCGTCACTGCAGGAATACTCTGTAGCAAGGTCATTTTCAATTCCAAGGTCCTTGGTGGTACGAACCAGGGTGCTCTGGATCAATGGCTCATGAACATGCTCTCCGGCTCCCCATCCGTAAGCCGGATCAAAACCGGATTCCGGTTCTGATGTGGTTGGCATTGTAACTACCACAGACTGATCCTCCGCACCCGCATAAACATTCCCGGCTGGTACAGCCAGCAGCATGGCCGCTGTACATAATAAACTGATTACTTTCTTGATTTTCATAGCAGTTCTCCCTCTTGTTTTTATTATCAGCAGAAATATTATTTTCTGAAGATTTCTGATTCTTTTTTCTCCCATCCCTCATTTCTTCTCAGCGCGTGTCTGAAAAAAGCTTTCTGCAAGATGTACATCACAATTTGTGGAGATTTTTCCCGAATCCGGGTGAAATATACCGCAAAGTGAGGCGTGCAGACTGCGGAATTTTTTTCAAATACGCTCCAGATAAGAAAGGCAGTTATAAGCTTTTGTCCTATAACTGTCTTTCTATAGAAGGTCTGTATTTACATGTAATAATGAGTGGAGGTGTTACATGTAACTATGTATAAAAATTCGCATTTCAGGCGTTTTCTGCCTTGCTGCTGAAACCTATTGTACCAGAATCAACAGGTATCACAAGCTCCCCAGGGGGATATTTACCCATTCCCATTTTGCATATTTTTCTGCTTTTATGGAATATCTTACAAGGAAATTTCAAGAAAAAAAAATCCTGCTTGCAGGATTCTCCGACTGCGGCGGGTTGCCTCGAACGGCAACTCCCCTTTCATCGCAGTGCAATCCTGCCCGGCAGGGCTTTCTTCTGTGCTTATTTTATTCAAATACTGCATCCACCAGCTTCTTTGTATACGCCTCTTTCGGCTCATTGATAATATCATCCGGCTTCCCGCTCTCCACCACTTTTCCGTCATACAGAACCAGCACCTTATCGCAGAAGCTCTGTACAAGTGCAAGATTATGGCAGATAAATATAAAGGATAAGCCATGTGTATCCTTCAGCTCTTCCAGAAGCTCCATGATCTGCTTCTGAATGGTCACATCCAGTGAGCTGGTAGCTTCATCGCAGATCAGCACCTTCGGTTCCACTGCCAGTGCCCTTGCAATTGCAGCTCTCTGGCACTGTCCTCCACTGACCTCATGTGGATATCTTTTTGCCAGCTCTTCTTCAAGTCCGCACTGTTCCAGCAGTTCTTTCACCCTTATTGCAATATCTGCCTTCTTCATGCCACGATTTCGAAGGCTCTCTCCAATTCCGTCTCCCAAAGTTCTTCTCGGGTCAAAGGAACCTGTCGGATTCTGAAAAACCATCTGGATATTTCCATATACATCCCTCAACTGGCTCTGTTTCAATTTCGTAATGTCTTTTCCCTGGAATTTCAAAGTACCATCTGTAATATCCGTCAGCCTTGTGATCATCTTCGCCAGTGTACTTTTTCCGGAGCCGGATTCGCCAACGATTCCAAGTGTTTCTCCTGCCTGCAAAGAAAAGCTTACGTCATCCACAGCTTTAAAAGGCTCTTTTCCCCTCTGCGCAAATACCTTCGTTAAGTGTTCAGCTTCCAAAAGTGTGTTCATGATCTTTCCTTTCTCTTAAGCCTTGGAACTGCTGCCAGCAGCTTCTTCGTATAGGGATCCTGTGGATGGTTCAACACCTTTTTTGCCTCTCCATATTCCACCATTTTTCCATTCTTCAGAACCAGAACGGTATCCGCCATTGCCCGAACTACACCAATATCATGGGTTACAATTATAATTGCTGTTCCAAACAATTCCCTGAGCTTTAACATTTCTCTTACTACCTGACGCTGAACCGATACATCCAGTGCACTTGTAGGTTCGTCTGCCAAAAGAATCGGTGGATTCATCAGCATGGAAATGGCAATCCCTGCTCTCTGGTTCATTCCACCGGATAATTCAAAGGGATAGCTGTCCCACACGCGCTGGCTGTCTTTAAAATTCAGCTTTTCAAACAATTCCATGGCACGATCCTTTGCTTCATTTCTGCTCACTTTCTTATGGGCGCGCATACTCTCATAAATCTGGTCACCAATCGTACGGATGGGGCAAAGAGAGGCTCCTGCATCCTGGAAAATCATGCCGATTCCTGATCCCCGGATTTTTCTTTTTTCCTTCTCTGAAATATCCAGAATATTCTGTCCCATATAACAGATGTCGCCTCTGGTTACCAGGCCTCCTGAACCAAGAAGTCCCATAGCAGCTTTGATCAGTGTACTTTTACCACTTCCGGATTCTCCTACAAGCCCCAGGATTTCGCCCGGTGTGAGTGAGAAGCTTACATCATGGACTACCGCTTCCCCATCAAAGGATATCTCCACCGAATCATAGGTCAGTATTTTATTCTCCATTGTCGCGCAAACTCCTCCTTGATATCCAAAAAATATTTCTGCCAGCTGCCTGTATTATCCATACATGGCAGCTGGCTCTCATTTAGACCATAGGCAGGTCAAACTCACAAAGCGTATTTTTCCTTAGTTAATATCCAGATCTGCTGTCAGCTCATAGTAATCACAAGGATGGGCCACAAGACCGGTTACATTTGACTGCATGATCATGCTCATTTTAAGATGAGAACAGAACACATAAGCGTTGTCGTCCAGAACGGTCTGCTGCATCTGAATTCCCAGTTCGGAACGTTTTTCTACATCAAATTCTTTTCCCATCTCTTTTGCAAGCTCTTCCAGCTTATCACTGTGATAATGTCCATTATTGGAAACAGAGTTATCCAGAGCACAGGTTGTGAAGAAATTCTCCGGATCTCCTGTTGGGGCTGTTACCATGGCACTTGCGTATACGTCCCACTGCGCAGGATCTTTGCGGATGGTATTGCTGTCAGATGTGCAGTTAACCTGAACATCCATACCAATCTCTTTCAGAGTTGCCTGGGCTGATTCTGCCAGCAGCGGAAGCTCCTGACGGCTTGGATAGGTAAGCCAGCGGATTACAAGCTTCTCGCCATCCTTTTCACGGATTCCGTCACCATCGGAATCAATCCAGCCTGCATCCTCCAGAACCTTTTTGGCTCCATCCGGATCATAGCTCTCTGTAGTCAGATTCTGTCCGCCAAATGAAAAAGTATCCGGGAATGCACCAACTGCCGGATATCCGTATCCATTCAGAAGTACGGATACGAAGCTCTCTTTGTCAATTCCCATGGCAATTGCCTTGCGGACTGCCGGATCAGAAGTTACCGTACTTTCAAAATTCATCCATGCATAGAATGCGCGGCTTGTTGCAGCACTGGAGAACGTAAAATCATCATTCTCAAATAAAGGATAGCTTGCATATGCCATACCATAGGCAGCATTGATTTCACCTGCCTGAAGTGCAAATGCCAGTGTATCTCCATCGGAAATGGTTCGAACCGTGATTTCATCCACATTTACATCCCCATTCCAGTAGTTTTCATTTTTTACAAGTGTAAGATGATCGTCCGTTACCAGATCTGTAGCCACATAAGGACCCGTGCCGATTACAATTCCATTGTCTGTAATTCCGGCCTGTACATCAATGATACAGCCATAGGGATCACTTAAATAGTTAATCAATGCCGGTTTCGGCTCTGTGGTCTTAATGGTAACCACATTTCCATCTGCCTCAATACTGTCAATGCAAAGGTCCCCCGCTGCTCTTTCATGATTTTCAACCAGAGACTCCAGGCTTTCCTTTACCGCCTGTCCATCACAGACACGCCCATTGGAAAATACAACACCATCGTTCAAAGTAATTTTCCAGGTCAGCTCATCTACATTTTCATATTCTTTGGCAATCCATGGTTCAATTTCCATGGTATCAGAATAGCGGAACAGGGTTTCGCCGACACCATAGCGGATGCAGGCCCAGCCGGCGTAGGTGTTCTGTGGATTGATATCCGCTTCTTCATTCTCCGCATTAAAGGTGGTATCACCAAATACAAATGTTTTCTTATCTTCCGCCATTGCGGGCACTGTAGTTAATCCCATTGTCATACAGACAGCCAGTGCAATTCCAAGAATCTTCTTTGTTTTCATTTACATTCCTCCTCGTGTTTATTCATACTCTTATATTTAACATGCTTTTTTCCAAAGCTTACATATTTCATTTCCGCTTTGACAGCACAAAAGAGTCCAAAATTGTGTTTTGGAAGCCGCGTATTTCAGCCTCTGACTGTCTCGCATCACTTGATCCGGCTATTCTTCGGATCCAGGTAATCCCGGACGGTATCTCCCAGCAGATTAAAAATAACCACCGATATAAAAATCGCAATTCCCGGCGACAGAACCACCCATGGATATGTCTGGATCATACTTCGTCCACCGCTCATCATGCTTCCCCACTCAGCCATTGGAATCTGCGCTCCAAGACCCAGAAAGGAAAGTCCTGCAAGCTCCATCATCATGGTTCCAATATCCAGCATAGCTGTTACCAGAACCGGTCCGATCATATTGGGAAGAACATGTCTAACAAGGATCTGAGCAGAGCTGTCCCCAGCCAATATCGCCGCATGGATGTAAGGTTCCTCTTTCAAAGCCAGTGTCTGACTTCTGGCTATACGTGAATACTTTGGCCAGCTGACCACTGCCAGCGCAATAATAGCATTTTGGATACCTCCCCCAAGAATGGCCGCGATCGCCATTGCAAACACCAGCCCTGGAAATGCCAGACAGACATCAGAAATTCTCATCATAACAGAATCCAGAATTCCGCCATAATAGCCACAGCATAATCCCACAATCGTACCAAAAATGGAAATCACAGCCACCAGTATAAAAGTGGAAAAAATACTGGCTCTTGCTCCGCTGATCACCCTGGACAGCATATCCCTGCCATAAGTATCTGTCCCCATTGGATGCTGAAGACTGGGTGCCTGAAGGGCGCTGGAAAGATCCTGGGCGTAAGGGTCATAAGGACAGAGATGGTCTGAAAAAACTGCCAGGACTACAAGACAGACAGCCAGAACGCTGAAAATTATCAGCTTTTGTTTTATATGAATCTTTCTAATCCTCTGCACACGCACGGTTACGTGCTTTCCATTATCTGTGCTTTGCCCATTTTTCAGCACTACACTTTCTTTTTGACATCTACCTTGTTCTTTCTTACCCATCTTTGCCAGTATTTTACTTTCCGTTTTCTTTTCTGGCACTTCGTCCATTTTTTTTACACTCACTGCTTCGCACCTCCCAGACGGATTCTCGGATCAAGGAACCGGTAAGACAGGTCTGTGAGCAGATTCACCAGCACATAAATGATCGCCATCCACATAACATACGCCTGAATAATGGGATAATCGCGCATGGAAATAGCATCTACTGCCATTTTTCCAACACCGTCCCACATAAAGATGGACTCCACAATTGCCGTACCGCCAAGGAGGTTTCCCACTGACAGCATTAACAGGGTAATGACCGTAACCAGGGATGCTTTCATAATACTTTTCCATAAGGTAACAGAAAACTTCACCCCACGGGCACGGGCGCCTGCTACATAATCCTTACTCAGCTCATCTAACACAGTAGCCCTTACCTGCCGCAGATATTTCGCAGACATGGCAATGGCCAGGGTTATGGCCGGCATTGCAACACTTTTCAGACTCACATCCTTGGCAATAACAGGGAAAATCCTGACCCGGATTGCAAGAAAATACATAAGCAAAAGTGATACAAAGAAATTAGGAAGACTGTTTCCTATAAAACTGCAGAAACGAATCAAGTAATCAGCAATTGTATTCTGCTTCACCGCAGACAAAATTCCCAAAGGAATCGAAATAATAATAGTAAGCAGAATGGAAGTAGCCGTAAGAAGCAGGGTTGCCGGCAGTTTTGATATAAAAGTATCAAAGACCGAAACTCCTGATACATAGCTGTTTCCCATATCTCCACGCAGCAGTTTTCCAAGCCATACAAAATACTGGGTTAAAAATGGCTTATCCAGCCCCAGCTCTTCTCTTGCCGCATCCAGTGCAGCTTCTGACACTACCCCTCCTGTATTCTCCATTTTCCGCGTTACAACATCACTTCCTGCAATACGCATCATTCCATAAGAAAGAAAAGTAATTGCAAACAGAATGGGAATCAGCTGAAGGATACGTTTGATTGCATATTTTTTCATTTAATTGTCTCCATTCCATACTGTACAAGTAGGTTTTTACTCATTCTTTCATCCCTTGGTGTAGTTTAGCAAAATAAAAAACAGCCTACAACCCGCCCAGGGGGTTATAAGCTATTCTTATTTGGAATATATTTTCAATTTTCAGGAATACCTTTTCTCTATTTATGCAGACCGGCACACGTTCCTTTAGCCGATTCTGCTTCCGTTTTTTTTTATCCCTCTCATATTCAGCTGCCATTCTCCAGCTTCAATTTTTCCCTTAAAAATCCCAGCAATTCCTCCATCAGCTCATCCGTCTCGTCATTCTTTCTTCTGATGTATCCGAAAACCACCTTATTCTTTTTGAATTCCAGCGGAATGCCTTTGTTTGCTGCCTTTTTATCATTGGAAAGATAACTGCCGCTGATATTGCAAAGTCCGGTCTCTTTCAACATCTTTTCCATAATGTAGTCGCTGTTTGTAATAATGGAAACATTCAGATTTTCCCAGCTGAACACACTACGTTTTTCTTTCTCTCCCAATTCCAGAAACTCATCACGGAAGTTCTGGATAAATCGGAAGTTCTTCATCGCTTCCATATTTACGGTCTGTGCATTCTCTCTGTCAGCTGCTTCCTGATCCAATATATTCAACTTTCCCGGATAAAATGTCGCCGTACTTTCCTGCATAACGGTAAAAACCAGCTTGTTTTTCGCCAGCTCATACTGGAATTCCTTTTTTTGCTGTTCCATCACGTATACAAAGCCAATGTCTGAAAGGTAATCCCGCACACGTTCCATGACCGTGCGCACACCGGCTGTATAGATTTCAAAATGATAATCCTTGTCATAATTTTCCTTATAAAACTCCACAAACTGATTCGTAAACCAGGAACTGGGATTCAATGAAATCCGTAGATATTTTGCCATATTCCCATGGCTCATCTCTTCCAGTATCCGGGAATCATTTATGATCCTGCACGCATATCGGTATGCCTCCCGGCCTTTCGCCGTAAGCGCAATTCCCCTTGGCATACGCTCAAACAATACAATTCCCATTTCCTCCTCCAGCGCTTTGATTGCCTTGCTCACACTGGGCTGGGTTGTATAAAGCAGCTTGGCAGCCTCGCTGATAGAGCCAGTTTCAGCACACACTATAAAATATTTCAGTTGCTTCAGATCTAACATAGCTATTCCCTCTCCGGCGAAAACTTCAGTCTTTTTACATCTGCTTTCGTTCTGTTTTTATGTTTCCTCATCTACATCCAGTGCAAATCTGCAAAAATCCCCGCCACTGACTGCAAGATCAATGTCACTCGTCCTTTTGAAATCTCCACGCGCCCTTGATCCAAAGAGAATTATCAAGCCTCACTCCCACCAGATTTCTTTCTTCCACTTTACCATATCTTCCTATTAAGTCAAGCTGTGTACTTTCAATTTAAGCATGTTATAGGCATTTCCTATAGCCAGCTATCTTTATTCCATATTAGACAAGACCAGATTTCTATGCTATCATTCAATCCATATTAATCCTAGTTGCTAAATAGGAAACAAAACAAGAGGAGGATACAATTATGAGAAAAAGCATCTTGACTTTAGGAATTGCAGCAGTATTAACAGGAGTTCTGGCAACATGCAGCATGGCCTACGCAGCTGATGACGAGCTTGCACAGATTCAGGAATCAGGAAAACTGAAAGTCGGTGTGGAAGGAACCTATCCTCCATACACCTATCATGACGACAACGGAGAGCTTACCGGATTTGACGTGGAGGTAGCAAAGGCAATTGCAGACAAGCTTGGTGTGGAAGCAGATTTCACAGAATCTGACTGGGATTCCCTTCTTGCAGGAATCGACAGTGGACGTCTTGATACAGTTATCAATGCAGTAAGTATCACCCCTGAACGTGAAGAGAAATACGATTTCGCAGGACCATATTTCTACATCACACAGCAGATCGTAGTAGCCAAGGACAATGATGATATCGTAGATATGGCTTCCCTGGATGGCAAAAAAGTAGCAAACACTGCTACAACCGCTTACCTTGATATTCTGGAAGACGCCGGTGCATCTCTTGTACAGATCAGCACAGCTGACGAAGCGGTTTCCCTGATTGAATCCGGACGTGCCGACTTCACCACCTTCAATTCCGTTGTATTTAACGAGTATCTCCAACAGCACCCTGACGCAAATCTGAAGGTTGCATTTGAGATTCCAGATGTGGTTGATACCTATGCGGTTCCCATCAAAAAAGGGGAAACAGCTTTATATGATGCAGTTCAGAACGCTATTGACGAACTGAAAGAAGACGGAACTTTAAGCAAGCTTTCTGAGGATTACTTCGGCACAGACTTCACACAGCCACAGGATGAAAATGCAGCAAATACAGACACCGCTTCTGAGGATGCAACAACAGAAAGCACTGATGAAAACTAATTACTTTTCCACAGCTGTTGTCCAGAACAACAGACTATCATCCAACAATTGAAAGTAAAAGGAAACAATTATGAGTGAACGTTTAGCAGGGATTCTGGTATCTTCTTTCACCAGGATCCTCATACCCGGAATAAAAGTTACAATCCCCCTTACCTTATTATCCTTTGTTTTTGGCTGCATCATCGCCCTTTTTCTGGCCCTGGTACAGATTGCCAATGTAAAAGGACTGAAGCAGTTCGCAAGATTTTACATATGGGTCTTCCGCGGAACCCCACTTATTGTACAGCTATTCATCATCTTCTTTGGCCTGCCGTCTGTAGGAATTATTCTGGACGCTTTTCCATCCGCTGTGATCGCCTTTGCCCTGAACCTTGGCGCTTACAACGCTGAGATTTTCCGATCTGCGATCCAGGCGGTACCAGAAGGACAGACAGAAGCTGCTTATATGGTGGGTCTGAGTTACCGCCAGACCATGACCAGGATTGTAATGCCCCAGGCATTCCGAATCGCTTTTCCACCACTATTTAACTCACTGATCGGACTTACCAAGGACACTTCCCTTGCCTCCAGTATCACAGTTGTGGAGCTGTTCACCACCGCACAGCAGATTGCCGCCAGAACCTACGAGCCCTTCGCCCTGTACTGCGAGGCTGCTGTTATTTACCTTATGATCTGTACCGTACTTACATGGGTACAAAACTATTTTGAGAAAAAGCTGGTATGGAATGCTCCAGCACCAGTGAAAGGAGAATAATCATGTCTTATATTTCAAAAATCGACCCGGAAACAGCAGGCGAAAAAGAGAAAGAAGTAATCAGGGACCATCTTGCACAAGGATACAGGCTCACTAATGAAAAGCTTACTCTTCTCCATAATGCAGAAGCCTTTAAAGCCATTGAAGACAGCTCCTACTCCCTCGACCGGGAACTGCAGAGACTGATTGGAAAAAGAGCTGGTGACTTCTTTGAATATGCAATTTCCGAAGAAAATGACTGCCTGGTATGCAGTACTTATTTCAGAAAGCTTCTGAAAGATAATGGTATTGATTTCGACAATTTTCAATTTACAAAGAAGGAAGAATTACTTATTTCTTTTGGCCGCGCTCTTGCAAAAGATCCGAAAAACATTCCGGATGAAATCTATACTGAATTAAAAGAAGAATTCACAGAAGAAGAAATCGTAGTTATCACAGCTATGGGTGTGCTAATGGTTGCCAATAACTACTTTAATGATATTTTAAAGATCGAAGTATAATCAATGTCGCCTTCGGCAGCATCACCATATGTGAACAACTCGTATTTTATGATACCAGTGTCAAAAGGTCAAAAAGCTGTTCGTGTTTGCACGATAAGGCGTTTGAACTTGGGACACGCCAAATATGAGAAAGTAGCGATTTACGCAGTAAATCAGCGGATTTCGAATATTTGGAGGATTGCGGGAGCAGCGTAGCTGGGTCGCAATCCGGGGTATCAAATGAGTGGCAAAAGACCTTTTGACACTCATATCATTTTATATCATTTACTACAGAAGAAAGACTTTTAAGCTTCTTCATAATACCCTGTTATCAATTACCAAATTTCTATATAAGAATGTGAGAAAAAAATATGCTGGAAGTAAAGAATATCCATAAAAAATTCGGATCAAACGAAGTATTAAAAGGTGTTGATTTCAAAGTTGAAAAAGGTTCTGTGATCGCAGTTCTGGGAAACAGCGGTTCTGGAAAGACAACCCTTCTCCGCTGTATCAGCTTTCTGGAGCAGGCAGATAAAGGAGAAATCACCTTTGATGATTTCCACAAAGATATCACTGCTGTGACCAGAAAAGAGATCCGGCAGTTACGAATGAAAATGGGCTTTGTCTTCCAGGGATACAATCTTTTCCGCAACAAAACAGCACTTGACAATGTACTGGAGGGTCTTACCATTGCCCGTAAGAATTCTCCGGAAGAAGCGAAGAAAAAAGCTATGGAAATGCTGGAAAAAGTAGGCATGGCAGACCGCGCCAACTTCTATCCGGACCAGCTTTCCGGTGGGCAGCAACAGCGTGTAGCTATCGCAAGAGCCATCGCCTACAATCCGGAAGTAGTTCTCTTCGACGAACCAACCTCCGCCCTTGACCCAAGACTTACCGGCGAGGTTCTGGATGTTATGAGAAAGCTTGCCGACGAAGGAACCACCATGGTCGTAGTCACCCACGAAATGGATTTTGCCAGAAAAGTTGCCAACTGGGTAGTCTACATGGAGGACGGTGTTATCGTAGAAGAGGGACCATCCAAAGAGTTCTTCTCACAGCCCAAGAGTGAGAAAACGATGGCATTCCTCCATATGACAAGTTCGGATTATGTGATTTGATAACTTTCTTTTATTTTGATATCCCTTTTTCCCAAAAATGTGCCTGGGAAATAAATTCCGGGCACATTTTTATGTCACCATATATTTTTCAGGCTTGTATAACTATGATACCTGCGGATTGTTTCGTCCGTTGCACTCCCATAACCTACTCAATTCGCATATCGTGAAGCATACGCTCCGCTTTTATGCTTTCTTTGCTGCAATGGCAAACATCGGAGTTGGATTATAAAATTCATCCTTCTCTTTATAAACCCGTCTGCTCAACCCCAGATCAATGGAAATCTGCTCCATTCCTGTTTTTCCAAGCTCTTCCACGTCCCAGGCCGGGCGGAGGTAAGAACTGATGGGCAGCTGACGTTTGATATCTTCGCACTCCTGCATCAGGGAATTTCCAAGCTGGTTGTGGGCGTGATTTTCCGGAAGGCCGGAGGTTTCGGCAAAGTTTGTAGCACCATAGTTGGCATCAAAATTCAGAAGAAGTCCACCTGGTTTTAACACTCTTGTCCACTCCTTATAGGCCTGTGCTGCCTCTGGTAAGGTCCAGGTCAGGTTCCTGGAAATGACTACATCGAAGCTTTCGTCCCGGAAGCTTAAATGCTCTGCATCCATCACCTGGAAATCACAGCTTACCTGCTCTTCTTTAGCAAGAATCCGGGAGTTTGCGATCATGTCCGGAGTAAGATCGGTGCCGGTTACATGGTGCCCCTGTTTTGCAAGAAGGATGGTAAAAAAGCCGGTTCCGCAGCCCACATCTAAGATTCTAAGCTTACCATTATCAGTCTCTTTTTCCTTAATTTCTATGACTGCTTCTTTTCTTTCTTTGCTTTCATCCTCAATTACAGGTTCTGTATTTTTTCCGTTATTCAAATATTTTTTATCGGTAAGTTTCTGAGCTTTTTCTTCAGAACTTAACGCCTTTTGGGGCAGATATTTCTCAATTTCTTCCAGCCATCTACCAGCTAATGGACTATGTAATTCTGCTCTTCTCTGCTCCAGGAAACTGTCGCTTCGCTTTGTCCAGTAAGCTGCAATCTTCTCTTTTCGGTCGTCTTCCTCGTAGCTGATCCGACCGTAAGCTACCATCGGACCATCCTTAATCACCTGCAGGGAACCAGTCTGATACAGGATTACTCCGTCCCCATAGGAGGTACAGGTTTCCAGAATGTTATCCTCATAATCCTTTACATAGCCAAGAATTTCTCCTTCTGTAAACAGGTCTCCTGCCTTCTTCTGGGGATACCAGAGTCCCGTATAAGAGGCGGATTGATACTGCACATCCGTTACATTTAACGGATAATATTTCCGCATACTTCTATGTCCGTCATAAATACCGAGGAACCGTAAAATACTGCGTACATCACGCTTCATAGAACGCACTTCTTCTGTCTCCCAGGCTCCCATTCCGCCCCGCTCCAGAAGAACGGAAGGAATGCCGCAGGATGCTGCATAATTATAGCTTCCACCAGACGATACCTCAGATTTTACCATGTAAGGAACATCCACCTGCTCTGCCATCTGACGGGAAATTTTCATCACTTCCGGGGCTGCTTTACCTGCATAATACACATAGGGAGTCAGTTTCTCATAGTCGTCACCGCTGTGAAGATCAATATAAAAATCTGCCACCTTCTGCAGCTCTTCAACTACTGCATAAGCCAGTTTTTCGTATGTGGTACCTTCTTTTTTTCCTGGAAAAAGGCGGTTCAGATTCTCACCTGTCGCTCTGCAAAGAGAACCGTGACGGTTTTCAAATTCTTCCCTCGCCACTACCTTTACAATAATCACTGTTCCTGTCATTTTCTCAATTTTCAAATCTCTTCCAAGCTCTACGGCACTCTGGATTCCCACATATTCTCCAGCGTGGATACCAGCTGTGATAAGAGCTGTTTTACCTGGTTTTTCGCCCCTGACAATTGTTGCAGGAAGAGAAAATCTACCATTTCCAATGGAAATAAAACCATGGACACGCTGCCCTGGTGTCGCACTTAAGCCACCTATATTTATTATTTCACTCATTATTTTCTACCTTTTCCAATAATATCTTTACAAATAATTTTCCTTACGATTCAATAAAAACTTATCCTATTTTTTAAATACTCTAATACTTCATTCTTACAACCAACACCGCTTTACTTATCTTTAAATTCGTACAAATTTCTGTATATCACTGATAATATCTTTTTCTATTTTACAGCCTCCACCATAAACATGGGTGTAGATCCATAATTCAGCTTCTCTTCCTCGCTCCATACCTGCTGCCAGATGTCCTCATTCACCTGAATCTGCGCTGCTCCAAGCGCTTCCAGTACCTTCACATCCCATCCCGGACGCTTGGTCTCCGACAACGGAACCTGCAGCGCAATTTTCTCCATTCGGTCAATATCTGTGCACAGATAATGGTCATCCAAGCTTCCTTTTTCCACATTTTTACGGTCGTTCTCGTAAGCCTCACGCTTCTTATCATCATAGAGATATCCATACCAGTTGGCATCAAAATTCAAAAGCTTTCCACCTTTTTTCAGCACCCGAAGCCACTCTTTATATGCCATTTCCGGATGGGGCAGATTCCAGGTCAGGTTTCTGGAAATGATCACGTCAAAGCTCTCATCTTCAAACTCCAATGCCTGGGCATCCATTCTTTTAAATTCAATATTCCGGCTCTTTTCTCCGATAAATTTCGCTGCATTTTCTGCAGCCTTTTCCAACATTCCCGGAGTGTAATCTATGGCTGTTACATGATATCCTGCTTCCGCAAGAATCATAGGGAAAAAGCCTGGACCTGTGCCGATATCCAGAATTCTCAGGTGGTCCTTATATTTGTCTGTATGTTGTTTTTCGGAAAATTCTTCTTCGAAAACTTCTTTTTCCACAGAATTGTTTTCTGAATCCTCATTTTTCCCAGACCTTTTTCCCCAAAATCCGCGTTCCAGAGTCTCCAGCCATGCCTTTTTCTGCATCCCATTCAACTCTTTTTCATTCACCTCAGAATACCCCTCCGTCCGGGTACTCCAGTAACTCTCTATTTCATCCAGTAATTTATCCACTTGTAATTCCTCCGCATTTAACTCTAATGTTAAAATTTTATCAAAACCAGTTTTCTTCCGCAAGCCCCCCGGGGGGATGGAACTCTATATAAAAAGGCAGACGAATCTGTATCTCTACAAACTCGCCTGCTCTCTTTTCTTTTTTTCCTTAAAAAGCTGTCTAAATTAAGGGAATCCTTAATAAAATAAGGGAATTTCAACTATTACAAATGCTTCTCCAACAACACCAGCTGCACATCCGGTATCCCGTTAAATACTGTAGGCACAATCCCGATTTCTTTATATCCAAGCTTCTTATACAGCCCCCTTGCAGCAGCATTTCTTGCGTTGGTATCCATTCGAAGTTCCGGACAGCCGTGACTTAAAGCGTAATCCTCATAGAACTTTACAAACCTCTTTCCATAGCCTTTTCCAGAAGCGGAGGGGGAAACTACCAGAGTGTGAAGGACGCAGACCTCCTCATCCCTGGCTGCGAATTCCCAATCGCCTTCTGCATAAGAATCCACCTGCGCTTTATTGATTCTGGCCGCTCCCAGGATCTCACCTGCATCCTCCAGAACAAACAAGTCATTGGCATCTAATGCTGCCTGTGCCGTAGCTCTTGTAGGATACACGCCACGGATCCAGCCAATGGTCTGCTGACCTGTTTCTTCTGCAGTATGAATATCATTGTAAAGCTGTTCCACTGACACAAGATCAGCCTGTGTTCCCTTTCGAATTATCATTTTCTGTCCCTCTCCTTATGCAAAATATAATTGTTTTTCTTCGTCTCGGAAAAAGCCCTATCTGCTTCTTTTTAATACTGTTCATAGCTGTCAGGCTTCTGGATATATCTGGGATTTCATGCTTGTTATCTAGAGCATGTTTGAAAAAGGCTTTCTGCAAGATGTGCGTCACAATTTGTGGGAGATTTTGCCCGGATGAGGGCGCCGTAGCGGGCTACGGCAACCGAATTCGGGTGAAATATACCGCAAAGTGGGGCGTGCAGATTGCGGAAATGATTTTTCAAACAGGCTCTAATACATCGAATATTAAGTAACTGCCATATTGACTTGTCTGCATATTGGTATCGTTATTTACGAAACGATGTACTGGCTGTATTTTCAGCCGCAATTTCATCAATTCTCACAAGCTCTTCCTCCGTAAATGGTGCACAGTGGATTGCTTTTATGTTATCAAGGATCTGCTGTGGTCGTGATGCTCCAATGAGTACACTGGTCACCTCCTGCTGTGCAAGCAGCCAGCCAAGAGCCATCTCCGAAAGCTTCTCGCCACGCCCTGCAGCCATATCATTCAGCTTCCGGATCTGTAGCAAACGCTCTGGAGTCAGATTGCTTTCCTTCAAAAATCTGCCATCGGTACGAATTCTGCTGTCCTCCGGAATGCCATTAAGATAGCGGTCTGTAAGCTGTCCCTGTGCAAGAGGACTGAAAGTGATCAGACCTTTTTTCAGAATTCCTGTGGTCTTTTTTAGTCCATTTTTCTCCACAGTTCTGTCAAAAATAGAATAACGATTCTGATTAATTACAAAAGGACAATGCATTTCATACAAAATCGACGTTGCCTGTGAAAGTGTTTTTCCATCGTAATTGGAAAGTCCCACATATAGGGCTTTTCCGCTCTGCACTGCACTGGCCAGCGCTCCCATGGTCTCTTCCAGAGGGGTCTCCGGATCCATTCTATGATGGTAAAAAATATCCACATATTCCAGTCCCATACGCTTCAGGCTCTGGTCAAGACTTGCCAGAAGATACTTGCGGCTGCCCCAGTTTCCATAAGGACCATCCCACATTTCATATCCTGCCTTGGTAGTAATGATCAGCTCGTCCCTGTATTTTCCCAGATCTTCTTTCAGAAGCCTGCCGAAATTAATCTCTGCACTCCCCGGCTCCGGTCCATAATTATTTGCCAGATCGAACTGTGTGATTCCGTTGTCAAACGCAGTAAAACACAGCTGTCTCATATTCTCAAATTTAGACGTATCTCCAAAATTATGCCACAGTCCAAGCGACACCTTCGGCAGCATAAGTCCGCTGTCACCGCAACGGTTGTATTCCATTGTGGTGTAACGTTCCTTTGAAGCAATGTACATAATAAAAACCTCCCTGAAAACGATCATTAGTTTTAATATACTACCCGGAAAATGATTTGTCATTGGAAAATATGACTGTTTATGCCTTTTTTCAAACGGGCATTATCCTATTCTGGATCCACAGCCTACCAATTACATTTCCCAGAGCTTTTCTCAAAAAATAATATTAATCCCATTTGGCTCCATTATTTTCCCTACTAACGCTTCACTTGGCATGGATATGCTCACATTAATATCAAAATCATACGCCGTTGTTCCCATAACAACTATATTTCCAGAGGTTCCTTGAGATATAATATTTACCATCTCATTTTCAGATATTTCTATTTGCTCCTGAAACATATGCTGAACCACTTTAGGAGTACTAAACAATATAATCTTTGCCCCTCTGTTCTGTACGTTTGTTCTTTTTACTGCGGAATCAATTTTTGATGCTGCACCTTTATCATCTGTCAGTACACATATTTTCCCATCTACGATTCCAGGAAGATGTGACAGTATATGTACGCATATCGCAATAAGTTCTTCCCCTAAATTATCCGCATGTTCTTTGTTTTCTCTCACTGTGGCAAAAAATCTACGATATATATCAGACTGTCTTAAATTTTTCCCTTCAAGCACTTCTGCTGTAAGTTTCTCGTCATTTTTCAACGTTTCTGTTATTGTACTAACCGGAGATTTTACCATTCTCACAGCCCAGGATAAATACTCATTTATTCTTTCATTTGTAGAAAAGCATTCTGAAAGAATGTCATATGTATATTCTTCATTAAATATCACAACCTTAATTTCTGCCTCAGCCATTTTTTTTATGAATGCAATATATTCTTCTGCTAAACTATGCCTGTCTGATGCAAGCTCCATCAAAATACATTTCGTGATAAATACCACTGTTCCATGTATTTTATAATAATTCATCAATACTTTTATCTCTTTATCCGGCAAATGAGAATGCTTTTGAAACGAGCATGCATCATAAAAAATAACTCTTTGAGCCAGATAGAAAATTTTCTTTATGCCATTAATCTCTTTTTCAACAAAAGTACCTATCTCATTAAAATTATCGGGAGTTTCCGTATATGTAGTTGGCATATCTTACTCCCTCCTTATTTTCTGGTATAGTTCACGCATATTATGAAGAACTTTATCTAATGTACGCTCATTTATATATCCATCCTCGACATATTTTTTTCCAAACTTCTTAACTATAGCTTCTACGTGCAGATAATCATCTTTTTTTGATGGTTCCATTATGGCCTCGTCCAACCAAAGATCAGCTAATTTTTGTTTAATCTGGGTACGATCATGATTAAGTAATCCTTCTGTAACTGCATTTCCAGCTATCAATCTCAATTCAAGGCATCTAATCAAAACTGCCATAAATGGAACTTCATAATATGCCATTAATCGGATAATTGTATCTACTTCATTACTGTCAGATTCTTCTTTAAATTTCAAATACATTCTTCTAAAACTTATCTCTGGCATTAACAACATCCCAGCAAAAAGATTTGCAGCATATTCTTCCTCATGTTCATAATAATGATCGTCTGAAAATTCTACCTTTGAAACAAATTCATTTTCGCCCCAGAAAACATGATAAATTTCATGTGATATAGCAAAATTCGTATTCACCTTAGGTAAAGAAGTGTTAATTACAACATACCCTAATCCATCACCTTTATAACACAAAGCGCCTATTTCATCATCGGCAAAAGGTATTTCCAAAACCAGAAATCCTTTTTTCTGAAAAGAGGACCGCACAATTTGCAGAACATTAAGAAGATCACTATCATATTCAATCCCGGCAAATGAACAGAATCTTTTTATCATAGAGTAGATTTCGTCATGATTTTTATCACTATATGCAATGATTTTTCGTAAACGCTCTATATTCATCACTTAACTCCTCGCTATATTTTCAAAACGACTGTTTGCACTGATTACTTCATCAATATTTTCCATTAATTCCACTAACTGCTTGGCGATCTGCTCTTGTTTCTTGGAAGGTTCTCCAGCATAAAATGCAATTTTATTCATTGAAGAACTTCCGACCTGTGAAATGCTCATAGATTCTTTCAAAAAAAATCCAATACTTTTCCCAAGTCCACGTGCAATCTTCTCCATATCTGTACCGCTTTCTTCTTGTGAACCAGTCAATAAACGCGACATTTTATTCTTATCTATACCTGTAACCATGCTTAGATAAGATTGCTTAATCTTCATTTCTGATAAATATTTATTCACGTTGCTTATAAACTTCGTCATGGCTCTCAACTCCTTGGCTCTCTTTTTACCTTTTAATATTTTATTCTATGTACCTAATATTATACTTCTCTCTTTATATAATGCAACCATTTCATCTCAAATTTTAAGATTTTTATTTGTTGCATTTTAGATATAGCATTTATTTCTTCCATAATTTCATTCTTATTTTCTCAAATTTTGATATTTGCTATATATTGTAAAAATCATATCTGTTCTCTTCATAAACAATAAACAGATCTGAATTACGCTTTTTCTTCTGCAAAAAATAATTGCCCTAATCGGTAAACTATGGTATTCTATAGGTATTATACGTGTACTGCTACACACGCAAAAAATTGAGGTGATCTATCGTGAAATCTAATGAATCCGCTGAGAACTATCTGGAAACCATTCTTATTCTCAGCAAAAAGAAACCTGTTGTGCGTTCCGTTGATATTGCTGATGAGCTTGGATTTAAGAAATCAAGTGTCAGTGTTGCTATGAAGAACCTTCGTGAAAAGAACCATATCACTGTCACTCCAGAAGGATATATTTATCTTACCGAATCCGGACAGAAGATTGCAGATATGATTTATGAGCGACATGAATTTTTATCCTCCTGGCTGATCAGTCTGGGTGTTGATCCGGAAACTGCAACCTCCGATGCATGCCGTATCGAGCATGTCATCAGTCCAGAGAGTTTTACCGCTATCAAGGAGCATCTCTCTCCTGGTAAATAAATTATACGCATTGCGTTTTTGCATTGCATTTTCCTACAATTACAGAAGCTCATTGACTGCTGTACGCAGCAATCATAAAGACCTGTACTCCAGATAAAACCAATGACAAGGTTCCATCATTGTAGAATTTTATCCGGATACAGGTCTTTTTTATTTATATACTTTTCCTTATTTCACCAGATAATATCTGGCAGAAAATGGTCCCATTTTAAATACTGTTTTTCCGCCTGTAATTACCTTTTCTTTTTTCGTGTAGCGCTTTTTACCGCCATATTTCACCATATCACTTGCAAGGAGAAGCTCATATCCGGCATAATCTTTTTCCAAAGTGTATTCCTGGATTTCGTCGGAGAAATTGAACACAGCCAAAATTTTCTGATCCCCACTGATTCTTTCAAACAGATACATGCACTTCTGCTCCTGATGGCAATCCACCCATGAGAAACCATCCTGGCTGAAATCTCTCTGGGAAAAAGCACTGTTCTTCAGATAGCATTGGTTCAGATCTGCCATGAATTTATGAAATGCTTCATGAACAGGGAATTTCAGCAAAATCCAGTCCAACTCATCCTTTTCGCACCATTCTTTCAGCTGTGCCAGCTCATTTCCCATGAAATTCAGCTTTGCACCCGGGTGCGCATACATATACATATAGAAAGCTCTTGCCTGTGGAAATTTCCCGTCATAACCACCGTTCATCTTCTGGGCGATGGTTGCCTTTCCGTGGACAACCTCGTCATGGGACAATGGCAAGATATAGCGCTCATTGTAAAAATACATCATAGAGAATGTCAGCTTGTGATATTTTTCCTGTCTTTCTTTTGCATCTGCCTGAAAATAAGACAGAGTATCATGCATCCATCCAAGATCCCATTTGTAATCAAATCCAAGTCCGCCCTCCCATACCGGCTTTGTCACACCCTGATATGGAGTGGAATCCTCGGCAAAAAGGAGGCAGTCAGGGATTCTTTCCTTTAAGCCCTGATTCATGGTACGGATAAATTTCAGAGCTGCCAGGTTTTCTCCACGGCTTGCGTCCCCCTGCCAGTAAATCAGATTTCCTACTGCGTCCATGCGAAGGCCATCGAAATGAAATTCATTCATCCAGTAATAGGCAGAGGACTGCAGAAAACTGCAAACTTCTCCTCTGGAATGCATAAAATTGCAGCTTCCCCATTCGTTGCGGCCAACTGCCATGTTTGGATATTCATAAAGAGCTGTTCCGTCATATTCTGCCAACGCATAATCATTCACTGCAAAATGCACTGGAACAAAGTCCAGAATGACCCCAATTCCAGCCTGGTGGCACTGGTCTACAAATGCTTTCAATTCTTCCGGCTTGCCATAGCGGGAGGTTGGACTGAAATATCCTGTATCCTGATATCCCCAGGATTCGTCGCATGGGTACTCACAGAGAGGCATGATCTCCACATAATTATAGCCGTGTTCCTTCAAATAGGTGATAAGGATCGGTGCCAGTTCCTCATAGGTGTACCAGTCTTCCTGTCCTTCGCCTCGTTTTTTCCAGGAGCCAAAATGCATTTCATAAATGTTTACTGGTTTGTCGTAGCTTGCTTTGCGGTTTTTCAGCCATTTGCTGTCGCCAAATTCATAACCGCCAAGAGCATAGGTCTTTGAAGCAGTGCCTGGACGCATCTCGCTATAAAAAGCATAGGGGTCTGCATGGTCCACGAAGGAGCCGTCCTGACGGTAAATTCTGTATTTATACATCAGGTCAGAGCCTACATTATTCATGGTGCATTCCCAGAAATTGCCATCATGAACGCGGTTCATAGGAGTCTCTGTCCAGCCGTTGAACTCACCAATTACAGATACTCGCTGCGCTGCCGGGGCAAATGTACGGAAGGTGGTTCCGCCATCCCATACGTGAGCACCAAGGTACTGATATGCTTCAAATTCTTTTCCTGTATAAAAGTTGTAAAAATCCATGTTTTTGCTCTCCCATTCATTATAAAAAGATATTAGACAGTAGTTGTTTTTCTCTGTATAATAAGTATAATTGTGTAAATGAAAAATTGCTACCGACGAAAAACGACATTAGTTGGATTTCCAACGTTTTTTGAAATGTGTCGGATTTCTTTATAACCTATTTAGTGTGTTGAAAGTTGTTCAAGGCGGACGCACTCGGACAATGGTGATTGCTCACTCGCCGGCGCAACGCTCCAGCGAACTAACTGCTAACTGCGACTAAATCGTTCAGGAGAGCCTTCACGATTAAGTCGACCTAAGCAGTGGATTTCGCCTACGCTAAAACCGCGCCTGAAATGGCTCGCTGGAGCAATCACCATTGCCCGAATGCTGTGTACTGGCTGGACTTATTTGTACATAGTAACTTTCAACAGGTGGGGTGGGTGAGTGATTGGTTTCCCTATACTGTATCGGAAACGAAAGTTTATGGGAATCTTGCCGAAAATTAGCGGCTTTTATAATTTCTATGAAGTATTTGCACATTCTTAGGGCTGTTTTGCAAACAAAGAACTTGACATATTATTTTATGTGTCTTCAATACCCCATTTAGATGGTTGATACTTCGCAGCTTTATTGGTTTTACCTAATCTATCATTGGCAAGAAAGTTTCGGGGAAACAATCACTCCCCCTCCCCTCGTTAAAAGTTCCTAAATAACCTCAGTTCCAGCCGACACACAGCATTTGGGCAATGTGTATTACTTCAGCGAGCCATTTCAGGCGCGTTCTTAGCGTAAGCGAAATCCAGCGCTTACGTAGACTTATGCGTGAGGGCTCTCCCGAACGCATTAGTCGCAGTTAGCGATTAGTTCGCTGGAGCGTTGCGCCGGCGAGTGAGTAATACACATTGTCCAAATGCGTCCGCATTGAAGAACTTTTAATCAACTAAATAGCAAATTAAAATAAAGGATAACGCTATATGGATATTAGAATTGAAAAAACCAGACAGAGTATTATAAATGCTTTTATAGAGTTGCGTTCTCATAAGGAGCTGGAGAGGATTACGATTAAGGAGTTGTGTGAGAAAGCGCAGATCAATAAATCTACATTTTATGCACATTATCAGGATATTTATCATCTCTCGGATACATTGGAAACGGAAGTTGTGGTATCAATTATGGAGAATCTCACTCATCCGGAGAGAGTACTGGACGATACTGCTTTTTTTTCCAGGGAACTGTTTATGGGGTTTCTGGCAAAGGATTCGCTGATTGGAATTTTGTTTTCGGGAAGCAGGAGTAAATGCCTGGTGCAGAAAATTGAAGCAGCTTTAAAGGAGCTGGTGTTTGGAGCTTACCCTCAATATCGGGATGACAAGGACATTAATATTATGCTCACTTACATTCTATATGGATGTTATTATGCGTTTTATGAAAACCGAAAATATGGAGATGTGCCAGTGCTTTCCAGTATTACAGAACTTACAGGCAAGACGGCGCAGGCAGCATTAAAAATGATAAAAAAATAAAAGCACCTCAATGCACGCAACATTAAATATGATAAAAACTAAAAGCACCCTCGAAGTGTGCAACTTTGCAACTACTAAACAGTTACCTATTTTCATCGCAGGAGGTCAATAAATTGACAACAAACAATTCGAATATACAAGAAATAAATTCTGGTACTCCACCAGTATCTCCCTTACAAATTTTAAAAACTTACTTCGGATATGATTCCTTCCGGGAAGGACAAGGAGAAATTATAGATACCATTTTAAGTGGAAGAGATGCTCTGGCAATTATGCCGACAGGGGCCGGAAAATCCCTTTGTTATCAAGTTCCAGCGCTGCTTTTGCCAGGAATTACATTGGTGGTTTCACCGCTGATCTCACTTATGCAGGATCAGGTGAAATCTCTGAATGAAGCAGGAATTCACGCGGCTTATATTAATTCCTCACTGACTGAGGGACAGATTAATAAGGCTCTTTCTTTCGCTGCGCGAGGTGTCTATAAGATTATTTACGTAGCACCAGAACGACTGGAAACAGCTTCATTTCTAAGCTTCGCGCTACATACTCCTATCTCCATGGTAACTGTAGACGAGGCCCACTGTATCTCCCAATGGGGACAGGATTTCCGTCCAAGTTACTTAAAAATCATAGATTTTGTGGAACAGCTGCCTGGCAATCCGATCATCAGTGCCTTCACTGCCACCGCAACAGAAGTGGTAAAAAATGACATTGCAAGGATCCTGAAACTGAAGAATCCCAACGTTGTTGTCACTGGTTTTGACAGAGAAAATCTCTATTATCAAGTGGAACATCTCACTGGAAAGCAGAAGGACATCTTTATCCAAAATTACATAGAAACCCACCCAAACGAAAGTGGAATCATCTACTGTGCCACCAGAAAAAACGTGGATACTTTGTATGAGAAATTATTGAAACAAGGCGTCTCTGTAACCCGTTACCACGCTGGAATGAGCAACGATATCCGCAAAAAAAGTCAGGATGATTTCATCTATGACCGCGCTCAGGTTGTGATTGCCACCAATGCTTTTGGCATGGGAATCGACAAATCCAATGTGCGTTTCGTCATCCACTACAACATGCCTCAGAGCATGGAAAACTATTACCAGGAAGCTGGCCGCGCAGGACGTGATGGTGAACCTGCAAAATGTATCCTTCTCTTTTCCACTCAGGATGTGATGATCAGCAAACTCCTTCTTGGAAGCAAAGACTTCGAAGGTATGGATTTTCAGGAAATTGAACAGGTAAAACATCAGGATTCCCGCCGTCTCCAGCTTATGGAAGGCTACTGTATGACCACCTCCTGTCTGCGCAATTACATCCTGAAATACTTCGGAGAAACCACACATCAGCCTTGTGATAATTGCGGCAACTGCCACCAGGAATTTGAAGAACTGGATATGACCCTGGATGCCAAATGGGTAGTCGGCTGCATCACCGAAATGCGCGGCCGCTATGGCCAGGCTCTGGTAATCGGCACCCTCCTGGGCTCAAAAAAAGCCCGTCTGAAGGACATTGGCGCCACCTCCTACAACTGCTATGGTCAGTTAGAGAACCGCACTGAAGCCGATCTCCGGCTCCTTATTAGCCAGATGATCCGTATGGGTTATATCACCCAGACAGAAGGAGAATACAGTGTTTTAAAAGCAGGAAATATTGCAGATTTACAAAATAAAAATACAAAGATCATAATAAAGAAATTCAAAGAAAAAGAGAAAATATCAACCACAAAGAAACACAAAACTCCATTCAAAAAGGACAGTTTTTCCGCTTCCACCGAAAGCTCATCCACTGATTCCACCGCCACAAACTCCAGCCACAATTCTGCCCTTTTTGAAGCCTTACGTCAGCTCCGTCTCCAGATTGCCAAGGAAGAATCTGTCCCTCCCTACATCGTCTTCACCGACAGAACCCTTATCGATATGTGCAGTAAACTTCCTCAGAATGAGGATGAAATGCTCAATGTATCCGGTGTAGGACAAAACAAACTTAAGAAATACGGCCAACGATTTTTACAGGAAATTTCCGCATTTCAGTCTGCTGATCACTAGACATCATTGCTATTTAGTTGATTAAAAGTTCTTTAATGCGGACGCATTTGGACAATGTGTATTACTCACTCGCCGGCGCAACGCTCCAGCGAACTAATCGCTAACTGCGACTAATGCGTTCGGGAGAGCCCT
>NZ_JADPEX010000013.1:93083-106579 GCF_015668065.1 Ruminococcus sp. 1001713B170207_170306_F1 | reverse complement strand
CGAAAGGGCAGTTTTTATCAGAACTCAAGGCTGCTTTTTCGTTTACACCAACTCCGATTGTTTCCTTAACAGTTTGTCGAACTATCAAAACGCCCAAAACAATATACTATATAATCAATGGGCAGCCGACTTAATAACGAGATTGTCTGCCATTTTTTATACCTATTGCGGCTCCCACAAATTTGTTCAAAAGAAGCTTTTATTGCTGCAAAAACTAGGCATCCTCAATCTACACAATCGGAAAAACCATGTCTTCGCCAAATTCTATGCTTGCACTTCCCCTGGATTCTGGTTATAATAAAAGTTATTGCTAACGGCTATTTCAGGAATAATACTAAAACGATTCTATTACTATGATTACAATAGTGACCAAACCCGTTTTTTGAACTCAAATTATGTTAAAAGACGTGACTGTTTTTTATAATGTTTATGGCCAAATTTTAATTTCATGAAATAGTACCACGGCAATCCATGTTTCGCAAAGCTCACGTATATTTTGTTTAATATATACAGTTTATGAAAGTAAAAATATGAGAAAATTAGCACTTAGTAATGAAATATTACTTAAAGTTGATAAAGCCGCACGGTACATTGGCGGTGAAGTCAACTCTGTTGAAAAGGATAAAAAAGATGTGGCCATTCGTGCTGTATTTTCCTTCCCGGATGTCCAGAACACGATTTTTTTACCTGCTCCCTTTTTAAATCACTTAGTACTATTTGCCGTTATTTCCTACCTTTTTATCTGTATCATTTTGTATTATTTTGTGTTATTTAAGCTTAAAAGGGATTTAATAACACAAAATAAGCCTTTGACAAAAGGCCATTTTTGACCACCTTTTGCAATCACTTTTCCGTTTCAGACTTCGTATCATGCCTCTTTTATGTGACAAAATTTGATATTTTTGTAAAAACCAGATTTTTGTACGAACTGCCAGTTATCTAAAAATGCTTCTTATAGCTGCAGTTCGCTTTCCAAATGGCTATTGCTGGTATTTTTCTTATAGTGTTATGGAATGACATACTGTATTACAGGGTTTATTTGACTGTATGTGACATAAACTTATATAAAAATATATTGCCCCCATTTTTTCTTTATGGTAATATAAAATCATAAAATGTTATCAGTTAACCAATTATACAGGAGGTGGGTATTATAGTACGTCAGACGAATCTGGCGCAGACCATTGACCTTATATCAGACCGTGCGAAATATGATGAATGTGCGAAAAAAATATTGACTTACAAGGCAATCATAGCATGGATCTTAAAATCCTGTACAAAAGAATTTTCTCAATACAGCGTAAAGTTTATTTGTGACAACTGTCTGAAAGATGACGTAGAAATTTCTAAACATGCTGTCCACCAGGATCAGCTGGACCGTGATGAGAAACTAAACGGAGACGAAAGAATCGAAGGTTTGAATTTAGAGGCGAATGCAGTCAAGGATCAAACTGTATATTATGACATCCGTTTTAAAGCCTATCTTCCTGGAAACCCTGAACCTATACAACTTATTATCAATCTGGAAATCCAGTTGAATGATACTCCTGGATATCCACTTGTAACCAGAGGTTTTTATTATTGTGCAAGAATGATATCAGAACAGTATGGAACCGTATTTACAGATGAACATTACGAAAAGATTCAGAAAGCTTATTCCATCTGGATCTGTCCAGACCCAGCTAAAAAACGCAAAAATGGTATTTTCAAATATCACACAATTGAGGATACGATACTTGGAAAGTCCTATACAGATCCTCAAAGCTATGATCTGATGGAAGTGGTGATTGTAAATTTGGGAGATGCAGATAAAGAAAGCGAGCTGGAGATTCTTGATCTGCTAAATGTCCTGTTTTCAACGTCTGCCACGCCAGAAGAAAAAAAGAAGCGGTTACATGAAGATTTTGATATTGCCATGACAGAAGAATTCGAGAGTGAGGTGAGAGACATGTGTAATCTAAGTAGAGCTCTTGTAGACCAGGGAATTGAACAAGGAATGAAACAGGGAGTTGAAAAAGAAAAAATGTCCCTGGCCCAGATGATGATCGAGGAAAAGGAACCTGTCGATAAGATTTCAAAATATACAGGCTATGCTATCGACAAGTTAAAGGAAATTGCAGCGGCAATGGGACAGACACTTGTGTAACATATGATTTTATAGGAAGAGGCTGTCGGGAAATAGACAGTTCTAAGAGAGGGAGGGTGTGACTCATATAAACACAATTAACAAAATGAAATCAAAAATGTAGTGGGATTTGAGGAATCAAAACGACTTCCAGATGGATCGTTCTTGATTCCTTTTTCTTTACAAATCGGTTACGTTCGCAGTACTGAAATTAGTGTATAATTGTAATAGTAAAAATCACGCACAATAAAGAAATAATCGGGTTTGTGTAAAATGAAAGGAACATTATTATGAAAGCAAGAATACTGGTGATAGAAGATGAAATGGCAATCAATGATCTGCTTTGTATGAATCTGGAAGCTGCTGGCTATGAAACAGTAGGTTATCTGGATGGAAATGATGCAAGTGAAGGCGTCGTACAGGACCATGAATTTCAGTGCGCACTTGTGGATATTATGCTTCCGGGAAAGGATGGTTATACCCTTTTACCGGAATTAAAAAAGTTTGGTATTCCGGTTATATTTCTTACGGCAAAGGCTGATGTTACAAGTAAAGTAAAAGGGTTAAAAGACGGAGCCGAGGACTATATAGTAAAGCCTTTTGAAATGCTGGAGGTAATGGTGCGTTTGGAAAAAGTGTTAGATCGTTATGGAACGGCACCGAAACAGATTCAGATAGACGATGTCATAATTGATACCGTAAGTCACATAGTTACAAAAAATGGAGAAGAAATATATTTAAAACCTATGGAATATAACTGCCTTATGGTGTTCGTAAAAAACCCAAATAAAGCACTTACCAGAAGCCAGATCTTGCAGGAACTGTGGAAGGAGGAATTCTGCGGAGAAACAAGAACTGTGGATGCACACGTTGGACGCATCAGAAAAAAACTAAGCTGGCAAGATAAAATCAAAACCATTCCCAGAATTGGTTATCGACTTGAGGTGGATTTATGAAGCTATTTACAAAAATTTTTTTACAGGTAATCTGCATGGTGCTTCTGCTGTCATCTGGAATTTTTTTCTATACAACTTACAGGTGGAAAAATCAGAGCATAGAAAATATCAACAGTTATGAAAATAGCAGGTTTCAAACAAATATTTCTAAGTTTGAAAACATGTTAATGCGGATTAAAAGCAAAACACAGGACTCTGATGATAAAATCTGGGAAAAAATGATTATTTATGCTTTTCGTCAGGTATTCCACGACAGCGCCGTTTTATATCAGGATGGAAAAGAACAATATAATGGGACAAAATATGAGTTTGATCTGCAAAATATCAGAAACCTAACAAAAAACAAACATGATGGATTCGAAAATGACATCTATTGTGATAAACCACTGATCAGCAAAACAAATGGCAACGTATTTTTGCTCTTTTATTCTTCCAGCTACAGTTCTACAGACATGAACTATCAGATCGTCACCTACAAAGATATTACCAGTGTACAAAAACAGAGTCAGACACTGTTTTATCAGGCAGGAGGGTTTACCTTGTTTCTGGTTCTGTTTGTTGGCTTTTTCCTGTTTTTGACTTTGCGGAAAATTATGGAACCGCTCACAAGGCTAAAAGAAGCGGCTGTTTCTGTGGCAAATGGAAATTATGAGATAAAAGTGCCATCAGAGGGAAAGACGGAACTGGCACAGGTTGGGAAAAGCTTTAATCTTATGACAGGTAAAGTAAGGGAGCAGATTGAAAAGCTTTCTTCCGTAAACCAGGCACAGAGACAGCTGCTTGGAAGTTTGGCCCATGAATTAAAGACACCGATGACTGCAATCATAGGATATGCAGATACACTTCTAACGGTACGCCTATCTCCCAAGAGGCAGGAGATAGCGCTTGATTATATTAGAAATGAATGCCGAAGGCTTTCCAGGCTTTCAGTGAAAATGCTGGAACTTACCGGATTATATGAAACAGGTGAAGCAGAATTTGTTCCAGTGGAAGTTCAGATGAATCAATTTCTGGAAGATGTAAAAAAACTTGTTACTTACAGGCTTCAGGAGAAAAAAATTTGTCTTGAAATACATTGTAATCCAGAGGAGCTTAGAAAAACATTTGATCCGGACCTTATGATGAGTGCAGTGACAAATTTTATTGATAATGCAGTCAAGGCTTCCGATGAGAATTCAAAAATCGTACTGGAGGCAACCCAAAATCATTTATCCGTTCAGGATTATGGGAAGGGAATTCCAGAGGAGGATCTGAAAAGAGTAACAGAAGCTTTTTATATGGTCGATAAATCACGTTCCAGAGTAAAGGGAAGTGTTGGGCTTGGTCTTGCGCTATGCCAGAAAATTGCAGATATACATGGATTTCAGCTGGAAATTACAAGCCATCTGGGAAAAGGAACAATCGTATCTGTTTTATGGTAAATAATTGGAATTTACAGAACAGTTACAACTTGCGGAAGATTTGGTGCAATGAAAGATGCTATACTTGTGGACATAAACAGGAAGGAGAATTTATTCAACATGAGAAAAAACATAAATAAAATTGTAGGATTAACACTTTGTATAGGAATGCTCACAGGATGTGCCCAGACCCCGGAATCTTCCCTTGTAAAACCAAAAGGGAGCAAGGTAGAAAATGCTTATACAGAAACTGAAGGCGTAGATATGGTGAACGAGGACTCTTCTGAAAATACAAAGGATAAGAACACAGCGGTAAGAACAACTATTCGAGACCTGCTCAATGCTCCGGAAACCTATAAAAGTCAGACTACAGATGACAGTGCAAAACTTGTAGTGAACACGGATGCCACTGTAGAAATACCGGATGTAGAAAAGATATCCGCAATTTCTGTCACGCCTGCAGAAGTTACACAGGATCTTCTTGACCGTATTACAGATGCCTTTTTCTCAGAGGCAAAGCTGTATACATCGGATAGCTATTATACCCAGACAAAGGATGAAATCAAAAAAACGTTGGATGAACTAAAAGAAGATGTAGCAAACGGAAATCTGGATCCCTATAATTGGGGTACGGATGAAGATGGTAACCTTTACTATAATATTTATGATGATATTGAATACTGGGAAGAGCAGTATCAATCAGCCCCGGAGACGAAGACCCTGGCAGAAGGAAGACCTGTTGCAGGCTCCCAGGAGACAGAAAATGGTACTGCGGAAAATGAATTCTCCGGTGTTGCACAGATGCCGGATGGATCAGAATATTTTTACATGACATCTTCCTACGGATCCGATACCTTATCTGTCAAAATCAGAAAATTGGCAAAATCTGGCGGGGAAAAGCTGCCTGTGGACACGACCTGGTCTGATTATACTTCTTCCAGTGAAGGGGAAAAACCTACTGAGGAGTCCATTGGGATTTCATTAGATGAAGCAAAAAAAATGGTACAGGAAAAAGTAGATAAAATGGGGATTACAGATCTGCAGTTTTCAGACTGGAGTTATGCATTGTGCAATAATCTTGAAAAGGATAATAGTTTAAGTAATCTTGGAAGCGGATATGCGATTTATTACACACGTACTATAAACGGTGTTCCGATTACTCGGACAATGGCAGATGGCGGTGCTTTGGAAGATATGGACAGCACTATGGAAACCTGGTCTTATGAAAGTCTTTATTTCTTTGTCGATAAAGATGGAATTGAAAGCATGTATTATTCAAACCCTTATACCATAGGAGAGACAAAAACAGAAAATTTAAACCTTCTTCCATTTTCTGAGATTATGAAAACATATGAAAAAATGATGGTAGTGACCAATGCAGATAATATGGAATATGAAAAATCAAGAGTTTATGATGTTGACCGGATTGTTCTGGGCTATGCAAGAATTTATGAACCATCCACAGATCCGCATACAGGTCTTCTGGTTCCCGTTTGGGATTTCTTTGGAAGCAGAAAAGTGGAAGGTGACTATGATGGGAATAGTTACTCGGACATCACAGACTATCCAAACTGGAGCTTCCTTACCATTAACGCCGTGGATGGCAGTATTATAGACAGGGATCTGGGCTACTGATATGAAGCAGGTACTTGGAATTGTACATTACAATTTCTTTGGCTATTTTCGAAATCCCAAAGTCATTTTTACCTTCCTTCTGGAATTTGTACTTAGCTTTCTTCTCACTGGAAGAATCATGGTTGTTATGGAAAACTATGATACACCGGTACAGGCTGTAGAGCCATTTCTTTGGACCTTTGGGGATGGAACAGCAGTACTGCTCAGTTCTCTTCTGTTGCTTCTGCTGTTCTCAGACCTGCCAAAGATGACACCAGTTACTCCATATCAGTTAATTCGAACAACAAAGAAAAAATGGCTTTTGGGACAGTTTATTTATATTATTTTTGTGACTGCTCTTTATACAGTATTGATGCTGCTATTTACATCTGTACTGTGTATGAAGGACAGTTATCCGGGCAACCTGTGGAGCGAGACTGCTGCCATGCTCGGATATTCTGAACTGGGGAAAAACTTGCAGGTCCCCTCTACAGTAAGAGTCATGGAGAGTATCTCTCCGTATGGCTGTATGCTGCAGGTTTTTCTCCTGTTATTCTGCTATTCCCTGACACTTGGTTTTGTGATCCTTGTTGGAAATCTTTATAAAGGAAAAACAAAAGGCATGGTGTTTGGACTACTTTATAGTGTATTTGGATTTTTACTGGAACCCAGTGTGGTAGCCGCAATTTTGCATAAGGAAAAATATGAAATGTATCAGGTGAATGTACTGATCTGCTGGATCAGTCCTTTGAACCAGGCTGTATATGGAAAACATAACCTTGGCTATGATCCATTACTTCCGACCATCTGGCAATCCTGTATGTTCTTCGCAGGTATTTTATTTGTTCTTATGGTTCTGGCACTTCGCAGGATGAAAAAATATCCCTTTGAATTTCTGGGAGAAAAAACATAATCAGAAAGGGAAATATCTATGCGGGTAGAAACAAAACGTATGCTTCTTGGCAGAAGTTTCCTGGCGGCATGGCTGATTGCCTGCTTTTCTATCGCAGCAGGTCAGACTTATCCAAGTTTGAAAAAAGCATTAACATGTGGAACTTTTATCAGCCTGCTGGATGGTTCATTGAAAAGTCAGATGGTATCTTTTGCCATCCCTGTAGCTGCGGTACTGCCGTGGAGTGATTCTTTTTTACAGGAGTATAAAAGTGGATTTTTAAAAGCTGCATTTCCCAGGACAAACCGCAGGCTATATGTGGAAGGAAAAGTCTTTTCTGTTATGACATCTGGATTTTTAGTCTGGATATTTGCTATAAGCACCATACTTCTTGTTAATTTTGTTATATTTTATCCTATGGAAATAAAAGGCAGCTTTCCAAAGGAACAGTTTCTGGAGCTGCTTATGAAAGCTCTTAGGATGGGACTGATCGGAAGTATTCTAAGCACTTTTGGTGGAATCTGTGGTACCTTATGGAATTCAGCTTATATGGCATATGGGATTCCTTTTGTCAGCTATTATTTTGGAATTATACTTCATGAACGCTATTTCAAAGACCAGATCTGGTTTTACCCAGTGGAATGGATTCTGGCAGATGGAAACTGGGGAACGGATAAAGCGGGATTGTGGTTATTTCTGCTATTATTTTTATTGGTGTTAATGGGAATTTTTGGAGGTGTTTTAAATGGAAAAGTGGAAGAAATCTGAATTTCAAAATACCTGTGTGAAAATAGAACACGTAACCAAAAGGTTCGGGGAAGATCTGGTATTAAAAGAAGTAAATCTTACCTTAAAGGTGGGACAGGTTTACGGCGTTGTAGGAAATAATGGCTCTGGCAAAACAGTACTTATGAAATGTATCTGCGGATTCCTTCCTGTTACCACAGGCACCATCCGTGTTTTCGGAAAAGAAATTGGTCGTGATGTAGATTTTCCAGAAAGCCTTGGTGTCATCATTGAGACGCCTGGATTTCTTACCCAGTATACCGGTGTAAAGAACCTGGAAATACTGGCAGATATGAAAAGAATGATTTCAAAGGCAGATATCCGCCTGATCCTAAAAAAAGTAGGACTGGATCCGGATATGAAAAAGCCGGTTGGAAAGTACTCTCTTGGAATGCGGCAACGCCTTGGGATTGCACAGGCCATTATGGAAGATCCTCGCTTCCTGATTCTGGATGAACCATTTAACGGTCTGGATAAACACGGCGTGGCAGAGATCAGGGAACTTTTGCTTGATTTAAAGGCAGCTGGAAAAACCATTTTATTGGCAAGCCATAATGATGAGGATATCCGGATTTTATGTGATCACGTATATGAGATGGATGGCGGAGTTTTAAGAGAAAGGACAGCCTGAAAATGGGAAAAAAATTTGTGAAAACCACATTCGCAATATTAAGTTTCATGATGCTTCTGCCGACATCTGTTTTTGCAGAAGATGCAGGGAATATGGAAGCTGCTTTTGTGGGAGAGTCTGTTCTGGAAGCAGATCAGTCAGCTTCTTATAGTGATGCAGACAGTACATTGCCTTTTGAAGAGGAAAAAAACAATCCTACAGATGAGAAGATTCCGGAAACTGAGGAACAGACTCCTGAAAAAACGGATTCGGAAAATCAAAATTCTGACCTGGATGGATTTATATCAGGAGACGCTTCTGCTGAGGACGAAAAGAAGACAATCCATGTCATAATAGAAAATGGAAATACTGATACAGATAATGGAACACAGATCACAGATCCTGTTATAGATAGTGGGGATTATTCTGCTGGAGGGTATAGTGGAGGCGGTTCTTCTGCCAGCTCGTCTGGTGAGAAAATACTGCATAAACCGCAGGTCCTTTTAGAGGATAACAATCTTTCCGGACAAAATCTAAAAGCAGGCACTGTCACAGAAATGTCACTGACATTCCGGAATAAAAGCCGTAGCCAGAATGTATTTGGTCTAAAGATTTCTATTTCGGCGGATACAAAGGGAATTGAATTTGAGAGAAGCTCTTTTTATGTTCAGAGACTGACTCCAGGAGAAGCAATTACCCTGAAGCAAAAGGTAACTATAGCAGAGGACTGTGCCCCAGGTCAGGCAACCGTTTCTTTTTCTTTGGATTACGAAGATTCGAAAGCGACAGGAGCGACAGGTACAGAAACGCTGTCCTTTCAGATTACTCAGCCAGCGCGTGCAAAACTGGAAGCTTCTGATATTCCTTCTATTTTGTATACCATGGATACGGTAGAAATTCCGGTAAAAGCAATGAATCTTGGAAGGGATAAGCTATATAATGCAAGTGTCCGGCTGGAAGCAGACGGATTGAATCCAAAAGAGTCCGCTTTTTTAGGAACAGTAGAAGCTGGAACAGCAGTACAAGGAAGTCTCCGTGTATATGTAAAAGGAAAATCAGAAGAAGATGACGGTTCTTTTCCTGGCAGGATTACCGGAAAACTGATTTTTACTTATGAGGATGCAGCCGGCAATTCCTATGAGGAAAGTACAGAGTTTGAGTCTGAGATTAAAGAAGCTAAAATCCAGTCTTTAAAAATAGAGGATGACCAGGAAGAAACAAACAGCTGGTGGTATTCCGTTATTGCAGTTATTGCAGTACTGCTTGTTTCTGTGATTCTACTTCTTTTGGGCAAGCTTCATAAGAAAAACATACTTCTGGAAGAAACCAGAAAGGTGGATGCCCATTGAAAAAGAATAGAATAGACAGTTTTACCTGTTTTGTAGGTTTTCTTCTGATATTGGCATTATTTTTCTCTATAAAGCTTTTTGCAGGAATACAGGATGGGAAAAAACAATACTTGGCACTGGTTTCCCTTGGAGACCTTACTTATGATGATGATTTTTTGAAAAAGGCAAAAAAAATAGAAGGGGTAAAAGAGATATGGCCCGTTGTGGAAATTCCAGTAACCATCAAGATTGAAGATTATACGGAAACAGCCACCTTTTTAGGAATAGATCTGAATGCGTTTGGAGAAAATCCAGAGCAGAATGATTTAGGAAATACACCGGTGTTGTTGCTTGGAAGTAAAGCATTGCAAAACATGAAAGACTCAAATAATCATTCCATTTCAAAAAAACAACAGGAAAAATTCCTGCAAATGGGAGAAAATCTAACCATTTCTTATGCACTTGCTGGAAATACAAAAGAGCTTTCTGGCGCGGCAGATCATCTGGTATCCTTGACTGGGCACGAAGAAAATGAACAGCAAACTGTTTATCTTCCATGTAAAGTAACTGCCGTAACGGAAAATGAAGATATCTATATTCCTTTATCACAGGCGCAGGAGCTTTGCAGTGAGATGGGTGAGCCGCTTAAAATTACAAAAATTTATTTGAAAGTGAATGGAAAAATGAATCTGGAGAAGGCAAAAAAATTATTTGAATAAGGTATTCTTGCAAAATTAATTTGTATCAATCTCTGGTATTCATTTGACTAACTATTGTATTTTGTGCATGTTTTATGTAATTTTATCCATGTACTTATTTAAAAGAAAAGTATATACTTTATTCTTGTAAATAAAAGTATTTTATTCCCCTAAGGCTTGCTCCATTGTCTGCATGACAGGCAATGGAGGCCTTCTTCCAACGTATTAATCATAATAAATTGGTATCTTTGTAAAATGTACCATATAATGAAAAACTGTTAGATTGTGATCTTTTAGATACAATTTAGCAGTTTTTTATATGATGGAAATCCAATACAAAAAACCACTTTTTCATGCTATACTTCATTTATGAATTATAGCAAGATCAACACCAATAAAAAGGTCTGGGCAGTCTTGCTTAATTTGATATTGCAGGGAAGTCAAATGCAATGCGGTACTTCCGTATTTGCCACTCTGAAAACCTTTGAGCCCTCGCTCCGTCATATAATTAAACAATTCGCCTTGCTGTATTTTCTGCAAAGTTCGTTGTAGGTAATGCGATTTTTTTATTCAAAAACAATACCCACTCTTGTTTCCGTTTTGGGAAAGAATGTAATTTATAGTAAATGAGTAGAAATTGCGATTGTTTTTTGGTACAATATATTGATTAGTAGTGAAATAGCTGGCGGGATTTATGCGTAAGAGTGAAACTTTTATCCTGCCTTAGCCGAAGATATCCCAGACTTTGTTCGGGAAAAGGGTGTGAATATATGGTAAAAATTATTTCAGACAGTACCTGCGACCTTTCACAGGAATTATTGCGAAAATATGAGATTGACATTCTTCCGCTTCATATTCTTCTGGGTGATAAAGAATATGAAGATGGAAAAAACATTACTCCGGATCAGATCTATGCCTGGTCTGATGCAAACAAGACAACACCTAAAACTTCTGCACCTGCCCTGGCAGATGCCATGGAGCTTTTTCGCCCCTATGCAGAGGCTGGAAGGGAAATTGTCTGCTTTTCTATTTCAGCAGGTATGTCCACTTCTGGAAATGTGATGCGCCTTGCTGCTGAAGAACTGGGGGCTTCTGACCGAATAAAAGTAATCGATTCTGCAAACCTTTCTACCGGTATCGGCCTTCTTGTAGTAGAAGCTGCAATTATGGCAAAGAATAACCGGACAGCTTCCCAGATTGTTTCTGAGATAGAGAAGTTAAAACCAAATGTGAGAGCAAGCTTTGTGGTAGATACCCTTACTTATTTATACCGTGGCGGACGCTGCAATGCAGTAGCGGCTATGGCCGGAGGTGTTTTAAAACTGCATCCCAGGATTGTAGTGGAGGATGGTGCAATGAATGCATCTAAGAAATACCGTGGAAAAATTGCTTCTGTTGTCATGAACTATGTAAAAGATATGGAAAAAGATTTAAAAAAAGCGAGACCTGAACGCGTATTTATAACACATTCTGGCTGTGAACAGGAAACTGTAGAAAAAGTGAGGGCTTATCTGAAAGAACTTGACATTTTTGATGAGATACTGGAAACCAGGGCTGGCGGTGTTGTATCAAGTCATTGCGGACCTGGTACGCTAGGTGTTTTGTATATTGCAAAATAAAGAATGCATTGCGATATCTGCTATATGCTTCATTACTATAAACCCGCAGTAACACGAATATATTTCGTATTTACAGAAGCACTGGAAGAAAATGGTATTCTGACTCAGAAATAATAAAAAACAGGACAGCAAAGGAGAACAAGCCTATGCCAACATTAACAATCATTATATCACTCATTATTTTAGCCGTTTACATTTTCTTACTGGTTGCTAATAAAAGTAATCCAAAAACAAATGGAATGCTGATGGTTGTACAGGGAGCTTTATGGACTGTGATCGCAGTAAGCAACTGGGCTGAGAATACGGTTGTAAACCGGAGTTGTTACATTATAGTAATTGTTTTATCGTTTATCTGTGGAATCCGGGAGCTTATTAAGCAGCATTAAAAAATGAGAATGGCTAAAACTGTTCCTTTAGGTGGAGATGTTAAAAATGATTCATGATTTAATGTACATTGAACTTAAAACGGGATATTCAGATGATGGTCCGGCATGGATCGGATATGTGAAAACTTCAAAGAGTAAGAAAACAATCTATTTTAATAACCATGCCTTTCAAAAATATAATGGCAATTATTCCAATTATATAGATATTGAGAATGGCGACGAATATTGGATTTCCGGGTTGAAGAAGAAAGAGAGTAATCGTCATTGGGATGGACATGGAAAAATCATGATCGACCGCAGAGCTGTTAATGAATATCTGTCTCTGATTGGAGAAAGGGAGCTACCGCTAAATTTGTTTGAAGTGACTGATATGGAAGATAGCTTCCCCATTGAAAGAGTAAATAGAGTATTGAACCAGAAGATTACAAGTACTGATAATTTTGAATAACCATAAGGGAACACTTCAGCTGACAAAAGGGAATGTCTAATGAGCTGTTCTCTTTTTGTTATGCTATGACTCAAAAAAATATAATTTTTTTGAGACGTCCGTCAAAAAAAGCCGACTTTATAATTGAGAACATTTTTGAGGAGGTGAACATCATAGACGATAAAAAAATAATAGAACTCTACTTTGAAAGGAATCAACAGGCAATTAAGAAAACAGATATAGAATATGGAAAGCTCTGTCACAAAATTGCCTATAATGTCCTGAATAACCGCCAGGATTCGGAAGAGTGTGTAAATGACACCTATTTAGGAGTATGGAACAGAATCCCACCTGCAAGGCCAGGCAATTTTAAATCTTATATTTCCACAATCGTCAGAAATATTTCCATCGATAAATTTAGAAAACTAAAAGCCCAAAAACGATCAGCCAATATGGTTATGGCATTGGATGAACTTGCAGATGTACTGCCGGATGAAAGGTATGCTCCGGGCAGGAATGATGAAGAGATTGGAAAATCGATCAGTATTTTTCTTTACAAACAAAAAGAAGAGATCCGGAGAGTGTTTCTTCTAAAATATTTTTATTTTGAATCTAACATAGCTATTGCAGAGAGATGTGGTTTTACTGAACGCAA
>NZ_JADPEX010000013.1:0-92990 GCF_015668065.1 Ruminococcus sp. 1001713B170207_170306_F1 | reverse complement strand
ATCCGGAGAGTGTTTCTTCTAAAATATTTTTATTTTGAATCTAACATAGCTATTGCAGAGAGATGTGGTTTTACTGAACGCAAAGCATTAATGTTTTTGCATTCTTTGTTGGTATGGTTGCAAGTTACTATTTGTATTCAAACTATATTGCAGGATTTTTTCCAAGAAGCTATGCGGTGGTTTGGTTTGGATTTACATCTGTTTCTCCATTATTGGCTTTTATCTGCTGGTATACAAAGGGGAAAGGAAAAGTGGCATTTATACTGTCAGCTCTGATTTTGGCAGTGTTGTTCAATATGTGCTTTCTATATGGATTCGGATATTTTAGTGCATGATACCTATTGCCGGATTGTTATTCGTCATGCGTCCTTTGACGCTGCCCGTATGCTGGTGGCAAGGTGGAAACGGGAAATCTCCCTTGAATATTTGACCGAAGAAAAGTTTGTCCCGCTAAGCACCACAGACGAGTATCGCACATCTGCAAAAGCACACGGTATCATCACAAGGGGGGACGACTGCTATCGGAGGTAATCATATGACAAATCAGAGTACAATAGATAAAGAGGTCAAGAAAAAGAGTCGTAAAAAACCGGAAGTTAAGATATATAAAATATCAATACTTGTTCTAAAGAACTAGCACATCTTCTGTAGATTCTGTATCTTTTGATTATCCATCAGTATACTAATTTTAGAGCGAATTATCGTTCTGAAGGAGGTGTTACGATGGATTTAAAAGCGGTTGGTCAGCGAATCAAGGCTGCAAGAGAGGCAAAAAATCTTACACAGGAAGAACTGGCAGCGCTGGTAAATTTAAGTACAACACATGTCAGTGTGATAGAGAGAGGACTAAAAGTAACAAAATTTGATACCTTTGTAGCGATAGCCAATGCACTTGATATATCGGCAGATGCACTGCTGATTGATGTCGTGACACATTCTGTCACAGATGTTACCAATGAATTGTCTGAAATGATAGAAAAATTACCAAAGAACGAACAGAAAAGAATTTTAAATGCAGTCAGAGCTTTTGTAGGCTAATAGAATTAACTGCAAAATTGAAGGGCATAAAGCTCTTCTTTTTTTTATGGATTCATTTGTAAAACATGTCTTTTTTCGCAATCAAAACCATGATATTATAGTTCTAAAGAACTATATATAATTCTTAAAAATAGATATAGGCAAAATGCAGGATTTGAAGATGTTAATCTGTCTGTGCAGAAAGAACGAAAGAAAGTAACACTTAAAAGAGACAAATCGGTATTGAAAGAAGTAACAGATTATGCAGTAGGACAGTTAGAAGGGAATGAATGGAAATATGAAGAGAAGTATCATTGCAGTGATCTCAGGAGCAGTGATCTTGATAATTGCGGCAAAAAGTATTTATATGAAATCTGAATCCGGTCATAAGAAAGGTGAACCGGATGTAGTTGGAACATTTTCCATAAATCGTGATGAAAATATAACTGTGGTCGCTAACCGGGAAAATATTGAAGATAGAGAAGCGTTTGCAAGAGAACTATTGCAGATGTACAAGGATGATTCTTTTCATTCGACAAAATTCTCAACAGACCATGGATATGCGACGAGCCTTGATATGTACATTTATTTATGGAAAGAGGATATTGAAGAAGGAGAGTCGGTAATGACAGCCGAATATAGGCCTATAGAATACGGAAAGGACTATGACGTTGTCAATAATCCTGATAAATTTCAACTATATATAGATGGAGAAGAGATTGAGTAAGAATTTCCTGTGGGCAAACCTTTTATCATATTTTTTAAAGAAAGATTAAAGAATAACAATACAAGCCTTTGGATAGCTGACACCACGCTGCCTGCAGGAGAAAATCTGCGGGCGTTTTTCTATTTATATGATTTTCCATTAAATCTCAATTTTGGAAAGAAGATGACTATCTTAAAGCCCTTTCCCCATTGGGAAGCAGCTTCCAGACGAAGGTTTAGATCGTCAGCCATCTTCTTAACCAAGTAAAGCCCTATACCGGTGGCTTTCTTTCTGCTGTCAGTAAAATCCCCGGTAAAGCCCTTCTGAAAAATATACGGCAGATCATATTTTTTTACACCGATGCCGTTATCCTCAACTGAAAGGACATCTGCGGTCTCCGAATGTATCATAGAGATCGTTAGCATGGGACTATCGCTGCTATATTTTATGGCATTGCTCACGATCTGTCCCAACATAAACTGAAGCCCTCTACGGTCTGTATAGACTGTTTCAGATTGCAGTTTATTGAGAATTACAAACTGCTTTTCTTCCAGAAGTGGGGCATAGTCCTCCAGAACTTCCCCCAAGCAGTCATTCAAATTGATATCCTCAAACTGATAATCCTTTGTACTGCTCTTTAACCGGGCATAGTATAACATTTGAGTGACATCCTCCTGAAGCTGACTGCGGACATAATCCAGCTTTGCTTGCAGGGGAGAAGATATTTCGTCGCTCCGATTATCCAGGAGCATAGTCAACAGCGATAGGGGCGTTTTCGCTTCATGTGCCCAGCCCTCCACATATTCTTCATAGTCCTGTAGGGCATCTGCCATACTGTTACTCTCAGTTTTGTGTTCCTGTAAAACGGATGCCAGAAGCTGGATAGATTCTCCTTCTTCCCGGCTGATGGCACTGAGCAGCCGTTCCCTGTTGCAGATGGTAGGATCACTGAGGAAATCCCGGAACAGCTCTCGGCGGGTGGTCTCCCGCTTGTTTAGCACAAACAGGATCGCTGAAAACAGAAGGATGCTTGTCAGAACCACTAACCCAATCAAGGTCTGAAATGCCTGAATGTCAGAAATCCAAAGAATGATAGAACAAAAGCAATCCACACCCAGCAGCAACAGCAGCCAAGGGTAGTACCGTTCTATTATGCGCCAAAACTGCTTCATGGAGATACCTCCGCTTCCAAACGATAGCCCATCCCACGAACCGCAACGATTCGTTGCTTCATCTCCAGACCGGACATCGTCTTTTTCAACCGGGTCAGGTTAACCTGCAAGGCATTTTCGTCTATGTATTCTGTGGTTCCCCATAGTGCTAAGCAAAGCTGCTCCGTCGTGACCAGAGCATCACCACTGGCCAAAAGAGCAACCAACAGTTTTCCCTGATTTTTGGGAAGCACCACAGAGGTGTTATGAATATAAAGTGTGTAAGTCTGCTGGTCCAACAGGAAATCCAATCCCTCTATGAGGTTGGTACGGCCTTCATACCTTTTGAGAATATTGGATACCCTGGCAAGAAGCCGGTCTTTTCTGCACGGCTTCGTCAAATATTCATCTGCACCCAACTGGAACGCTTGCAGTTCATCCTTTACCTGGTCTCTGGAAGTCAGCACCAGGACGGGGATAGCGGTTTTATTCTTTAGCTCCTGGCAGATTTGAAAGCCACTGATTTCCGGCAAATTCAGGTCTAAGATCACAAGGTCAGGACGGAGGGCTGCCAAGAGCCGAGCGGCATCTTCAAACTCGGTGATTGCCTCCACAAGATACCCGTCCTTTTGGAGCATATTGCAGAGCTCTTCCCGCATATAGACTTCATCTTCCACAACAGCAATTCTTTTCACGACAGCACCTCCTTCCAAATTATTCTTCTCTCTGTGGCTGCATCAGTGTCAGCAAATACCGATCACTGGAGCGCTTGACCACACTCATATAAACACATTCTATCACACAAAGTAGCAAAATCATAGCAGCAGATACAGGTAGCATTTCAGACACTGTCCCACGGGTTCGTGACGAGAGTATCCCTGTAAACAACGCTCTGACTCCAAACAGACTGCTGACAGCTGCAACCAATACAGGAAGTCCCATAAACCACGAAATCTGCTTTCTGGCGGACTGGCAAAGGCTTTCGTAAGTGGCTCCCAAGCGGATCAGGGTCTGGTATCTACGCCCGGTTTTCTGCTGGCTCATCAGGAACTGAACACCCACAATGGTGTTGGCAACCACCAGGAACACAATCGCCAGATAGAGGGTAATATAGATGGATGCTACGGTGTAGAAAAGCTGGCGGCCCATATTCTGAAGATAGCTTTCATATTCAAGGCCAGTTTCGTTCAGCTTCTCGCTCAAATTTAAATATGCAGTCATAAGGCTATTTCCTTCCATAGCCTGCTTACTGAGTACCGCATTCACATACGTATCATACATTCCTTGGGTATGATAGAGGAAGGCTTCATCTGGAAGAATCAATGCAAAGGACAAAGTAATAGAACGGTCCGCGACCAAATTCACAGACTGAACCTCTCCTGTAAGATGAATCGGACTGCCAACCAGTTCCGTTTCAGGATGTTCAGTAAGTATGCCGTTCAGCATTGCGGTGCGATTTACAGTAGTGAAGTCGGAACCTATATAAACAGCGGCTTCATCCTCACTTAATTTAATGACAGGTTTGCCGGACAATTCCAGTAAACGATTATAGTCTGACAGACAAATTAGATACGGATCTGTGGCATAACCAAGAGTGTTCAAAAGGACATCCCGATCTTCCGACTGGGGCAGGCTCCGAAGAGATTCCATAACAGCATCCATGCTGTAGGCATTCTCGTAATCTTCTGTGGTGCGAATATGCCCAACCTTCATTTCAAAAAGCTCAGAAAACTGATTTTCCAAACCGTTTTCGTTCAGGGTTTTCTGTATATTCAAAAGAACCTGCGCCGAATCTTCAACGGTATAATCTTCAAAGGTATAGTCAATTACATGGTCGGTGGATAGATTGTTTGTCCCTGCGATTCCTAAGCCTGCACCAAAGCAACACAGTGCTGCAAGAATCAGCAGAGAGCTGATAGCCATAGAGCTTGACTGATGAATGACATTCTCCTGAATCTGGCGGAAAGTAAATACATGAAGCTGCTTTTTTTCTTTGCCTTTTTTAACAATCAGAGCAATCAGTGCCCGCATTCCGTAGAACAGCAACATCGTACCAGCCGAACCTAACAGTAAAGTCAGTCCCATCATACTTACCTTTGTCCATGCAATTCCTTGAATTGCCATGTAATAAGCCGTTGCCAACATCACACTTGCACATACAGCAGCCAGCCCATAGAAAATAGAAGGCATTTGCTTTTTGGGACGGTTCGCTGGCTGGGATAGCAAAGTACCGATCTCCTGGCGGCTGATCCGTCCACTCAAAATCAGAAGTGCCGTCAGCTTAATTGCCAGAAATCCTGCCAACGTCCATTCAATCGCAGACCAAGATAAAGAAAACTGATGACCGATGATTCCCATGCCTACTAGCTTGGCGGTGACAAGACTGACAATTTCTGAAAGCACCACAGCCACAGGTAAACCTATGAGCATGGCAAGAATACTAGTCAGGCAATCTTCCGCCAGAAGCATACCAAACAGTTTATTTCTACGCATCCCCAACATTAGATAAACACCAAACTCATGCCGTCTGCGCTCGAACTGATACTTGCAGGCAAAATAGATCAAAAAGAAAAGAATACCCAAGGTCATTCCGTAAAACACAGGAATCAGAAGCAAGAGCCTGTTCACGGCATCGCTCTCCATCTTCTGCAAAAAGATCATAACATCCTGAGTAGAGATGGAAAGAATCATGTAAAAGGCAACAATAGAAATCACCAGGGAGCTGAAAAACAGACCGTTTTCCTTTCGGCTGCGACGGCTGTTCCGAAGAATGAGATTAGAGAACATTTGCGCCGCCCCCTCCCATTTGCGCCATCACTTTTAGGATGCGCCCGTAGAACTCCTGCTGGGATTCGTCTCCACGTCGTAGCTCATGAAAGATCACGCCATCCTGGATGAACAGGATGCGCTTACAGAAGCTGGCGGCATTGGAATCATGGGTTACCATCAGGATCGTAGCTTGTTCGTAATGATTCAGGTCGGACAGCTTCTCCATAAGACTTCTTGCGTTCTTAGAATCCAGCGCACCCGTCGGCTCATCGGCAAGAATCATTTGAGGATGCAAGATCAGAGCCCTTGCTGCCGCAACACGCTGACGTTGACCGCCGGACATCTTGGACGGAAACTTATCCAGAACATCAGTGATTTCCAGATAGTTAGTCAACTGCTTCAGCCTCTGGCTGCTTTCTGCTTCGGATACCCCATGCAAGGAAGTCGGAAGCAGGATGTTTTCTCTGCCAGTCAGGTTGTCCAGCAATTCAAAGTTCTGAAATAGATAACCAACTTTTTTGCTACGGTACTCTGCAAGAGTCTTTCCCTTGAGCGATTGCAAAGTATCCCCATCCACCTGAATGCGTCCGCCTGTGGGCTGAATCACAGTTGCAATACAGTTGAGAAGCGTGGATTTACCGGAACCGCTGCTTCCCATAATACCGAGAAACTCTCCCGGCATGACCTGAAAAGTGATTCCGTTCAGGGCTCTCGTCTGGTTTGGCAAAGTCCCATAGACTTTGGTAAGATTTTCAATATTCAAAATTGGGTTCATATGAATACCTCCTATCCATTTTTAAGTAAATGATAGCACAGAAACACAATATATAACACTTACAGTCGCTGTAAGAATTCTGTTCCTGTTTTCAGAACAAGAATGACGCATCAAGGGGGGAGAAGTATATGTTTTGTAAGAACATCGGATGGCAATGAAAAAATATGCCGGCCTGCATGGATGGCATCCTCGGCAATCAGAAGCTCTGTCAGCTTATCCATCGCTTTCCGGTAAGCCTGCTCTGTACCGCTGGCGGTGCTTCCCTCAAACATAACCGCCAGTTCTGATATGATACCCTCAAGTAGGTTTTTATATTTTTATGCCCTACTTGAGGGTATCATATCAGATATTCTGAAAAATTTTATAGGAAGGATCTATTATAAAATTGACATAGGAATGCGGTAGAGTATAATTACAATTGAATACACTGAAAAATGGAGGAATCACATGAAAGCACACAAATATTGGTCGTTAGGAGCATTTATTACCATGATTGGAACTGTTTATACAGGATATAAAGGCTTAAAATCAAGTCACAAATATTTTGCACTAAGCTCTCTGCTTTGTATGATAATGTCTATCTATACAGGACACAAAATGATTTCTGGCAGTAAAAAAACAAGAAAGAAAGCGGAAGCTACAGAAACGGAGGATTAAAAAATGTTGGAAACAGGAACAAAAGCCCCTGATTTTGAACTGCCGGATCAGAACGGAAACATGCATAAATTAAGTGATTATGCCGGAAAGAAAGTAATTTTATATTTTTACCCGAAAGATAATACAGCTGGCTGTACGAAACAGGCATGTGGCTTTTCAGATCGGTATCCTCAGTTTACAGAAAAAGGAGCTGTTATCCTTGGTGTTAGTAAGGATTCAGTAGCTTCTCATAAGAGATTTGAAGAAAAATACGGACTGGCATTTACCTTATTGGCAGATCCGGAGCGCAAAGTGATTGAGGCATATGACGTTTGGAAAGAAAAGAAGAATTATGGAAAAGTCTCTATGGGAGTAGTAAGGACGACCTATCTGATTGATGAGCATGGAATTATCATAAAGGCAAATGATAAAGTGAAAGCAGCAGATGATCCTGAAAATATGCTGAAGGAATTGGCGTGATGAAGATTATATTATCACCGGCAAAAAAGATGGTTACGGATACGGACAGCATAGCACCCGTAGGAATGCCGGATTTTCTTGATAAGACAACGAAGATACTGAGTTGGATGAAGAGCCTGGAAAAAGAGGAACTGAAAGCAATCTGGAAATGTAATGACAAGATTGCCAGGCAGAACTTTGACAGATTAGAAAATATGGATCTTTATCACATGCTTACTCCAGCTATTTTGTCTTATGAAGGAATTGCATTCCAGTATATGGCACCAGCAGTGTTTGAAGACGGACAGTTTGAGTATATCCAAAAGCATCTGAGAATTTTATCCGCATTTTATGGAAGCTTAAAGCCACTGGACGGTGTGAAACCATATCGCCTGGAAATGCAGGCAAAGGTTACAATAGGAAATACCCGAAATTTATATGACTATTGGGGAGATCTGCTATATCAGTCCGTTATTGATGACAGCCGGATCATTATTAATCTGGCATCAAAAGAATATTCGAAATGCATAGAAAAATATCTGTCACCAAAAGATACGTATATAACGATTACATTTTGTGAATTATCCGGAGAAAAGCTGGTAACAAAAGGTACTTATGCAAAAATGGCCCGCGGCGAAATGGTCAGATTTATGGCAGAAAGAGGGATTGAAAATCCAGCTGATATACAAGAATTTAACAGACTGGGCTATAGGTTTAGAGAAGACTTGTCATCAGAGAAGGAATATATTTTTGAACGGTTGTCTGCACTGTAGTGTGGTATTGCATACTAATAAAACTACATAAAATCATAGCAGAATAATAAAACTGTAATCAGGCATTTTGAGAGAGGAAGCACTGATTGTTTTGAAAGAATACTTTGCTACTCACAAGAAAGGCTGATATACCTCCAGTTTGCAGAAAAAAATGCTGGACCGGAGAGTAAAAAATACGATAATTTATATAAATGGCCTATCATAAACCTAAAGCTGAAAAGAAGGATTGATAATTTTGAATGACCATAAAGCAACTTTTGATGTTGAAAGTAACTTTGAATATCGTAGACATACAATGTCTGGTTGAAAATTCGTGGATTCTCATTTTATGTCGTGGTAATTTTGTTACATATTGGTAAACTGTAAGTGGAAGAGAGGTAGAGACATGGACACAAAAAAGATCGGAGCTTTTTTAAAGCAATGTCGTAAGGAAAAGAATCTGACACAAGAGCAGCTTGCTGAGAAATTCAGAGTGTCTGCAAGAACAGTTTCCAGATGGGAAACAGGAACAAATATGCCAGATCTTAGCATACTTGTTGAGCTTGCTGAATATTACGATGTTGAAATGAGAGAGCTCCTGGATGGAGAAAGGAGCCAGGCTATGAATAAAGAGATGAGAGAAACTTTGGACAAAGTTGCAATGTATGAAGAATGGACAAAACGAAAAGCACTACAGGCTGGAAATCTTGCCTTTGCATCAATGTTTGTGATTGGTGTAATGGCAATTATTATTCAAATGTTATTGACAATAAATATTCGTTTTATTTTAGGAGAGACAGTAAGTGTTTTAGCCGGAGGAATCCTGTATGCAACTATTATGATATACAATGGAATATGGGATAAATGTTTGCCCCAAAATACTACTGTATGGAGGGATTTTCTTACCAGCGTATTATGTTCAGGAATTTTTGCTTTCCTCTATGGCGTATGCTTGTTAAGAATGGGAGCTACAGAAACACAGATAACACGATTAGCTTTTGAATTTTGGATCGGTATTACTATTGTCGCATTTATTATTCTTAGAATTCTGACATTTATCAATCGGAAAAAGAAACAAAATCCAACAAATACTCAAAATATAAAAGAAATTTCACCATTATCTAAGATGGAATATATCAAGATTTACAATGCACAAAATATAATAGAAACGGAACAACTCATGGAAATGTTAAGACAAAATGGAATAATGGCTTTTTCACAGGAGGCAAGTGCGAATGTTGCGATGCATGGGGCACCTGGCTTTGGAATATATGGAATGGATATATTCGTAAAAACTGATGATGCAGAAAATGCAGTAGAGCTGATTAAGGAGATTCGAAATCAAGAAAAGCAGTAGAAAATTGGTATTCTTGATAAAAAAAATTTGGATTCAGATGACAAAAAGAGAATGGCTAAAGCTGTTCTCTTTTTTCTATGCTATAATTCAAAAAAATATAAATTTTTTGAGACGCCCATCAAAAAAAGCCGACTTTATAATTGAGAACATTTTTGAGGAGGGGAATATCATAGACGATAAAAAAATCATAGAACTCTATTTTGAAAGAAACGAGCAGGCAATTAAGGAAACAGATATAAAATATGGAAAACTTTGTCATAAAATTGCCTATAATATCCTAAATAACCTCCAGGATTCGGAAGAGTGTGTGAATGACACATATTTAGGAGTGTGGAACAAAATTCCACCTACAAGGCCGGATAACTTTAAGGCTTATATTTCCAAAATTGTCAGAAGTATTTCCATAGATAAATTTAGAAAACAAAAAGCTAAAAAACGATCCGCTGATATGGTTATGGCATTGGATGAACTTGCAGATATACTGCCAGATGAAAGGTATGCTCCGAGCAGGAATGACGAAGAGATTGGAAAATCAATCAGTATTTTTCTTAATAAACAAAAAGAAGTGGTCCGGAGAGTGTTTCTTCTAAAATATTTTTATTTTGAATCTAACATAGCTATTGCAGAGAGATGTGGTTTTACTGAACGCAAAGTAACACATATGCTGGCTCACACCAGAGCCCAATTAAAAGAATATCTGATCAAGGAGGAAATCTATCTATGAACATACCCAAAATTGCAGATGCCATTGGTTATATTGATAATGAGCTTATCACTGCTACACTGGAAGCACCGCCAAAGAAAAGGCATAATCCTGTAATGAAATGGATGACGGCTGCGGCTTGTCTTACCCTATTTGTAATCGCAGGTATTTTGATTCCGCATCTTTTAAAGAATGACGCAACAGCTGAAAGCAAATATAAATATCATGTTTCTAAAACAGAACGAGCCATAGAATGGCCATGGAAATACAAGACTGCAGCTGAAAAGTATCCTGCTATTAAGTTTAATGGAAAACAGTTTACCGTAAAAAGCCAGAATCCAATCCACACAGATGCACTAGGGGATGAGATTGGCTCCTGTATAGCAGAAGGCCTTGATCCTGATACCGAAAAAAAATATACGGAAACATTTGAGGTGCGGAAGATTCATGGAATATCAGAAGAACTGATGATTGCTGCAGGGAATGAAGACGGATTTTATGTTTATGCAGCTGATGAAAGCACTGCTCCAGATACTTTAGGGAAGTTGCTGGAACTGTATGGTCTTTCTCAAAATATAGAGTTAAACTACGTGACAAAATGTGAAAATTATGAGGAAAAAGAGGAACTTTTGCTGGATAATGATGATGAGATCTGGCAGATCCTTGCGGGCCGCAGTGATGCAAAACTTGATAATACAAGTGATTTCTTTGAAAGAGAGAACCGTATTTATCTCGCTTTCACTGCAACCTCGGAAACGCTGGGTGTTTATAACCGGGTGATCTACATTTCTGAAGACGGCTATTTCGCAACCAATATTTTAGACTATGAATACAGCTATTTCATTGGAAAAGAAGCAGCAGGACAAATCATCCGTTACGTACAAAAGCATTCCACGGAAACAAAATCCAGCAGCAGTGCGCCAACCATATCCGGAACTGTCACGGAAATTGGAAATGGATATATGATAGTTGATAATACAGCTTTATGTAGGAACCCCAAAGCCGGAAAAGAATATAAGGTATATACAGATGACATAAGGGTAAAAAGATGGAGTGAAAGTGGGGAGATCAAGACAGGAGATCTTGTAGCGGTTGAATATGAAGGGAAAATTTCCGGCAGCTGCAAGATAACGGGAGCATATTCCATATTTACAGGAACGCTTGAAAAAAATGATATTCTAACTCAGGAATAATAAAAACAGGAAAAGGAAGGATACTGGCTTGAATGCGAAACGAATTTATTTGATAAAGATTGCCCCGGTTGTTTTATTGGCAGGCACTGCTTACTGGCTCCTGGGTTCTGATTTCTTTGCATTTTTAACCTGGTGGGAGATGCTGTTTCTGTTGGGACTGGTATTTATGCCGGTAACATCCAGGATGTTTCGAGGATTTGATGATAACGGCTGGATGTTTTCCAAGGTACTGGCGGTTGCGGTATGCGGATATGTACAATGGCTACTGGCTTGTCTGAAGATCTCTCCATTTACAGGAATCACCTGTGTGATCCTCACGGTTATCTGCTGCCTTGGAAGTCTTTTATATGGAATCAAATGTAAGAACAGGTTCCCGGATTCACTTCCATGGGAACAGGCAGCCCTGGTCTACCGGGAAGAGATTCTGTTTTTCCTGGTGTTCCTTTTCTGGACATATTTGGCCGGATTCCATCCAGCAGCCCATGGGACGGAAAAATATATGGATTTTGGTTTCATGCAGGCCATGATGAGAAGTACCACTCTGCCAGCCCAGGATATGTGGTATGCCGGAAAGCCCTTTAATTATTATTATGGCGGACAGTATCTTGCCGTATTCCTTACGAAGCTGACCGGAACAAATGTAGAGGTCACTTATAATCTGATGAGGACCATGGTTGCTGCTTTTGCCTTTCTTCTTCCTTTTAGTCTGGTGCGTCAGATGCTGAAGGACAAATTAAGGACTGGGAGAGAATGGTCTTTCTGTCTTGGCGGTATTCTGGCAGGGATGGCAGTGTCCATGAGTGGAAATCTCCACTATATTATCTATGGGATCATCCTCAGGCTCCTGAAAATAAAAACAGATTACTGGTTCCCAAGTTCTACCCGCTATATCGGCTTTGATCCGGCTGTGACCGGTGATGAGACAATCCATGAGTTTCCATCTTATTCTTTTGTTCTGGGAGATCTTCATGCCCATGTGATCAATGTCTTTCTGGTCCTGACGGTACTGGGAATCCTTTATTCCTGGATGAAGACAAACTCAGGAAAAAGCTGGAGGCAGAGAGAGATCGGACTCCTTGGGCTGCTTCTGGGAATGTTCCTTTTTTCCAATACATGGGATTTTATGATCTACTACGTTGTGATCTGCGGGACATTGCTCTTTGGAAATTTGAAACGTCATTCCTCCGGCTCTTTTATAAGTCAGGCGTTGAAATGGAGTGTGATACAGTGGGTTGAACTGCTGGCGGCTGCGTTTCTTGCATCCCTTCCATTTCATTTGACTTTTGAAAATGTAATGGTCCAGGGAATTGGAATCGTAAAAATACATACCGCTTTTTACCAGTTCTGTGTATTATGGGCATTCCCGCTTCTGGTCTGCGTGCCATTTGTTATCGGGATTCTGAAAAGCATAGGGACATTTCCAGAGAAAAAATTCTGGAGCTTTTTTTACAGTATAAAGTATCCGGATCTGTATGGCCTGGTTCTTGTACTTTGTGCTATAGGGCTGATTTTTATTCCTGAGTTTGTTTATGTACGGGACATTTATGAAAAAACAGCCCCAAGAGCTAACACTATGTTCAAGCTCACTTATCAGGCGTATATCATGTTTGGGATTATGATGGCGTATATATTGGTATTCTTTACAGTAAACAGGATAAAAAGATGCAATGGCGCTGACAGTACTGTCATGTGTAAAGGGCTTCTGAGGTGTCCAAGGCTTCAGTCCCTGACAGGGATCATTGCGATCCTTGTTCTGATCTCAACCTGCGGCTACCTGGAAAATGCGATCACCCATTGGTTTACCGGATTCCCGAAAAGAAATGCATATCAGACACTAAATGCAACAAATTATCTGGAAACTGCAATTTCCGATGACGCCGCTGCGATCCGCTGGCTGAATGATAACGTCGAAGGCCAGCCTATCATTCTGGAAGCCAGCGGTGACAGTTACCAGGATTATGATAACCGTGTTTCTGCAATGACAGGACTGCCAACGGTTTTAGGCTGGTATGTGCATGAATGGCTGTGGAGAAATGATCTGGAAGAAGAAAACCAGAGAAAAGAGGACGTACAGACCATATACACTTCAAGCAACGCTGATCAAATAAAATCTTTGATAGAAAAGTATAAGATTTCTTATTTATTCATCGGAAGCTGTGAGTATGAGAAATATGGAGAAATCAATAGCGAACTCTTAGCTTCGATAGGAAAAGTTGTTTTTCGACAGAGTGAGACAACGATAATTGAAGTTTCCAATGGGACGATGACTGAATGACACATATTTAGGAATATGGAACAAAATCCACCTACACAGTCAGTCAATTTTAGGGCTCATGTTGCTAAAGTTGCCAGAAATGATTTCTATAGATACCTCAAGGTATCTAAAAAGCAAAAAAGCGGTCAGCTAAAGTAATTATCGCACTAGATGAATTTACGGGCATATTGCCGAATGAAAAGTATGCTTCTGACAGAAACGATGAAGAGATTAGAAAATTGGTCAGTCTTTTTTTCGGGAACAAAAGGTGAGCCAAAGAATATTCGTTCTAAAATATTTTTATTTCGAATCAAACAGAGACATTGCAGAAAAATATGGTTACACTGAACGTGAAGCAAAAATTTAGGTTGAATTCTAAGTAGCCTTTTTTCTTGTTTACAAAAATTATAGTCTTGCAATCTATATGGGAAGGATTATAATTAAAGTATCCAAAAAATGGGAGAAGGTGACTATATGCGTAGAAGAGAACTTTCAACTATATTAAAAGAATTTGAGCGAGATATGAGAAACATTTTTAAAGATGATTTTCGTATGGTTCGCTTATATGGCTCTTATGCAAGGGGTGATTATAACCAGAATTCAGACATAGATGTAATGGTTTTGGTAAATACTCCTGTGGATAAAATAAACTCATTTTATGATCAGGTTTCAGATTGCGCATTCGAATATCTTATGAAATACAGGGTAGATATTTCACCAGTTATAAAAAATATAGATCATTTTAACTATTGGAAGAATGATCTTCCTTATTATTATAATGTAGAACAGGAGGGGATCGTAGTTAATGGATAATGAAAAACGACAAGCTCTTTCTGTATACCGCATGGAACAAGCGGAAGAAACTCTGACAGCTGCTAAAATGTGCCTGGAATATCATCTATATAAGGACTGTATTAACCGTTCTTATTATGTTGCCTTTTATGCAGTAAAGGCTGTGCTGGCCATTGAAGGAGTAGACTTTAAAAGACATAAAGATGCTGTAGCATATTTTAACAAAACGTACGTAGCATCAGGAAAGGTATCAAGAGAAGTAGGAAAAAGGCTGGGAAGGATTAAAACAGTCCGAGAAGATAGCGATTACAGTGAATTCTACATCGCATCAGCAGAGGATGCTGCTAAACAATATGAGTCTGCTTGCTTTATTTTGGAAGAAATAAAAAAATACCTTCCAACCATGATTTAAGACAAAATTATCTCAATTTATTTATCCGGACGTGTTGCATACAGTATATTTCCAGAATCCCAAAGTATGTTTAGCGAAAAAGAAATTTTTGAAATGTATAGTGTTTCCACTGCACTATACATTTTTTATTTATTGTCCTTTTTCCTTTACACAAAAATACACATAGGAGAAGCAAAACAATGCAAGAAAAAAGAACGTAAGCGATGAATAACCCACCGTTTAGACAGTTTTCTTTTTTCATAAGATAATTCTCTCATGGAGTGGAACTTCTATACATCTTCTATGTGACTTTACTATTCGGACTATTTTACTTCACATCATTAAGGTCCTGTGTAAAAAAACACTCCAAATAATTCTTATAATTAGGGAGTGATTTACTTTGAAAAGACATCCGCGCCGATCTGATGAGGAATGGCTAAATATTATTCATGAGTGCCGTACCAGCGGTCTTTCGGATAAAATCTGGTGCGAAGAGCATCATATCCAGCCAAGCAAGTTTTATTATCATATACGCCGCCTGCGGGCCAAGGCATGTGAAATCACGGAACGGGAGGATACGCTTCCCCAGAAACAGGAAGTTGTTCCGGTTTCTTTCGCAGAGCAGAAATTCTGTATCCCGCCAACCTAAACAGCAGGTGGAGAGGGGATTCATCCTGATACTGTCATCACAATCCGGATGAACGGAATCCAGCCTGATATCTCAAACAGGGCAGCTAGGGAAACGATCGCAAATACATTCTCTGCGCTGCGGGCATTATGTTAGGCGTAAACGGTAGAACCCAAGTACCTTGACAAATATCAGGCCGCTTTTAGCGGCCGTTAATCGTCTGCCTTCTTAGGTTTCCGGATATGTTCTGGCAATGTTTTGGACCAGGGCAAAAGTTCTTCAAGAAAGTCTGTATTCTGATCATCTGTATGCTTTGGAATCTCAGCCAGCAGGTATTCAAAATAGTCAAATGGTTTCAGGTTATTCGCTTTTGCGGTTTCCGCTATGCTGTAAAGGATTGCGGAACTTGTAGCTCCATTGACTGTGTCAATCATCTCCCAGTTCTTTTTTCCAATACAGAAACCACGGATTGCCCGTTCACTGGCATTGTTGTCTATCGGAACATCACCATCATCCAGGAACACCCGAAGATACCATTCCTGATTTAAAGCATAAGTAAATGCTTCCCTTGTTTTTCCGCTTTTGGGAACCTTTGCTTCGTTCTGCTTCAGGTACGCAAAGAAAGCATCCACCAGTGGTTTTACCACCAGCTGACGCTGGGTGAGCCGTTCCTCTGCCGGAATACCGGACAACTTTCCCTCTTCCCGGTAGATGGCTTGTATCTGTTTCATGAATAAATACAGGATGGATTCTTCCCTGTGTGCCTTTGGTATGACTTCCAACGCCTCATGAAATCTCCGCCTGCAGTGAACCCAGCAGCCGGCAATCCTCAGGTCTTCCCGTTCCTTTTCCAGGGTATGGTATACCTGATATCCATCCGTAACACAGATCCCGGTATAATTTTTCAGAAAGTTCCGGGGATGTGAAGCATTCCGTGTCTTCTGGTATTCATAAAGGATGATCTGACGTTCCGGATACATGAAGCCTGACCGGTAGACCCACATATTATGTAACTAGTCACATAATATGTGGATCTATCTGAGTGAAAGCGATGGGCTTCCGGGGATCGTGCTTTACGATTACCGGCCCGGCAGAGGCGGGGAAAACCCGATCGAATTCCTGTCCGGATTCAAAGGGCTGCTGCACTGTGACGGTTATTCCGCATATGGAAGGATTGAAGATGTGGTTCTGGTATGCTGCCTGGCACACTGCCGCAGGAAGTTTTATGAAGCTGTCCCGACAGGACGTCGGAAAAAGCTGAAGCTTCTGGATATCAATTCAGAAGAGGAACTAAAAGAGCCTTCTTCCGGAATGTCAGATGATAACGGCCTTCTTCCGGCAGAAAAAGGAGTAGCTTTCTGCAACCGTCTGTTTTTCCTGGAACGCTGCTATAAGGAACTGCCTGCAGAGGAACGGAAACAGAAACGCCAGGAAAAGGAACCGGAAATATGGAATGAATTCTGGTCATGGCTGGGAAGCCTGAATCCGACAGGCGGAAGCAAACTTGAAAAAGCAGTAAACTATGCCTTCAACCACAAAGAAACACTGATGAACTATCTTCTTGATGGAAGATGTGAGATTTCAAACAACGCAGCGGAACGGAGGGCAAAGTCTTACGCAACAGCGAGGAAAAACTTTCTGTTTCATGATACAGTTGACGGTGCAAATGCAAGCGCAATCGTCATGAGCCTGATTGAAACAGCCAAGGCAAACAACCTGAACATTTATCAATATCTCTATACACTCTTGCTGTATATGCCGGACTATAAAAATGAGCCCGCAGGCATAAAGCAGCTGATGCCGTGGAGTGAATTCATAAAGGAAAATTGTTCAGGAATAACAGATACAGAAAAAATACTGCCGGAAAATCGAGGGGACCTTCCTATCTGAGGTCTCCTGGAAGTCGTACACGGGTGGTTATTCATCGCTTACTCTATTTTATTCCAGCGAATATTTCCGTTAGCATCAAGATTTGTGAACCTGTTCATATCGAAAATGCGAAAACTGCTGTTCTGCATTCCACATGGCAGCGTACTTTCCGTCCTTTGCTAACAATTCTTTGTGCGTACCAGCTTCGGTGATCCGACCATCGGAAACCACCAGAATCTGATCGGCATTTTTTACGATGGACAGGGTATGTGCGATCATCACCACGGTTTTTTTCTCTTTCAGCAGGTTTGCAATCGCCTGTTTTACCGCCAGTTCATTCTCAATGTCTAGGGAGGCCGTTGCCTCGTCAAGCAGCAGGATTGGGCTGTTTTTCAAAATGGCACGTGCTATGGAAAGGCGCTGACGTTCACCGCCAGACAGGAGATTACCATTTTCCCCAATCGGCGTATCATAACCTTTCTCCATCTTGCGGATAAAGCCGTCACAGTTTGCCTCCCGGCAGGCCGCTTTAATTTCTGCGTCCGTAGCATCCGGGCGGGCATAGCGGATATTCTCCCGCACCGTATCATCAAACAGGAACACATCCTGATCCACCATAGAAATCTGGTCTAATACCCGTTCCGCAGCTACATGATTGATCGGTCTGCCCCCTATGGAAATCGTGCCGCCAGATACTTCATAGTATTTTGCAATCAGGTTCAGTATGGTAGACTTGCCGGAGCCGGAATCCCCCACAATGGCGGTCAGCTTCTGATTCGGCACAGTAAAGGAAGCCTGTTTTAACACCGGTTCCCCGGGAACATAAGAAAAGTCCACATGGTCAAATACAATCTCATGGGAGGCTGCCTGCAACGACTTCATGCTGCCGGTTTCTTCCGGTTCCTTCATCACAGCCATGATTTTATTTTTCGAGATCATCAGATTCTTATAGCTGGTGAGGTCTACAAAAATGGAATTTGCCAGCTTTGCACAGAACAAAGGTAGCATACAAATCAAAAGATAGGACACGGTATCTAAAGTTCCGGCTGCCCAGGGGCCATAGACCGTCCAGATCACAACCGGACAGGACAGCCAGCTCAAAATACCGAATCCCGCACCAATCGGGAGAACCTTTGCTTCATACACAAAGCTGATCCTGCTAAACTCCTGCATGGCATGGATCACGGTTTTGTTTTTCAGACCCCCAACGCCATAGGCCCGGAAAGTTTGGATACCGGATACATACTCCACAATGCTGCTGACATTCTCCGCACAAATATCGTTCTTCTCTTTTCCATATTTCGCTACCTGCCGGAAGGAAAGCCATAATCCGGGAATCAAAAGCAAGTCAGCAGTCAGTAGAATCAATCCGGCAGGAAAGTAAATCGTCATCACAAAAACGATCAGCATCAGCGACAAGGCAAAATTCTTTGCAATGTCCCCAATCTTATGCGTCAGAATTTTTTCATAATTATTTACATCACTGGTAATTGTATTAATATAATCGCCAGTCTGCCCCCTCGTAAACCGGGAAAGCGGGATACGCTTGAGATGGTCGCCCATAAACAGGCGGATATTTTTACTGACTCTGGCACCGCCGATCTGTGCTTTGGTATAGCCATAGCTGTATATCAAAATGCGGAACAGGAAGATGACAGCGATAATACCCGTTAGTACCAGTATACGATTCATGTCAAACTGACCATCCCATAAAAACCGCATGACGGAATAAAGCAGCATGAACAAACTGCCAGAGAGCAACCCCTCCAGAACCGTCCCGGCAACGCCAATATAAAACTCCCTGTTCTTCTTCCATACGTTATTCGGATTCATTCTGCCCGCCTCCTTCCAGTTGATAAGTAATTCCCCGAGCTGTTTCGTAGTCCTCCCATGCTTTCTGATAGTAAGCGTTCTCTTTCCGTACTTCCTCATGGGTGCCGACATTGGTAATTGTATGGTTCTCTACCACAGCCACACGGTCGCACATTTTCAGGGCACTCAGCCTGTGCGCTACCACAATGACCGTCCTGCCTTTACAGAGGTTCTGGATGGCCTTATCAATTTCCATCTGATTTTCCGGGTCAGAGGCGCTTGTCGCTTCGTCCAGAATCAGGATGGGGGCATTTTTCAGGATTGCCCTTGCAATGGCGATCCGCTGTTTTTCTCCACCAGAGAAACGGGAGCCGAAGCTGCCTACCTTTGTGTCATAACCATCTGGCAGTGACATGATGAAGTCATCAATCTGCGCCTCCCTGGCGGCAGCCCGTACTTCCTCCAGGCTGGCGTCTGAACCCATGCGGATGTTTTCCAGGACACTGTCACGGGTAAGGAATGTCTTTTGAAATACAATGGCAATATTCTTCAGAATGGTATCGTAGTTCAGTTCATTCACATTGATACCGCCAATCAACACCTCCCCCTCCTGCACATCATAAAACCGGGAGATCAGTTCAATCACGGTACTCTTGCCCGCGCCGGACTGTCCCACAAGTGCCATGCGCTCCCCATCCCTGATCTTGAGGTTGACGCCTTGCAGGACATCCGTTTTCCCATCGTAGGAAAAACGTACATTCTTAAGTTCAATCTCATGGTTTTTCGGGAAGTCCTTTCCGCCTTCATAAACAGGAACATCCAATATTTCTTTTGTTTTGGTAATGGCGCCCAGGACATTTGCAAAGTTTGTCCCCAATTCCTGTAAAGGCCGGATCTCCGTCAGATACATGGAGCCGACATAGACGAACAGCAAAAATGCACTGGCCGCCAGGGAGCCTTTCAGAAAGAACATCCCGCCCAGGGGAACCATCAGCAGCATCCCACATTCAATCAGAACCACAAAGGTTGCATAAGGAGGCCCCATTCTCCGGGAGGTTTCATTCCACATGGCATTCTCTTCCTGGATCGCACCGGAAAATTTCTGGAACGATTTGCTCCCCATGTTGTACGCTTTAATCAGTTTCATGCCGCTGATATACTCGATCATAACGGAATTGAGCGTTGTAATGGATCGGTTCGCCCGGTCCATCAAACCGTCCGTATTCCGAAACATAACCCCCATTACCACAACGGCCAAAATCAACGGCACCAGGGAAACCAGTGCCAATGGGATATTTACTGTCATCAAATAAATGAAAATTGCTACCGGCCCTACCATATAGCACACAAGGTCTGGAAGGTTATGGGCTAAAAACAACTCCAGCTTTTCAATATCTTCATTCAGAACCGTTTTAATATCCCCGGTCCGCCGCTCATTCAATGTACCAAGGGGGACTTTTGCCAGATGTTCCGCCACCATGCAGCGCACCTTGAACAAAGCACCGTAAGCACCTTTATGGGCCGCCACACCGGAACACCCGAATAAAACAAAGCGCAGGGCCACAGAAACGGAGATCATCATTACCGTCTGTACGACAAGCTCTTTTGTGCAGATATGCTGGAAAGCGGCATCCATCAGGCGATAAATCCCGATATACGGGACAATGATACACAGGCCGCTTGCCATGGCCAGCAGGATTGCCAGCAGCAGCCAGATTTTTTGCTCACCGGCCCATTGAAGCAGCAGTGCAATCCAGTTTTCTTTTTTCTGTTTCATCACTTCACATCTCCTTTCTCTCTGAAACAGAGAACAGTTCCCGGAGCTTTTGAAGGGAATCCATCACAACAGGGATGTCATCCGGCATTTCCCCTTCATCAAAATGCAGGACACGGGAGCAGGTACGGCAGACAAATTCAAAATCGTGGGTGACAATAAAAATGATTTTCCCCTGTTCGGATAACCGTTTTATCAGACCTGCCACCTGCGCCATGCTGTCAAAGTCCAGGCCGCTGGTGGGTTCATCGAACACCAGCAAATCTTTTCCACAGATCATGCTGACTGCCACAGCCACACGTTGCTTCTGTCCACCGGAAAGCGTGTTGGGATGGCTTTCCCGGTAGGCTGTAAGCCCCAATTCCTTCATGGTTTCCTCTACTAAATCTTGATCCGGGTTTCGGATTCCGAAGGAACATTCTGCCCCCACACTCTCCGCAAACAATTCATAGTTCACATCCTGCATAACCATATAAGAGCGTTTCAACCTCGCCTTGTGTTCCATCGGCTGGTCGTCCCAAAGGAACGCGCCTTCACAGTCTTTATGAAGCCCACACAGGGCGCGAGAAAACGTGGTCTTTCCGGCTCCATTATGACCGACCACCCCAATGACTTCCCCCTTTGCCGCAGAAAGAGCAATCTGGTGTAGAATCGTCCGTTTTTTATAGCGCAGAGTAACATCATGGAGTGCTAATGTGGGAGAGGAAATAGGCGGATGACTGGCCGGAGGGAGCACCCTTGCCAGATCAACCGCCCGCAGCCCCATGTGTTCCCGTTCGGTTTCGGGCAGCCGGAGAAATTCCTCCGGCGTGAAAATCCTTGCTATTTCTCCATCTTCCAGATAAACAATGCGATCTGCCAGCTCCATCAGATAATAGAGTCTGTGCTCCGCAATCAAAATGGTTTTCCCCTGGCTTTTTATCAGCCGCAGATGTTCTTTCAATTCCTGGATGGAAGCCATGTCCAGATTCGAGGATGGTTCGTCCAGCAGATAGATTTCCGGGTTCATGGCATAGACAGACGCAAACGCGATTTTCTGTTTCTCCCCACCAGACAATTCAAAAATATTGCGGTTCCGTAGCTTTTCAATATGCAAATCTTTTGTTGTCTGTTCTACCCGTTCCTCCAGTTCCTTTACCGGCCTGGCTTCATTTTCAATTCCAAACGCAATCTCACTGTCCGTATCCACATTGAAAAACTGCGTCCGGGGATTCTGAAAGACGGAGCCCACCTTTGCGGCGATCTGATACATGGGCAGGTTGCTGATTTCCTGTCCGTCCACCAGCACACGCCCTTGAAGTTCTCCCTGGTAAAATTGTGGAATCAGGCCGTTTACCAACCTTGTGACCGTTGTTTTTCCACACCCGCTACGGCCACAGAACAAGACACATTCCCCGTCTGCAATTTTCAGGCTGATTCCATGCAGACCGCCATGCTCCTGTCCCTCATAAGAAAATGATACATTTTCAAATTCAATCACCCGGTCACACCTCCCCGCATACATAATTCAAAAATAAAGAAAGCAACAGCAATCAACATCGCCATCCAATCTGCAATCCCGCATTTTATCTGGACAAGGCAGGTCCGGGGATTGGGATTCTCAATCCCGCGAGTAACAGAGGCAATGGAAAGCTCGTCCGCTGCTTTGGAGGCCATCATCATCAGCGGCACATAAATACACTCTACCGTCATCCCCGGATGGGAAAGGAATCCGCCCAGGGAGGGCGATACATCCCGCATCCGCATGGCGTCCTTAACAAAATGCCAGTCCTCCTGGATAGTTGGAATATAGCGCAGCATGACCGCAAATGTGATGACAAATTTTTTCGGGGCATGGATGCGGTTCATGGCAGATAAAAACTCGCTGACTTTCGTTGTGGACAGGACAATCCCTGCCAGCATCCCACAAGCATAAACTTTATGGTACAGTCCAAGGAACGCAACAAACATGGTCCGTAGCGTCCCCGTCATGGCCGCCATGATCCAGACCGTCAGTACACAGACCACGGCATAAAAGCAGACCCCTTTTATGGAATATTTCCACTTTCCGCAAAGCACTCCCAATACAGCAATCAGCAGGACAAGTGCAAACTGATACGAAAGGGAAGGTGCGAACATGGAACACAGTACGCACATTAAAATAAGAAAGAGCTTGGCCCGCGGGTCAAGCCAAAGCCCTTTCTGGACGGTGTTACCCATCATGCTGTAATACCTGCTTTTTCAAACTGCTTCTTCAGCATTTTGCAGCCCACAAATGCACTGATAGAAGCTGTTACAAGGAGAGCGGCAAACATGGCGATAAAGATTCCCGCGTTTGCGGTCGCCTGCATGGTGTCGATATAGCTTTGCTCGGTTCCATTTCCCAACATGGTCTGTGCCCAGCCCTGGGGATCAGCGAAGAAAACAAGGTACGACCCTGTTCCGCCCAGGGAGAAAAGGATATAGGACAGGCTGTTGATTTTCTTGCTCTTGTACTGCTTTGTACCGGCGACAAAATCCGCTACGACGGCCATAATGAGATAGCCCAGCGCAAACGCCCAGTGCATACCGGTGACAAACCAGATGATGGCCATTATAACGCCCATGATCGTGATACTCCAGCGCTTATGTACTTTTGCGATCATCAGCAGATAAACCGGCCCGGCAAGCAGAGCACTCCCGGCGGGCATGAAAAAGGTCAGCATCGGGTTGGTAGCAAAAAAGACGCCACCCACCATGATGAATACGAACAAAAGTGCGGTGAAAATCCCTGTTGTTACTAAGTCCTTGACGGACAATCCTGCCTTTGCATTTACTTGATTACTCATATTTTTTCCTCCTGCTTCAAGAACGGTTGACCTACCGCCTGAAATCTGTTATATTATGATTAGTTGCTGCTAACCACGGTCTATATGATACTAACTTTCCGGGCGGTCTGCAATACGTTCCGGGCATCTTCGTCCTTTCATTGCAAAGCTCCGTCCAATCGTTTCAAAGGAGGCCGTCATTTGAACAATAGCATTATTGCGGATTACTATGAGCCGCTTTTAACAGATAACCATTTTATCCCGGTAGATAGCAATAACCGCTTCAATTCTGCCGGACAATGCTGGCGGTTATCGCCTGAATTTGGGGAAGGCCTTTACTGGGTCTATGCGAAAAAAGACCTGTACGACATTAAAATCCACGATTTCTATTTTCACGAAGATTTCTTCATGGAATTTAACCTGCCAGAAGCCTTAAGCATTACCCAGTATGAATCTATCTCCGGGGAGGAATTAAATCCCTATCGGCGGATGTCTGCCGGATGTATTAAAGCCTTTATCGGCGGTTATAAGCCATACAAGGCGCTGATCCACAAAAAAATCCCCATCCGTTCCATCGGTATCGAAGTCATGCCGGCATACTATGAGGATTATCTCCAAAAGCAATATCCAGGGGATTATATCAGCCCGCTTGCAGCTTTCCGGCAGATCGATCAGACAACAGATTTCCCAGCTATGGCTAAATTGCTCCATGAAGTAAAGGTCTACCGTGGGGATGGGATTGCCGCAGGATTATTCTATGAAGCGAAAGTAGCCGAGGCCGTATCTCTTGTCGTGGAAGAACAGAAAAAAATTCTGTCCCGTAAAGAGAAACGTTTGTCCGAGCAGGATGTGGCGCAACTGAAAAATGTGATTGCTTATCTCAATGACCACTATGCTTTTGATATTCCATTAGAACGTCTTGCAAAAATCGCCTGTATGGGAACCACTAAGCTGAAAACATCTTTTAAGCAGCTGCAAGGCTGCACGATCACAGAGTACATTCAACAGCGCCGCATGAGCCAGGCAGAGCATTTGCTGATCGATACGGATTTCACAATGGGACAGATTGCGGAAATGATCGGTTACTCTACTTCTAGCCGGTTTGCGGAATTATTTCGCAAGAGTACAGGCCTCCTGCCGATTGAATATCGGAAAATGGCTCAGCAAAAATAAATTCACAATGTAATGCCACGACAGATCACTCTACAACGGAGTTTCAGTCGTGGCATTTTTCTGCTTTTCTTTACGGATATAGCCATTTTACCATTTTCCAGATTGTAGTATTTAGTAGATAGAAAATAGAAGGTAAGGCTTCGATGGAAAGCACAGCAAGCGAATACACGCTTGCGATTTTTCGTATTTTCAGGTTTCTTGCCCGAAAATGAAGAATGCTTGTTAGGATAATCCCAAACTCTTATGAAGAACGGAGACAGTGCATGGCGAACCGAAAACGGAATATCTAGATGAATTTTTATGTCACGGAGGATGAAAAACGGCTCATAGATGAGCGGATAAGACTGCCACCGACTCGCTCTATCAGGCAGATAAGGACAGATTCTTTCCCACAGCACCGCATACATGCCAGTTTATACATATTCCTACAATGTCTGCTGCTACGAATATCTACCCTATGCCTTTTAACTATTAAAGTTCTAAAGAATCTTCTGCATCTACCCACATCTGCAAATTTCCATCAAGATATAACCTTGCATATTCTAATGGTTCATCAATTGCAAGAAACGTCAAAGCACAATCTGATCCGGGTGTGGTTCTTAAATTCTTTTCTGCTTCCCAACAGTCAATGCGAAGCATATAGCCTGCACTGGTATAAACATCAATACTGTTGCACTGTGGATTGTATTCTGCAAATATTGTTCTCATCGTATCTTATCTCCTTATCGCTCAATCATCAGTTTCAAAAATCAGAAGCATTTCAATCAGTTCACCATGTCACTTTTATTTTGTGTTATACTGTTTTATATAATTTTCTTGCCCTTGTATTTTCCCTTATCAGAGTTCGTAAACTTATATGGGAAGATATAACACAAGGGAAACAATAAGGGAAAGCTCACCTGCGACAAATCCAGTGTTTTCAAGGGTTTACAGAGAATTTGATAACAAAATATAACAGTTATACGGTAATCATTTGCAAGAATAAGAAAAGTGCAAATCACGCACTGAATTTATTGCAGTATATCATGGTAAAACTGGATTTAAAGCTACATCCAGTGAAAACAAAGATAGTCAGCATGTGGGACGGAAAAGAGGGATTTGACTTTCTCGGAATGCACCACAGAAGAATGACAACGGAAACACGCAAAGGACAACTGTACAAGGAAACGTATCAGTACCCAAACAGAAAAGCCATGAAGAAAATGAAAGCCGAAGTCAAGAGGAATGTAAATAGACGAAGTCTGCTAGTTGCAAAGGAAGAGGATTTAATAAAGAATCTGAATCCGAAAATCACAGGATGGAAGAATTATTATTCCACCAAGAGAAACGAAAAGTGGATGCAGGCTCTAGACTGGTACATTATTTGCACTTTTACAAGATGGTATAACAAGAAACACCAGAGACGTAATCGTATGTCAAAGGTGGGATTTGTAAGAAATAGCATTTATGAAAAAGGATTAAAGAAAATGGCTAGAGCATGACGTAATGCTGTAGAAAGAAGAATGTCGGAAAGCCGTGTGAGGGAGAACCTCATGCACGGTTTGATGAGGGGCGGATGAAAATTTCATCCGCCCACTCTACCATGTATAGGAAAAAGATAATTTTTCTCATAAAATATAGTAATACTTGTCTGGAGTTCTTTCCAGTGGTATATTTATTGCAGTGAATAAAATAATAAAATATTCACTGGCGTATATGATAGGGGGAATAAAATGCCGGCCAATTTTACAGAAGAACAGCGAAAAGTAATTCGAAACAGTCTGCTTACGATTGGCTATGATCTGATCCGTGAAGTAGGATTGAAGAAGATGAAAGTATCCCTGATTGCAGAAAGAGCAGAGATTGCAACAGGAACCTTTTATCATTTCTTTGAATCAAAGGAAACATATGTGTCAGCCTTGATCGAAGAACAGGAGAAAGTCTGGAAGGAGCAGATGATTTCAGGAGTGAAATCTTATGGAAAACTTACTCTGGAACAGGCAGTCCGGATTTTCCGGGAATCATTCCGGAAAGAAAATAATATTTTAATGGAATTTACGCTGGATGACTGGGTATGGTTAAAATCGCACAGGACAAAAGACGGATTGTTCAGCAAGGAACACGATGAACTGGAAGTGCAGCAGTATCTGGCCTGTATAGATGGTATCCGCCCGGACCTTGATATCCGGATTATCATTAATTTTTTCAAAACCATTTACAGCATGGCACAGAACAGAGATACTTTCATTGATGAGGTGTTTGAGACGAATGTCGATATGATATTCGAATGTATATACAACTATATGGTTATACAGGATGAAAAGTAAAGAGAAGTAAGGAAGGGAGAAGTGAATAAGATGGCAGCAAAGATAGTAGTAGAAGCAATTGTTTATAGTCTGGTATATTCGGTTTTCATGCTGGGGTTGTTCAAAGTGCAGGGGGCAAGGAAGCAGCTTTATAATTATCCGCCGGCAATTCAGAAACGTGCAATTGAGAGAGGAATTACAACACAGGAAGAGATGAATGCAAATGCGAAAAGGAACAAAGTTATTGGACTGATTGGAATGATCGTGTTGAGTATTGTGATTACCTGTGGAGTGAATAAGCAGTATACATTTGGGGCAGGATTCATACAGTCTTATATATTTTTTAACGCATTTTCATTGTTTGATGCACTGGTGATCGACAGTATCTGGTTCTGTCATGGAACATGGTGGGTGATTCCGGGAACAGAGGATATGACAGAAGCGTATCATGATTATGCATTCCACTGGAAGTGGTTCTTCCTCAGTCTAGTAATGAGTCTGCCGCTGGCAGTGATTATCGGGGGAATTGTGGCATTGATCTGATGATTGGCGGATATGATATGGAGTCTAAAGAATAATAAGAGATAAAACATACGATACCTGTTTGGAATTTGTAGGATGAAATTCCAGACAGGTATTTTTATCGCCACGTTCGTTCTGATAGGGTAGAATCTTCATGGCGCAGTAACTGATGTTAATCAGATTTGACCAGCATTTCAATCCCTTTGCAGCTTCTCACCATATAGTTACAAAAAGACCAGAACGTTTTCTGTTCATAGTAGCTTGTTTCAATATTCCAGCGAAACGAATATAGCAACAGTGGAATGTATTTCATACGGTCACTTCCGGTCTGATTCAATGGTGCTTTTTCCTGCCATGCACAGAAAATCTGCAGATCTTCCGGGAACATGGTACTGAAAAACAGTCGTTTTGTACCATGTTCTTTTTCTGTGGCAGTGACATAGGCAAGGACTTCCTTGTTGCCGAAGATCTTAGTGAGAACCCGGCGGACACCGGTATAATAATCACCGGTCTTTTCATTGGAAAACGTAAACTCTGTTTCAACAGAAAGACGTTTTCCATGTTTGGCAGGACATCCCCGATGACCGGTCCGTGCAGGTGCAAGATCATACATGACAGAATCAATCCTTGCACTGCCAATCAGATCCAGATTCGGATATTCATCAACGATGGATATCAGGTTCTGTTTTGTATACCAGCTGTCACAAAGGATGATGACATGATCTTTGCTGTGAAATTCAGGCATAACCTGCCGGATCATGGAGGCTGCCAGTTCCAGTTTAGACTCTTTTTTCTGCCATATACGATAGCCAAGAGGAACGGAAAGATAATATACTTTATCCCCATTCCAGACAGGTACGCAGAGCATGACACTCACAAAGCAGTGTCCATTCAGATAGTTGGAACCGTTGTGTGCGGCATGGTCAAACAGTTTTGAAACATTTTCAAATTTTGTGCCAAATTTAGATACCATCGTATCATCCACGCACAGAAATACAGGCTGCGTCTGCAATGAATCCGGTATCAGCTTCAAAACAATCCTGACAGTAGTATTCATAAATCTGGAATAATCAACCTTTGCATAGGAACACGCATAATAAAAAACATTCAGTGATTTCTCCGTTATTCTGGATAAAAAATGCTGATATAGAAACCGGATGGAATGTGCGGATTCTAAGGCCAGTATGGATAATATCAGCAAAAATAAGGTATCTGCTGTCGGAACAGAAAAAGTTTCAAAATAAATCAAAAAATATTGATGAAGTCTACCAATCAGAGTTTTTTCGTTGTATAATGCTTTTGTTGTACAGGGTCACTTTCCTTTGTAATGTTTTCAGCAAATTCATTATACATCAGAAAGCCCTGTGCGATATTTTTTTATGAAAAAGTTGTAAAGTGGTGTAAATTATAATAATCAGAGTCACTTCCTGTAATATAAGAAATGACTTTGACTTCATTTGTCATGAGTTTCTAATAAAAATATTTATTGTGAAAAATGTTAGAACCCGTCAGTTGGAAGTATTTCTCTCTAAATTTTTGCGACGCTTAAATTCTAATGGCGAAGCGTTGAACTGCTTCTTAAATGCCGAAGAAAACTTGCTTTGATTCAAATAACCAACTTGTTCTGCAATTTCCGATACAGATAAGTTTGTAGTAGTGAGTAATTCAGCAGCTCGTTGCATACGAACTTCACGTAAATAAATTGATATATTTTGACCATAAACTCCGCGAAAGTAGTTCTTCAGGCTGGTTTCACTGACGGAAAACTGTGCAGCCAGTTCCCACGCAGGATGGTGTTGACGCAGATCAGAAGTGATGATTTTTTCCACACGTTTTGCAATGTCTACCTGTGTTTCTGTGAAGAATGTGCAGGCTTGGGAAGGTGGTATTTCTTTCAGATTTTGAAGCAGTGAAAACAGGGCAAGGGTATAGATTTTCATTTGTGGGATTGCCAGCGGAACAGAAATATCCAGTAATGACCACAGCTTTTTTAAGACTTCTTCTATCTCAGTAGTAACCGACGCAATATAAGTACCCCCATCCGGGCAGTAAAGATCTCTGAGTCTGTGGAAATCAATATCAAATTCAGCCTCTACCCAGGAGCTTTGAGCATTTACGGTATCCATATCCACAAAAAACTCAATTCCTTCATAGATTCGGCGGGGATAAACGTATTGATGTCTGGCGAATCGTTCGGTTAAGGATATCTCCCCATCTTTCACATACACAAAGTTCCCGTTATTTAGGATGAGTTCGCATCGTCCTGTTACACAGTAATTTAAGAGCAATGGTCCTGTTTCCATGGAGCCATTATCGTGAAAGTCTGGGGCTGTCCAGGCGGGAGAATTCACAAAAATATAAGCCAATGTAACTCCTGGGAACAGAGGAAAAAAAGTCATGGAACCTTTCCCGTCTCTCTCCTTTAGAATGAGTTCTGCGCTAAATTCGCCCCGTTTTATAGATATACCTGGAATTTCAATGCTTTTCTTGATAATTTCATCTATCTTCATTTTCTAACTCCTGTCATTTGGTCTGTTAACCGCTCTGTTTGAGCCTTGCACTTCTATTATAAAATCACAGTCAAAGTCAGTCAACAGAAAAACTCGGTGCTGTTTGGAGCTAAAAAGATGATTGGTTGTAGAGAATCAGCCGGTACTATGCTATCCTATAAAAGGTTAGAAGATGCTAACTGGAAAACGAATGTGGAGGTATTCATCATGAATAACAAGTTACAAGCAAAAGACCTCATTAACCTTGGTCTGTTCACGGTTCTTTACTTTGTCATTGGCTGCTGTGTCGCCATTCCGATTGGGTTTGTCCCGATCTTTCTTCCTGTTCTCGGAAGTCTGTGGTCGCTGATTACCGGTATCCCTTTCATGCTGTTCCTCACAAGGGTTAAGAAATTCGGCATGGTTACAATCATGGGTGTTTTGAGCGGCCTGCTGATGGGACTTACCGGCATGGGATTTTGGGGTGTTCCTATGGGACTGATTTTCGGCCTGCTTGGGGATCTCATTTTGAAATCCGGCGACTATAAAAGTGCAAAGAAAAGCATCCTTGGTTATGCTGTATTTAGCCTGTGGATGGTAGGTACATATATTCCGATGTATTTTATGGTCGAGGACTCCTGGGCCAGCTTTGCCGCCAGCTTCGGGGAGGAATATGCCGACCGGGTAATGGCGGTTATGCCGATGTGGAGCATTATCCTTGTGGTTGCCGGGATTTTTGTCTTTGCCATTTTGGGCGGACTGCTTGGAAAAACGCTTCTGAAAAAACATTTTGCGAAAGCGGGCATCGCATAATGGAGGGGGTATCCTTTTCCGCCACAACGGACAAAAGGAAAGGAATCCGGCTCGACCCGCGTACGAAGTTGATTTTGCTGTTGACGGTTACTACATTGATGTTCAGCACCAGCAACGAAGGGATTATGAATTTTGTAAAACCTGTGTTAAGCCTAATCCCCTTTGTGCTGATCCTGTCGGAACGCCGCTTCAAAACGGCAGGCAAATACCTGCTTTTATATCTCGCCTGCTTTGCACTGGAACGCATAGCGCTGACGACATTAAGCAATCTGCTGTCCTTTGTGGTTTTGGCGATGACATCCATTATGACGCGGTTTGCCCCTGGTATTATGACGGGGGCCTGGCTGCTTTCCTCCACCTCAGTCAGTGAGTTTATCGGTTCGATGGAACGTATGCACCTGACAGAGAAAATCGTCATCCCTTTGTCTGTTATTTTTCGTTTTTTCCCTACGATCAGCGAAGAATACCAGGCGATCAGTGATGCAATGAAAATGAGGGGTATCCGGTTTGGAGGGAAAAATCCATTTTTGATGGTGGAATACCGTCTTGTACCGCTGATGGTGTCTGTTGTGAAAATCGGAGATGAACTTTCCGCCGCTGCACTGACGCGGGGGCTTGGCGCTCCGGTCAAACGGACTAACGTATGTCAGATTGGTTTTCATGTTCAGGACATGATTGCGATCCTGCTCTGTGCTTTATGTTTCGCTCTGTTTTTGCTGGGACAGTATTTTTCTTTTTAAGGGGGTGAGCTTATGATAAAGATTGACCATATTTCATTTTCTTATGGAGAAGAGAATGAAAATACCGGCGGTGTTCGGGATATTGATCTAAATATAGAGGATGGTCAGTTTGTTGTCCTTTGCGGTGAAAGTGGGTGTGGAAAAACTACGGTCACCCGCCTGATTAATGGACTGATCCCCCATTATTATGAGGGAAAGATGACGGGAGAAGTATGGGTAAATGGAGCCAAGGTTTCCGAACAGCCCCTTTACGATACAGCTGCAGTTGTGGGCAGCGTGTTTCAAAACCCCCGGTCCCAGTTTTTCAATGTGGATACCACCAGTGAAATTACATTTGGCTGCGAAAATCTTGGACAGCCAGAAAAAGACATCCGGGAACGGCTGGCAAAAACGGTTCGGGACTTCCGGCTGGAGAAGCTGATGGACCGTAATATCTTCCACTTATCTGGCGGGGAGAAACAAAAGATTGCCTGTGCCGGGGTATCCATTATGGAACCGGATGTTCTCGTTATGGACGAACCCTCATCTAACCTGGATACGGCTTCCATCCTTGATTTGAGAAAGATTCTTGCGTTTTGGAAATCGCAGGGGAAAACAATCATTGTATCGGAACATCGGCTTTATTATCTTCGCGGTCTAGCGGATCGGTTTATCTATCTGGCAGACGGGCAGGTGAGTCATGATTATTCTGCGGCAGAATTTGAGCAGCTCACGGAGCAGCAGCGTTCCGATATGGGACTGCGCACGTTTGCTTTGGAGCGTCTCCTGCCTCCGGTTTTACCGCAGCAGGAAAAGACCGCCCTTGCGCTTCGTAATTTCCACTTTGCCTATAAAAACGAACCGGAAACCTTACATATCATGGATTGTGAAATCCCTACGAACCGGATCGTTGGAATTATCGGGAATAACGGCGCCGGGAAATCCACTTTTTCACGCTGTTTCTGCGGCTTGGAGAAGCGCTGTGGGGAGATTGTCTGGAACGGAAAGAAATACCGTCCGAAAGACCGGCTGAATACCTGCTATATGGTCATGCAGGAGGTAAATCATCAGCTTTTCACCGAGTCGGTCCTTGATGAAGTGCTGATCAGTATGGAGGAAGCAAACCAGAAGCGGGCAGAAGAAATCCTAAGTCGGTTAGATTTACTGGATTTTAAGGAAAGGCATCCCATGTCCCTGTCCGGAGGCCAGAAACAAAGGGTTGCGATTGCTTCGGTAATCGCTTCAAAACGCTCGATCCTGTTTTTTGATGAACCGACCAGCGGCCTTGATTACAGGCATATGAAAGAGGTTGCAAATGTATTACGGCAGGTCAAGGATGCCGGAATCACTGTGTATGTCATTACCCATGACCTGGAACTGATTTTAGATTGCTGTACGGACATCATTCATCTTGAGGATGGTTCGATTATTGACCAGTACGGAATGGATGAAGATGGCCTCAGAAAAATAAGAGAATACTTCATAAAGGGGGTATCTGAAAAATGAAGGAAGAAAAGAAAGCGTCGCCAATAAGTGTTTTATTGGGCTGGGGCAAACCGTATCACGGGAAATTCATCGGCAGCGTCGTCCTTGCGGTTTTGGGCGTTGCCTGTCAGATGGTGCCTTATTTCATTGTGGCGCATATCGTCACAATGATGTTGGACGGGGAGCAGGATTTTTCCCGTTATGTGACAGGTTGCATGGTCGCACTTTGCGGCTACCTAGGGAAAGTGCTGTTTTCCAGTCTGTCAACGACTATTTCCCATACAGCGGCCTATTACACGCTGCGGGATATCCGGTGGAGGCTGACAGGAAAACTGGCCCGCGTTCCGATGGGGACGATCCTGGATACTCCGTCCGGTCAGTATAAAACAACGATTGTTGACCGGGTGGAAGGGATGGAATCCACGTTTGCACATCTCATCCCGGAGATGACCGCAAACATCCTGGTTCCGGTGGTAATTGTCGTGTATCTTTTCATTATGGACTGGCGCATGGCGCTGTTGTCCCTTGTTACGCTGGTAGTCGGTCTTGCCGTAATGTCTGTCGGTATGATGAGTTACCCAAAGAAATGGGAGGGCGCGGTCAAAGCCGGGAAAGATATGGCGAACGCCATTGTGGAATATATCGGCGGGATTGAAGTTGTCAAGGCGTTCAGCCAGTCGGCCGGTTCATACAAGAAATATTCGGACGCCGTGAATTACAATGCGAATTACTATGTGGAATGGATGCGGGAAAACCAGAAAACCATGAGTGCCTACAATGCGATCCTTCCCTCAGTGCTGATCTGTGTGCTGCCTTGTGGGTTTGCCTTCTGGCTGTCCGGCAGCCTGGAATTATCTGCGTTCCTCTCCATTGTGATTTTCTCCCTGGGGCTTGTGGGGCCGATCATGTCCGTCTTTACCTTTACGGATGACCTGGCTGTACTGGGAACCAATGTGGAGGAAATCAGCCAGCTATTGAACGCGGAAGAACTGGATCATAAAGATACGCCGGTAAATCTGGCAGATACCAGTATCGGACTCGACCATGTTTCCTTTTCCTATGATGGGGAAAACGAAGTGTTGCATGATGTGAGCCTTTCCATCCAGCCGGGAACCATGACCGCCCTTGTAGGACCGTCCGGTTCCGGCAAATCTACCGTGGCGAAGCTGATCGCTGGGTATTGGGATGTTACGTCTGGCAGTATTACCCTGGGCGGCCATGAACTGAAGGAGATACCGCTGTCTGAAATTGCCGCCCAGATTTCCTATGTATCGCAGGATAATTACCTGTTTAACCGCAGCATCCGGGAAAATATCCGCATGGGCAGGCCGGACGCCACAGATGCGGAGGTGGAGCAGGCAGCAAAACAAAGTGGCTGTGACACCTTTATCCGTAAGCTGGATCAAGGGTATGATACCGTTGTCGGCAGCGCCGGTTCCCATCTTTCCGGCGGTGAACGTCAGAGGATCGCTATTGCACGCGCCATGCTGAAAGGCGCACCGGTGGTGATTTTGGACGAGGCGACCGCCTACATTGACCCGGAGAATGAGGCAGTCGTGCAGAAAGCAATCTCCGCCCTGACGGCAGGCAAGACGCTGATCGTGATTGCCCACCGGCTGTCTACCATCATCAATACAGATAATATCGTGGTTGTGAAGGACGGAACTATCCATGCCCAGGGAACGCATGATAAGTTACTGGAAACCTGTCCCCTTTACCGGGATATGTGGCAGGCGCATATCGGCGCAAAGGATCAGATGTAAGGGGGTGTTGTCAAATGTATGGAACATTGAAAAAAATTATTGCGTTTGCTGGCAGCAAAGAGGGACTGCTGAAAAAATCCCTGCTGTTTGCGTTCCTCTCCGGCCTGTTTGCAGCTTTACAGTTTGCCGCCCTCTTTATCGTGGTGGAGGCGCTGGTATCCGATAACCGGGACAGACGGTTTATCTGGATTTCTTTGGGCATCATGGCTGTTTCCCTGGTTGGAAGGATCATCACGACCTATTTCTCCACGATGGAGCAGACGGAAACCGGCTACTGTATGGTAGCGGAAAAGCGTATCCATATCGGAGACCGGCTACGTTACATTCCGATGGGATATTTTAACAAGAACAGTATCGGGAACATTACCGCTATCGTTACCACCACGTTAGGGGATGTGGAAAATTCGGCGGCGCGTGTGCTGGTATCTGTGTTGGGCGGATTTTTCAATTCGGTGGCGCTTGTCATCGTCCTGCTGGTTTTTGACTGGAGGATCGGTCTGATTGCCGCTATTGGCGTCCTGCTTTATCTTGTAGCGGCGGAGCTTGCGCTCCGTAAATCTGCGTGCTTAAGCGGAGTACGGCAGCATACACAGGAAAGCCTTGTGGAATCCGTCCTGGAGTATATCCAGGGGATGGGGATCGTGAAAGCCTTCGGTATGGAGAAGGACAGCACACAGTCCATTGACAGCGCAATCAAGGCAAGCTGCCGGGACAATCTGAAATTGACAAAAGCCAGTGTCCCCTATGATGCCCTGAAACAGGTTGTTGTCCGGGTGTTCAGTGTTTTGCTGCCCCTGGCCTCCATTTACTTCTGGCTGAACGCTTCCCTGTCATTGGCCTATGGCGTGATTTTGGTGGTCGCTTCCTTTATGGTGTTCAATGATCTGGAAAACGCCGGAAACATGGCCTCCCTGCTGCAAATGCTGGCGGCTTCTATGGATACGGCAAACTCTATTGACGATACGCCGGTCATGAATGAAAAGGGGGCGGATGTGGTTCCGGCATCCTCGGAAATCGTATTTGATAACGTGGACTTTTCCTACAAGGTGAATGGCTGCGGAGCAGACAGAGAAGGTGGTCTGGGCCACGCAGACCGAAAAATTCTGGATCATGTCAGCTTTACGATCCCTGCCGGAACGACCACTGCCATTGTCGGCCCGTCCGGTTCTGGCAAGACGACTATGTGCAACTTAATTGCCCGGTTTTGGGATGTAGACGCCGGGAGGATTACGGTTGGCGGCAAAGATGTGCGGGATTTCAAGCTGGACAGCCTGATGAAGAATATCAGCATGGTATTCCAGAACGTGTATCTGTTTGCCGATTCTATTGAGAACAACATCAAATTCGGCTGTCCGGACGCCACGCACGAACAGGTCATAGAGGCGGCGAAAAAGGCTTGCTGCCATGAATTTATTTCCGCCCTGCCCGATGGGTATGATACGTTGATCGGGGAGGGCGGCGGAACCCTGTCCGGCGGTGAGAAGCAGCGCATTTCTATTGCCCGTGCCATACTGAAAAACGCCCCGATTATCATTCTGGATGAAGCCACAAGCAGCGTTGACCCGGAAAATGAAGAAGAATTGCAGCGGGCGATTGCGGAATTGACGCACGACAAGACCATTATTATGATCGCCCACCGCCTGAAAACCGTCCGGGGCGCGGATCAGATATTGGTATTGGATGATTCCCATATCGTCCAGAGCGGCACTCATGCAGAGCTGATCCAGCAGAAGGGCCTGTATGCGGATTTCGTATCCGCAAGACAGGAGGCTATCGGCTGGAAACTGGCACAGTAAGGGAGGCAGAAATGAAGATTTATGCGTCGGGCGAGGACTATTTAGAAGCAGTCCTTGTATTGCAAAAGAAAAAAGTCATGGTTCGTTCCGTTGATCTTGCCCGGCACATGGGATTCAGTAAACCGAGTATCAGCCATGCAGTAGGCGTGTTAAAGAATGGCGGTTTTCTGACCGTGGATGAAGATGGATATTTCCATCTGACCGAAGACGGGCGGGAGGTTGCTGAGAAAATTTATGAACGCCATCAGTTCTTTACGGAGCAGCTTGTAGCTGTCGGGGTTGATCGGGAAACCGCAGAAAGGGATGCCTGTCGGATAGAACATGCAATCAGCGAAGAGGCTTTTCAGAAATTGAAAGCTTCGGTTGAAAAACAGAGCAATGATACAGCATAACTTGAATGAATTATTTAGCACAGAAATTTGCATCTAATTAACAGATATTATCTATATATTGTGCTTGAAATGTTGACGCAAACAAAATCTGGTGCTATGATAAATGTGTAAACAGTTTCATTCAGGAAATATTCTGAATAAGAAATTTCAAATCCCGGAGTGGTCCGGGATTTGAAAACAGATTGTGCAAAACGCACCGAAGAAGTCCGTTCGGGCTTCTGTAATATTGGTTCAGGCGCCAGCCTGAAAAGACAGAAATGACATCAAAAGCAAAGAATTGTTTTTTGGTGTCTTTTTTTATGTTCAGGCTGGCGGAAGGAGAAAAAAGACAAGAAGAGCCTTTGATCGGATAGATTATAAAACGAGCAGGAAAGCGGGAAACAAAATGAAAACTAAAAAACAAAGAAACTGATGTGGAGCGTAGAAAGGAAATGTTTGCGGCATAATAAAAAAATATCCGATGTCTAGATAATAGAAAAATGTTTTGATTTAATGGAGTATTATTGTGGCAAGTAAGAAGAGATTAATTGAAGGTGAATATTATGAAGTTTAGGGTATGGAATGACAACATTATTTAAGAACAGATATTGGGGAATGTCGAGCTTAGATAAAACCCAAAACCATTTGGAGCGATTTTGAACCGTTCAGAGTGGCGCTGATGTTCTGATTCTTGTATAGTATAGATGTGCAGAATCGTTCTGCACAAATTTTTACAGAATGGGTTAGATTGTGCTAACCTTTGGAGGAATACCTATGGAAAAGAATAAGTTACAGGCAAAAGACCTAATCAATGTTGGTATCTTCACAGCCATCTACTTTGTTTTGTTCTTTGCAGGTATGATGTTGGGATATATACCAATTTTCATTCCCCTGCTTGGGCTGGTTTGCCCGATTATTTGCGGCATCCCTTTTATGCTGTATCTTACAAAGGTAAAAAAGTTTGGCATGGTAACACTGTCTGGCATTATCCTTGGATTGCTGAATATGCTGATCGGCAGCGGCGTCTTGGTTTTAATTTTCGGTATTGTTTTCGGTGTTGCGGCTGACCTTATTATGAAATCTGGCAAATATAAAAGCTGGAAATTCACCCTGTTGGGTAACGGTGTATTTTCCCTGTGGATTATGGGTTTTGTGAGCCGGATGTTTCTGACCCGTACCGAGTTCTTTGATTCTCTTGTCAGCAGTTATGGGCAGGAGTATGTCGATACGCTGATGTCTTATACGCCTGGTTGGATGTTCCCAGTTCTGTTTGTTGTTACATTCCTCGGCGGCATCCTGGGTGCATTACTTGGTAAGGCCGTATTGAAGAAACATTTTGAAAAAGCAGGCATTGTATGATGGCAGAAACCACAGGATTACCTTTTGAAAAAAAGGCAATCATCCCAATAGACCCACGCACTAAAATTTTTCTTACTGTTACCGTCAGTACCATTATGGTGGCAGGAGGAACAGGCGGAATTATGACTGTTATACGGCCCTGCCTGATGGCGTTCCCTATGTGCTTGCTGCTCTTATCGAAACGATGGAAAAGCGTTCTGAAATTCTCCGCGATGTATGCTGTCTTATTTGCGTTAGAGCTGACGGTATTGCCATTGTTAACTGGAACATGGAATTTTGTCTTGGGTGCAGCTATTGGCATTTACACACATATGTTACCAGGGTTCATCATGGGATACTATTTGATTGAATCCACAACAGTCAGTGAATTTGTAGCAGCTATGGAAAGGGTACATATCCCGCAAGGGTTTGGGATTATACCAACAAGCATTTTTCATTTTCGGGCAATGGACCTGAAAATCCGAAAAATCGCAAGCGGGTACTCGCTTGCTATCGAAACCCTACCTTCTATTTCTCCCTCTACTAATACTACAATTAGAAGGTGGAAAAATGGCTGTATCCGCAAAGAAAAACAGAAAAAGGCCACGGCTGAACCTCCATTCATGGTGTGATCCATCATGGCCCTAGCTACACAAGGAATACAAATTGACTTTTCCAGGTTGGTGTTGTAAACTATGATTAGTTTTAGCTAACCATAAGGGGGCACTCATACATGACAGATATGGAAAAAGTAAAGATTCATGGTGTCCCGGAAACCATGCTGCAGACTCTGTTTGCCCGGGCGGCCCATTCTCAGAAGAAGGAACATAAATTTTATGATGCGAAGGCTATAGAGATCGTGAAGCAGCTGGACTATGACTTTTCCAAGGCGGAGAAGGATGCTGCCATGAGCAGCGGTGTGATTGCCCGCACCATTCTGTTGGATCAGATGGTGGGTGCCTTTTTAGAGGAATATCCGGATGCAACTGTTGTTAATATCGCCTGTGGCCTGGATACACGGGTCTACCGGCTGGATAATGGACAGGCTCGCTTTACCTGGGGCCTGAAAAGCGGTAAGGAACTGGAGAGCATAGTGTCGGGGCTTACATGGATCGAGGATGTGAGTTTGGTCGAAGGGATGAAGGAACTGTATCCTGTCTATAAGTTGCTGGGATGGATACAGCCTGTTAAAAACCTTTCTAACAAGCTGGTAATACTGAGAAAATAGGATAGATATAAACTGCCATTCAGCTTTGTCATAGGAGATGCGTCAGCCATGGAGAAATTGAATTATTTAAGACAGGACAAAAAAATACCGGGGAAGGAATCCTTTGTGACCTATGTGGATTTTCAGGTAAAGGATGGCACCGCCGATATGTGGCTGTATGACATTTTTCCGGGAGTACAGCTCATGGTTGTAGATTTTTCTTCTGAGAGCTGTTTCCGAAGCGGTGAAAAGCAGAATGTAATCGGGATCAATCATTGCCGGAAGGGGCGGTTTGAATGTGCGTTTGACAGCCGGAATTATCTCTATTTGGGAGAAGGCGATATTACCCTGAACAGCCAGATGCACCCGCCAATCGCGTCTTCCTTCCCCTTGAACTACTTTTATGGGTCCACTATTATTTTGTTTCCGGAGGTCATGAAGGATGTACCGGAGCTTCAGGCCTTTCAAATCAGTGCGGAGGCAATCACAGAGAAATATTCTCTTGAATCAAGATCCCCGGTATTTCGCCGCAATGCGGAAATAGAGCATGTATATCAGGAACTGTATACACATCTGGATCGTCCGTCTCTGCCCTTTTTGCGACTGAAGATTTTGGAGCTCCTTTATCATTTCCAATTCAGACAAACTCTTTTTGAGGAGAACCAGGACTATATTTCGGGAGTGACTGTGGAGCGGATCAAGCATGTCAGGGAGCATCTGGTACAGGATATGGAACACCGGACCAATCTGAAGGAACTGGCATTGGAGCACAATTTAAGTCTGACACAGTTAAAAGATGGATTCAGGCAAATTTATGGCGAATCACCTTACGCATATTTGCGTAGTTACAAAATGCATCGGGCGGCACAGCTTTTGCGCCAGTCAGATAAAAAAATCAGCGAAATTGCGCTGGAAATGGGTTATCAGAATCCAAGCAAATTTTCAGAGGCATTCCATGCGGTGATAGGCTGCAGACCAAGTGCCTATCGAAAGGAAAAAAAGTAGAAGAAAATCATAGTGACACCTTCCGGATGGAGGTGTCATTTTTTGGCTTTTTGGAGCATTTTGCAGAAGGCATGGCTTTTCGGAGTGGCAAAAGGATCTTTCACATGGTAATATGTTTAAGTTAGCATAGACTAACTCAAAATACAGAAAGGAAAGAAATACATATGAAAACAAAACTTACAACAAAGGATTTAATTACCGCAGGCGCCTTTGGCGCAATTTATTTAGTGCTGCTCACGGTGTTGTCTTCAGTCCTGACCATTGTTCCAATCCTCTTTCTGGCAACGCCGTTGATTGCCGGCATCATACTGGGAACTGTGTATATGCTGTATGCCACCAAGGTGCCGCGCACCGGTGCGATCCTGGTGCTGGCGATCTTGGTGGGGCTGATTACGTCCATGGCAACCATTTATCCGCTGATTTTTGCAGTTGTATGGGGATTAATCGCTGAACTCATTACCGCAAAAAGACGCAAATCTGCAGGTGCTCTGGCAGTCAGCTACTGTGTGTTCAACCTGACTTCTATGGGTCCCTTCTTTGCCCTTATTCTGGCAAAGGACGCCTTCTTAGAAAGTTGTGCAGGGTACTATGGAGAAGAATATATCGCAACGCTGGATAAGCTGACGCCCAGCTGGATTGTTCTTGTGCTGATTGCTTTGGCTTTGGTGGGCGGATTACTTGGCGGTCTGTTTGGAAGAAAGATCCTGAAAAAACATTTTGTGAAAGCCGGTATTACAGCGTGAACCGCGAAAAGATTTCCAGTGGTCTTTTGGATCCGAGAAGTAAGCTGGCGGTATTTATTGCCGCCTGCCTTTCGGCATTTTCCGGGCTGACACATCCGCAGGAATTTGTCCTTCTTGCCCTGTGTGTGGGGATAACGCTTCTGTGCCAGAAATGGAAGAGGGCTTTTTATACCGGTCTTATCTTTGCAGTTATGTTTTTATGCGATCTGTTTCTAGCACCGCGATTGTCAGGGATACTGCAGAATATCATCATGCTGGCATGTCATTTCTGCCGGTTTATTTTACCGATGTTTGCAGCCTTTTATATTGTGACACAGACTTCTAGGATTGGGGAATATATCAGTGCATTTACTCAGATGCATCTGCCAAACGAGGTCATCATTCCTCTGGCGGTGATGCTCCGTTTTGTCCCGACTATCCAGGAAGAATGGCAGATGGTGAATCAGGCGCTCCGGTTAAGAGGGATGGCGCTGACATGGAAAAATGTTCTTCGTCGTCCGCTGCAGATGATGGAATATATGCTGGTTCCCTTTTTGCTGCAGTGCTCGGTTATCGTGGATGAGATGTCAGCTGCTGTTATGGCGCGGGGGTTTGACAAAAATATGCCGCGAACCAGTTATGCGGAGGTTCAGATGAAGGCTCTGGATTGGTGTATAATAGCTGTCTCTGCCGGACTGCTGTTCTGGAATCTTTGTTTCTGAGGAAGGGAGGAGATGTTTTGATCAAACTGAATCATGTTTCCTTTTCTTATCAGAATGGGGAAGCAAATGAAATGCAGGTGCTGTCTGATGTAAGCTTTCAGGCATCACGCGGAGAATGTGTGGTACTTTGTGGGAAAAGCGGATGTGGGAAGACGACCATGCTTCGCCTGGTAAACGGTCTTATCCCTCATTTTTATGCCGGGAAACTGGAGGGGAATGTCCTTGTAGGCGGACAGGAAATGCAGCAGACACCGTTGTCCCAAACGTCCCGGATTGTGGGAAGTGTCTTCCAGAATCCCCGTACCCAGTTTTTCCATCTGGATACGACCGGAGAGATGGCTTTTAATCTGGAAAATCAGAATGTCCCCCGCCCGCAGATGAAGAAGCGTCTGGAGGAGGTGTCCTATCGTCTGAACCTGCAGGAGCTGATGGACCGGAATATTTTTGAACTGTCAGGCGGCGAGAAACAGCAGATCGCCTGTGGCTCCGTTTATGCGGCTTTACCGTCGGTCATCGTTATGGATGAGCCTTCTTCTAATCTGGATATGGAGAGCATCCGAAAACTGCAGAAGTTGATCCGCATGATGAAAGATGAAGGAAGAACTGTGCTGATTTCAGAGCATCGGCTGTGGTATCTGGAGGGAATCGCTGACCGTTATGTGCTGCTGGAGGATGGCCGGATCAGGCAGGAATTTACGCCGGAAGCAGCGGCAGATCTTTCGCTGGAGAAGCGCAAAGCGTTGGGACTCAGGGCAGTAAAGCAGGAGCAGCTTTATGAACTGAGGCCCGATATGGGGCTGATAAAACAAAAGAGTACCGGGCTGGAAATAGATGGGCTTCAGTTTAGCCGCCAGATGCGCCAGGTACTGAATGTGCCGCATTTAGAAATACCGTCAGGGGCAATCGTAGCGGTGATCGGAGAAAACGGTGCCGGGAAATCCACTTTCAGTCTTTGCTTGGCAGGTCTTTTGAAGCATACGGGTACAGTACGGATCGACGGCAAGAAGATCGCACATAAAAAGCTGCCGGAGCAGGTCTACCTGGTCATGCAGGAGGCAGGACATCAACTGTTCAGCGATACGGTATTGGGTGAATTGACCTTGAATAATCCGGCACTGTCAGAAGAAAAGGGCAAAGAGGTTTTGACAACGCTGGGCTTAAATGGTATGGAGAACCGTCACCCTGGCTCCCTCTCCGGAGGTCAGCAACAAAGGCTTTCTCTGGGAACAGCTCTTTGCATGAAGCGAAAACTGATGCTTTATGATGAGCCGACCAGCGGTCAGGATGGAGAAAATCTGCTGCGGACAGCGGAGCTGATCCGTGCAGCCAATAAACAGGCAGCCAGTACCCTGATCGTGACACATGATCCGGAGCTGATCTTGCGCTGTGCGACCCATATTCTGCATATCCACGCAGGAGAAGTAAAGAAATTTATACCGCTTGATGAGAGAGGAGTGATTTATATGAAGAAGGTATTTGGAGAGGATGCGCAGACAAAGAAGCCGCAGAAAACCGGTATTCCGCGCCTGCTAGAGTTTACAGGACGGCATCGTCCCCTACTGGGCGCTGCGCAGTTGTTGTCCGGCATCAGCGCCTTGTTCCTTCTGGGACCGTTTGTGTGTGTTTATTTTGCGGCCCGTGCGCTTTTAACCGGACTGACCGGAGGAGGTTTTGTTATCTCGTCCCTGGTGCAGTGGGGTGTGTGGGCATTGGCGCTGGAACTGGCCGGGCTGATCATTAATTTTGCGGCACTTATGTGCTCCCATACCGCAGCTTTTCATACAGAAAAGAATTTAAAAATGGCAGCGCTCCGTCATTTGTCCAGGATGCCAATGGGGTATTTTGAGGAAAATCCCAGCGGTAAGCTAAGAAAAATCATTGATGAAAACAGCGCCCAAATGGAGACTTACCTTGCCCATCAGCTGCCGGATCTGGTGAGCGCTCAGGTCACGACGGTTGCCAGCCTTGTGCTGATGCTGGCTATGGACTGGCGCATTGGCCTTCCGCTGATCGTTCTGATGCTTGCAAGCTTTGCCTGCCAGATGACAATGATGGGCGAAAAAACCATGAATTTCATGAAGCGCTATCAGGACGCTCAGGAGGAAATGAACCACGAGGCGGTGGAGTATGTCCGGGGAATCTCCGTGATCAAGGTATTTGGACAGTCGGTACATTCGATACGGCGCTTCAAGGAAGCGATCAATGCTTATCGGGATGACGCACTGGCCTTTACTATGGCCTGCAAGCCCGGATATGTGGGCTTCAATACTGTGGTCAATGCCGCTTTTCTTGTGCTGATCCCTGCCGCACTCATCGGCATGACTTCGGCGGGAGATTTGACTGCCTTTATAGAGAATTTCCTGTTTTATCTGATTTTTGCACCTGCATGCGCATCTGTTCTCAACAAGATCATGTACATGAGCAACTATAAGATGCAGGCTATGGAATCTATGCGGCGGATTGACACAATTCTGCTTGCCAGAGAGCAGTCAGAGGCACAGGAGCCGCAAATGGCACAGGGCAGCGACATTTGCTTTGAGCATGTGACCTTTACCTATCCCACAGGCGAACAGCCTGCGGTTTCAGATGTCAGTTTTACAGCAAAAGCCGGAACCGTTACGGCACTGGTGGGACATTCCGGCTCCGGCAAGACCACCATCGGGACCCTGGTCCCCCGCTTTTATGATGTGCAGGAGGGGCGCATTACGCTGGGCGGCGTGGAACTTTCTGAGATTTCCCGACAGGAAGTCATGGGAAAGATTGCTTTTGTCTTCCAGAATCCCAAATTACTGAAAACAACACTGGAGGAAAATATCCGCGGCGGCTGCAAAAATGCCAGCCGGGAAGATATCCTGCGGGCAGCCCGTCTGGCACAGTGTGATGATATTCTGGCAAAGCTGCCGGAGGGCATTGACAGCATCGTGGGTGGGAAAGGCGTCTATCTTTCCGGAGGAGAAGTACAGCGGGTGGCTATTGCCAGAGCAATTCTGAAGGACGCACCGGTCATCATTCTGGATGAAGTCACGGCATTTGCCGACCCGGAAAATGAGGTACAGATTCAGGCAGCCCTGAAGGAACTGACAAAGGGAAAAACAGTCATTATGATTGCGCACCGGCTGTCCACCATTCAGGATGCGGATCAGATCCTGGTAATGAAAGCAGGGCGTCTGGTAGAACAGGGAACGCATCAGGAACTGCTTGGTAAGAATGGCGAGTATGCCCATATGTGGGCAGATTACAATCAGGCAATCGCCTGGAAGATTGACCGGAAAGAGGAGGTGAAACCATGCTGAAGAAATTATTCGCATTAAGCGATCAGGGGGAACGGGAATTAAAGTACGGGATTGTGGCAACTACGATAGGACATTTGTGCATCATGGCTCCCATTTCCCTCTTGATGCTAGTGACCATGGGACTTCTGAACAGGCTCTGCGGGGAGACTGGACTGACAATGCAGCCAGGAGTGATAGTTCTGATGGCGGCGGTTCTCTTACTTTTGATTTTCATAACCCAATGGGTTCAGTATAACCTGACTTATAAAGTGGCTTATGAAGAAAGCGCTAACCGGAGAATTACCCTGGCGGAAAAGCTGCGGCGGCTCCCACTGGCATTTTTCGGTCAGCGTGATCTGTCTGATCTGACAACAACCATGATGGGTGACTGCTCTAAACTGGAAAGAATTTTTTCCAATGCGGTTCCCAGTCTCTTTGGAACAGTCATTATGTTTGTGATTGTGTCCGTGGGGCTTTTGATCATGGATTGGCGCATGGGGCTGTGCATTGTTCTGCCGGTACCGGTAGCTACGCTTATTTTGATAGCGGCCAGAAAGGCCCAGACAAAAGCGGAAAGCCGCAATTATGACGCTCACCGTGCCGCTTATGATGGGGTGCAGGAATATCTGGATACCATACAGGAGCTTCGCTCCGCCGGTCTGGAACAGGAATACCTGGATGGAGTTGAGAAAAAACTGGATTATGTGGTAAAGTGTGCGTTTCGTAATGAGCTGGCTCCAGGTACTGCTGTGACGTTGGCGCAGCTGACAGTACGCTTTGGGCTGGTGGCAGTTCTGCTGGTTGGAGGTCTGTTGGTAGCTCAAAATATGCTGTCCGTCAATATGTTTATTCTTTATCTGTTGGTAGCAGGCCGTGTTTATGAACCCTTTGGTTCCTGCTTTATGCTGATGGCGGAACTGTTTTCTGCATTTGTCAGCATTGAGCGGACGAAGAAGATGGAAGCGACAGTGGAGCAGACTGGTCAGCCTGTTTGTAAGAACAATGGGTACGACATTGAGTTTAAGGATGTTTCTTTTTCGTACAATGATGAGCTTGTACTCAATGGGATTTCCTTTGTAGCGAAACAGGAGCAGATCACTGCGCTTGTAGGCCCTTCCGGCAGCGGAAAGTCTACTGTTTCCCGTCTGGCAGCCCGGTTCTGGGATGCAGATACCGGTCAGGTACTGCTGGGTGGCGTGGACGTGACGACTGTGGAGCCGGAAACGCTGTTTAAGAATTATGCCATCGTCTTTCAGGATGTGACCCTTTTTGACGATTCCGTTATGGAGAACATCCGCCTTGGTCGGGCGGGGGCGACAGATGAGGAAGTGCTGGCGGCAGCCAGGGCAGCTCAGTGCGAGGAGTTTGTTTCCCGTCTGCCTGGCGGCTATTACAGCAATATCGGTGAGAATGGCTGCGCCCTTTCAGGAGGCGAGCGGCAGCGTATCTCTATCGCCCGGGCGATCCTGAAGGATGCGCCGGTAGTTATTTTGGACGAAGCCACAGCTTCCATGGATGCGGAGAATGAGAACTTGGTTCAGCAGGCACTGTCCGTGTTGCTGCAGGGGAAAACTGTACTGGTTATTGCGCACCGTATGCGGACGATTGCAAACGTCGATAAGGTTGTTGTCCTGGAACAGGGCCGCGTCGCAGAGACGGGAACGCCGGAGGAACTTCTGAATCAAAAGGGATTGTTCTATCGTTTGGCTGAAGCACAGACGGTACATCGATAGAGCTTCGGGAATCAGAAAACAATGCAGACAGGTATGACAAAGGGAGTCAATGAAAATGAATCAGATGAGTGTACTCGTAACAATATCTTTTGCGATTTATTGACGAGCCTCGGTGTGGGTGAAAAAACCGCTATGGATGATGCCTGCCGTATGGAACATGCTGTTAGTAAAAAGAGTTTTTTGGCCCTTATGATGCTTGCTGAAAATCTCTCCAATGTTTGAACAGAACAGTTACAGACAGCTAATAAAAGAGTAAAAGATGGCCGCCTATGAGGAAATTATCCTTTTTAGCATCCTCCCCAAGAAGGAGGTCTACATAATCGAATACTCTTGCCCGATAAAGGGGCGTGGATAGTCAAAGCACTGTCCACGCCCCTTTTTGATTCGACAGCTTTCTTCAGCATTTGCTACGACATTTTGGCAAGTGTTGAATGAACTTGAACAGGACAACAATCAAGCAATCTATTACTTCAGATATCCTGTATATACAAAGAGAAGAAAAATAAGTGCTATAATATTAACTGTGTTGAAAATGTAGGAAAAAGGTGTGTGCAAGATGAAAAATGTGCTTTTTATATTGCGGCTACAGAGAAATTATCTGAATCAGAAAAGCATGAAATTGAAATGGATATAAAGAATGCAGAGATTTATCTTAGAAATAGTGAAAATGAAAAGCACAGAAAAATCACAACGACACAACCAGAATACTTTGATGGGATAAGAAGCATTCCTATAAATCAAATTGAAGTTCCACCATGTTTTAAAAAGAATAGGCCAGCAGAAAAGAAAATTGATTCTATGATTGAATATTATAAAGAACGTGGACATTTTGATAAGCCTGTCACGGTTGTATTTCGGAATGATAAGTATGTATTAAAAGACAAATTTTTACGATACTATAGAATGGTTCAGAATGGAAAGTCAGACCGACCAATGAAAAGAAAAAGAAACTGAAAAAGAAGCTGAGCGAATATCTGAAAAGAGGAAAAGCAGTAGCGAGACCACTTGCAGTTACAATTAAAAGGGTAAACGAGATTGTACGAGGGTGGATAAATTATTTCAGAATTGGAAAGATGAAACAGTTTGTGAAAGAACTCGGGGAATGGCTGAGACATAAAATCAGAGTAATTGTCATGAAGCAATGGAAGAGACCCAAAACCATTTATCGGAATCTAAGCTATCTGAACTGGAAACATAAGAACAGATTTAGCAATAAAGAAATATTTAAAGCTTCAAATTCGAGACTGGGTTGGTACAAAAGAAGCGGAATGAACGTGGTGAATTTCATTATCAGCAAGGATTTACTTGAAAACAGGATAAAAGATGGAGCTGGTCTGCTCAATCCCTTATCCTATTACTTAGTTAAAGTTGGAATATAAATTGTAGAGCCGTATACGAGACCCGTACGTACGGTTCAATGGGAGGGGCGAAAATATTTATTTTCCCTCTACCCTATTTACGATATAGTTTCTTTTACCGCGGCAACAGCGATTACCGGTTACCAGAATTCCAGCGTCTCTTTCTGTAACACTGCACCCCCTTTTGATTAGCGTTTTTTTCTCCGCACCTCTTGCAAACCAGAAAGAAGCGCGGTATAATATGACCAGAAGAACCGAAATGGTCATATTTCAGGGAGGGTGCGACCTTGGCTTTTACCGATTACGAAACTGAGCAGCTCCGCAAGGCGTTGCTGAAGGAAACGAGACATTGTGCTGTCACGCTGGGGATGAAGAAAACCTCCGTAGAGCAGCTGACGAAGGCGGTCGGCATTTCAAAGGGCTCGTTCTATAAATTCTACGAATCCAAGGAAATGCTTTTCTTCGCGGTTTTGGAGAACGTTCACTCCGATCTTTACGGAGTGGCTGACCATGCACTGAGCGAAACAAACGGCTTGCCGCCGTCGGAGCGTGCGGCAAAGGCGGTTCTTGCCGTCTGCCGGCGGCTGTCCGATACCGGCGACATGGTTTTCATTGAAAACGATGCGAAGCTGCTTTTGCAGAGACTGCCGGAGGACATCAAAAATGTCCATTACCACGATGACGAGACGCACATTCGTCTACTTTTGGAGAAATATGACCTTGCGCCGAATCGCGGCATCTCTTTGGCTGCCGCCACGGTACGGGGACTGATCTTGACTGTTTCCCACAAGGAGCAGATTGGAGAACTGTACCCGCAGGTGCTGGAAACGCTGGTGTACGGCGCTTGCAGGGAGTTATTTAAATAAGCGGAAGGCCGCAGAGATGCGGCTTTTCCGAAATACGACGGTTAGTACTCTCTAACTACGCGACTGTGCGTATCGGTTAGGCAAATCTAACATCGAAAGGAATGATAGCGATGCTGGAACACAAGAACTTCTGGGACAAAAATGCCGGTCGGTACGACCGCTTTATGCGAAAGGATCTGGCAGCGTATGAGGAGATGTATGCGCACATCCGGCCGGTGGTGAAAGCAAAAACGGTGTTGGATCTGGCGACCGGCACGGGGCTAATCGCAAAACATATCGTAAACGCGGCGGCACACATCGAGGCGACGGACGCTTCTGCGGAAATGATTGCGGAAGCCAAGCGGGACAATCACTCGGCGAAGCTGCACTTTTCCGTGCAGGATATGTTCCGCCTGCCCTATGCGGATGAATCTTTTGATGTGGTGATCGTGTCAAACGCACTGCACATCGTGCCGCAGCCGGAGAAAGCCCTGCAAGAAATCAAGCGGGTTCTGAAGGATGACGGCGTGTTGATTGCGCCGACCTTCACCCATGCCGGAAACTCTTTTTCCGGCATGGTCAGGGCATTTTTTATGAGGATGGCAGGCTTCCCTCTCCACAGCAAGTGGACGAGCAAGGAATACCTGCGTTTCCTACGGCAAAACGGCTGGGCGGTGCGGAAAAGCGCTGTTCTAAAGGCGTCCTTCCCGCTGACCTATGCGGAATGTGTGAAATCGGAGGTGTGATAAGATGTCATTTTTTGAGAACACCAGAAAGCCTGTGGGGCTTGGCGGGAAAATCATGGTTGCCATGATGAACCTGGGTCACAGTCCTGTGGCCCAGTGGGGACTTCAATTTCTGAATGTTGCGCCGGACGCCAAGGTGCTGGACTGCGGCTGCGGCGGCGGGGCGAACATGAAAAGGCTGCTGAAAAAATACCCACAGGGTATTGTCAAGGGCATTGACTATTCTCCCGTCAGTGTGGAGAAGGCTCGAAGCCTCAACCGAGCCGCAATTCAGGAGGGGCGCTGCGTGGTGTGGCAGGGCAGCGTGGAGCGTATCATTTTCGCAAAGGACTGGTTCGATGCGGTCACAGCCTTTGAAACCGTCTATTTCTGGCCCGATCTGCCGCAGTGCTTCCGGGAGGTTTACCGGGTGCTGAAGCCCGGCGGGAAATTACTCATTTGCAACGAAAGCAACGGCGATACGGACAAGGACAAGAAGTGGACGGAGATCATCGGCGGCATGACCATCTACAAGGACGCCGAGCTGAAGGCGTATCTGGAGCAGGCGGGCTTTCACGATGTGCAGATACACAAAAAGAAAAGCTGGCTGTGCATCACGGCACGGAAATGAGGGGGCTAAATCATGAGTATCTTTGCATCTATCTTACGCAGCGTATACAAGCTCTCCGGCGCGAAAAAGGCGTTCGCCTTGCCGGAGGATGCACTGCGAAAGGAAATTGAAAAGCAGAACCGGCATCGTGGCGTTTTTACGCCCACCGACCGCAAGGTATATTATGAAACGATTGCGGTAAACGGCTTTCCCTGCCTGATCGTGCGAGAGCATCCGAAGCCGTCCGAGCGCGCGATTCTCTATTTCTTTGGCGGCGGCATGGTGATCGGCCCCGATAAGGGCGACCTGCCTGTGATGCGCAAGCTCTGCCGCGAGACCGGCTGTGATGTGTGGTTTCCGTTTTACCCGCTCTGCATGGAACACTGCATTACTGAAACATACGCGATGGTGTACGAATGTTATCGAAAAATGATTACACTGTACGGCGGCGGGAACGTCAGTACCTGCGGCTTTTCCTCCGGCGGTGCGCTGGCACTGGGCATTGCGGCGCACAACAACGCGCAGCCCGAACCGCTGCCGCAGCCGAGGCACATCGTCGCCGTATCCCCCGGCGAAGTGCCGTGGAACGATGGCGAAAAATCGCGGATGAAGGCATTGAACGAAAGAGATGTTTCCATCGACTATGCCTTCATGGTGACGGTGGAGAAGTTCATGCGGCACGGCTGTGAGAATGTGCCGGACTATATGCTCTCTGGCTCTCGGGGAGATTTTACCGGCGTAGGCGATATTCACTTCTTCTATTCTGCCGACGAGGTGCTCTACGGTGCTTTGCCGGACTTTGAGGAAGCCTGCAAACGGGCAAATGTCCCCTATACGGTGTCCGCCCGCCCGAAGATGGTGCATTGCTACTGTATGCTGCCGATCTTCAAGGAGGCAAAGGAGGACTTCGCGAAAATCGTGGACATTTTGAAAAAATGAGATCGGAAACGGTCGTGTGATGATTGAAACACGGAGGAAGAACCATGGAACGAAAAGAAGCTATTCGCGGTGCGTACCGAATGACGGGCGGAAACAGTTTTTATGACGGCATGATCACCTGCTCTACTCTGAGCGGGAAAGCGGTGTGCCGCTTGGTGTGGGCAATGAACAAGGCGAAAAACGACGCCCATCTGGAAAAGGCAATGTCCGGTATTCCGGAGCATTTCTCCGGCAAGCTGCTGGAAGTGCCGGTGGGAACAGGGATTCTGACCATGCCGGTTTATCGGACTATGCCGGAAGCGGACATTACCTGTCTCGATTATTCGCCCGATATGATGAGGCAGGCACGGGAAAAGGCTGACTGCCTGCACCTGAAAAATGTAACCTTCCGGCAGGGAGATGTGGGAGCACTCCCCTATGCAGACGACACCTTTGACATCGTTTTGTCGTTGAACGGCTTTCACGCTTTCCCGGACAAAGGGGCCGCCTATCGGGAGGTATTCCGGGTTTTGAGACCCGGCGGGACATTCTGCGGCTGCTTTTATGTGATGGGCGAGCACAAGCGGACGGATTGGTTTGTCCGGCATGCTTATGAAAAGGCAGGGTTTTTCACACCGCCCTATGAGACGGTTTCCAGTCTGAAAGCACGGCTGGATGGAATGTATACGGATGTGGACATGGGAAACCTGAAAAGCATGGCATGGTTTGTCTGCCGAAAAGCGGGTTAAATCTGAGATGGTCTCATGCACGCAAGAAAGAACAAGGAGGGAGGCAATCAGATGAAGGACAACGAGCTTCTATTCGACCGCAAAAGCCATGTGCTGTATTCAAAGCCTTGCAAGAAAGAGATACGGGCGAAGATCGCCCTGCACTACCCGGAAGCAGAGCGGGAGGCGATATGGGAACAGGTACAGCGGCAGTACGCGGTCTTTCTCTCCGACTGGCGCACCGACTTGGGCGGCAAAAAGAACTTCCACAACGGCGTAGGCGGCACCTACGACTGCATCGCCATCATGAGCTATTATGTGGTCTGCAAAGCAGTTACTTCGTTCCGTGAAATCGAAGAGATGGAGGAAAATCTGATCCTGCCGATCTTCCGCAGGCTGAAATTTGTGGACTGCAACAAGCCGTTCTGGAGGAAGCTGATGTACAAGGCGTTTGTTCGTTCGAAAAGCGGCTGCGACAAATGGCACGATTACGAGATGGCGGTTGCGCCTTATGAAACCGACAAGCCTATTTATTATGAATTTACGGCGTGCCCGGCAGCGGAGTTTGCTATCAAGCACGGTCTTACGGATATTATGCCCGCCCTGTGTAATGTGGACTTTGCGTCTATGGAGCTGCTCCATGCAAGACTGGTGCGGACGACTACCTGCGTGGACGGCTGCCGATGTGATTATACCATCTGCGGCAACAAGGATCCATATTTAAAGGAGCATCCCGAATACCGGGACGAAAAAGGATACAGGAGGAACAAGTAATGCTTTTACAAACGGTTTTGGAAGGTCTGGGGCTGGGGGTTCTGCTGATTATCATCTGTGCCGTGGGTATCCGCAAGGGCGCGGTGGGCATGGTGCATCTTTACAGCCCGGAGGTGCAGGAGCGGTGCGTAACGCTGGGACTTACAACACACGCGAAAATTAAGCGAAATGCTTTGATTTTCAAAGCTGTCTGCGTTCCCGGTTACATCGCCTATGTGCTGGTGTGTGTCTATGCGCTCAACGGCGCAAAGGGCTTCGTTCAGGGCTTTTGGCAGCTGCTGGTCATACTGTCCGTTATGAATCTCATAGACCGATTTTGGGTTGACGGCTATTGGGTAGGACATACGAACGCATGGGAAATTCCGGGAACGGAAGACCTGAAACCCTACATTACAGCCAAGGATAAGGGCAAAAAGTGGCTGTTCGGCACAGTTGGTATGGCGGTCATTTCGGCAGCACTGGCGGCGATTATGTCGGTATTTATTCACTGAAGGAGATACCTATATGAAATATAAAATCGAGAAAAACACCGTACAGGAGACGCTGATCATTCCGCTGTATGCGCGGAAGGTCTGCTCAGAACTATACCCGAATCTTTACCGGGACGAAACAGCGGTTCGCCTGATTGACGAGATCGACTACGACTTTTCAGAGGCGGAGAAAAAATCCCGCAGCCTGATGCAGCGTTTCGGTTCACTGGAGGTGGCCATGCGGCAGAATGACCTTGCTTTTGAGGTGCGGGATTATCTGAAATCTCACCCCAATGCGGCGGTGGTCAATCTGGGCTGCGGACTGGACAGCACAGGGAGAAGCTGCGACAACGGCAGTTGCAAGATTTATAATCTGGACTTCCCGGATGTGATCGCCGTGCGCAATGAGCTGCTGCCCGCCGGGGAGCGTGAAGAAAATATCCCCTGCGATTTGAACAATACCGAATGGCTTAGAAAAATTGACTCTTCAAACGGTGCGGTATTCTTTGCCTCCGGCGTGTTCTACTATTTTTTGACCGAGCAGGTCAAGACGCTGGTACAGCAAATGGCAGACGCTTTTCCGGACAGCGTGCTGGTGTTTGACGCTGCAAATCGGACGGCGGTGAAGATGATCGCCAAGACATGGCTCAAGAGCGCGAAGATCCAGGATGTGGGCGCGTATTTTGCGGTTTCGAACGCAAAAAGCGAGCTTTCCCTGTGGGACAGCCGTTTGCAGGTCACGAGTCGGGGCTATATGCTGGGCTACAACGATCTCCGCGACCCATCCGTCAGCGGCTTTTTCCGTTTTCTCGCAAAGGTCGGCGACGGCATGATGAAAATGCAGATCGTGAAGATCGGATTTGGAGGCAGGAAATGAAATCGAGTAAAGAAAAACGAGCGCTTATTGCGGGCATGATCGGGTGCTTGCTCTATGTGATCGGCGACTTTTTGTTTGCGGCGACCGGGAAAACCCAAAGCACGGAATCCATCGGACTGATGGTCAAAGTCGCCTATCTCAATATGGCCACATGGCGCATGGTGGTCAGCATTATCTGCGGTGTTCTCGGAACGGCACTCTATTACATCGGTTTTCACCAGATGTGGAAGCTCCTGAAGCGGCACCTCACCCAACCAAAGCAGCAGAAGTGGGTCAAGCTGTTTCATATCGCCTATCTCACCGGCACGGTCTGCTGGGGCTATGTCCATGCTATGTTTACGAACATGGCGCTGATCTTCAAGTTTACCTTTGAGAAATACGGCGATATGCAGGCGGCAGCAGAGATCGCCAATAAGGTTTTTTACTGCAACGCCGCGCCGCTGCTGGCAGCATATATCCTGTGTGATGTACTTCTTTCCGTCGTGATGCTCGTTATGATCTGGAAAAGGATGCTCCCGCTGAAAAACACAGCACAGCGGATATTGGCATCCTTCTGCAACCCCATCGTTTTTACGGGGATTGTGGGAAATCTCTTCACGCTTCTGCCGTGGCCGCTGGATCAGATCGATCACGGCACGGAATCCGCCGGACACCTGCTGGTTTTGGTATTGGGGCTGGTTTTGCTGCGGGAGAAGGCAAAATGCGGAGAATGTAAGGAGACAGTGCAATGAAATACATAGGTATGCCCATGGGAATGTGGGCGCTGTTTGCAGGCTCATTCCAAAAGCAGCTGACAGAGGTGCTCGGCTACGATACCGATACGGCAAAAGCGATCACGAAAAATGCAAAGCCGAAATACAAAGCAATCATCGCAGACCTGCCGGAGTTTGAAAAAGCGGATCGCTTCAAGATGAACATCGTCAACTGCGCAATGATCGGCGCGTTCGTTCTCTCCATGCCGGAGCGTCCGGATGTGGAGTGGCTGACGGAGTATTACGCAAAATCCATGATGACAAAGCCGATGAAATGGTTCTGCCGCAAGAGCGGAAAGAGCAAATTTGCCGAAAAGGACATTTCCGGCATGAAGGCGACCGCAGCCTTGAAAGCCGCCGACCGCAACCCGTATTCATGGAATATGGAGTTTTACGAATACCCCGACGGCAGCGGATACGAGGGACGCTTCACCAAATGCGGCATCTGTGTGCTGATGAAAAAGCTGGGGCTATATGACCTCACTCCGGCGCTGTGCCGCCTGGACTACACCATGAGCGAAGCGGGCGGCGTGACCGACTTCGTGCGGCAGTACACTCTCGCCTCCGGCGGCCCATACTGCGACTGCGGGTATAAAAAGAAGGGCTTCGTGAAGCCTGAGACGGAGGCCGGACGATGAAGGAAACCTATCTCTCCCGTGATTTTCGGGAGACTGCGGCACAGCGCTTTTCCTCGCACGCCAAGGAGCTGAAGGCCTTTTTTGATACACGGTTGAATGCGCTGCTGGCTGAAAATGCAGATGCAAGCAAGGAGAAGCAATACCACCTCAAGCGGCAGATCTTACCGGGTATTGCGGCCTACGAAACCTTGCAGCGGGTCATGCCGAAAGAAGAGGCGCTGCAAATCGTTCACGGCTATGTGGAGCGGTTGGCGAGAACGAGTCACAAACAGCTTGCCACCCTGCTGCTCATACCGGGGCTTTACCGCCTTGTTCCCAGCGTTTTCGTCAAATCCACGCGGAGCGTCTTCGGCCCGGCGGCGGGCTTTGACCCAAAGGAGTTGCAGGTCGGCAACGGTATATGGCGTGTGGATATGGTGAAATGTCCCTATCACGACACCTGCGCAGAATACGGCTACCCGGAGCTGTGCCGCTGCTTTTGCGACAGTGACGACATCAGCTACGCCGGGCTGCATCCGAAGCTGATTTGGGAGAGAAGCATGACGTTGGGGCGCGGGGACGACCGCTGCGACTTTTGCATGAAGATCATAAAATAGGGGCGCAGGAATGAAGAAAATGAAGACGAAAGAAACAAAACAGTTCATCCGCTGGTGCATTCTTGGCGCGATCGGATGTGGATTGATGGCTGCCGGGGACTGGCTGCTGGGGTGCGTTCCGCTTCAGAAAACCGACACCGGCCTTTTCAACAGAGCCTGTTATCTGTCTGGCTCTTATGGGCTGTGGAGGCCCGTGCTTACCGTTGGACTGGGAGCGATTGGGGGCTTTCTCTATTACTTTGTGGTAAAAGCACTGAATGCGGACATCGACGAAAAATATAGAAAGACCAGAACCATCCAGTTTCTGTGCGGGATATTCACCGTTGCGATCGCTCTGACCATCCATACATGGGTGGCCACCATGGCATGGTTTACCACCTATCTGGGGCCGCGTATCAGAGCGGAGGCCGCGCTTGCGGCGGTTACGGCCTATCAGGACGATATGCTCCCCGCGATCCTCCCCATGTATGTTCCGATGCTATTGGTTTTTGGTATCCATTTTGTGATGCTGCTTGCCGGAAAAACGCGCTATCCAAGGTGGATGCTTGCTTTCCATCCGGTCACATGGAACCTTCTGCTGGCTGCAGTACCGGATATTGCGCAGGCAATGCAGATGCCGGTGGCTACATGGATGTCCGTGATGAGCCAGAGCAGCACGAACAGTGCTATCATGATCTGGTGCATCGCGGCTGCGGTTTATGAGAGAAGTCACACTCAATTAAAAAGGAGTCTTGAATATGAAGCCTGACTACAAAAACTGAATTCCCAAGGGAATGCTGGTTTCGCTTATCGCGGGAACGGTGCTGTCCCTTGCGCTGCTGCTCGTTTTCGGCGTATTCGGCATCGGTGTGAGCGGAAAGCTGCGCGTCGCGCTGGGAGTGGTGTTCGGCATTGCCTTTGTCGTTTGTGCAAAGTACACCCAGCGGTGCGCTGACCATTGCCTGCGCAAAGCGCAATCCCCAGGGGAAAATGGTCGGCATTGACCGCTGGGGCAAGGAATATGCCTCCTTCAGCCTGCCGCTGTGCGAAAAAAACGCCGCTGCGGAGGGCGTGAAAAACGTTTCGTTCCGGCGTGGAAACGCCGTGAAGCTGGATTTCCCCGACGAGAGCTTCGACGCAGTGACCAGCAACTATGTCTATCACAATATCACGGGGAAGGACAAGCAGGCGCTTCTGCTGGAAACGCTGCGCGTGCTGAAAAAGGGCGGAACGTTTGCCATCCATGACCTGATGTCGCCTCGCAGATACGGCGATATGCAGGAGTTTGTCCAAAAGCTCAGGGATATGGGCTATGAGCGCGTAGAGCTGATCGACACGACCGACGGCAGCTTTATGACGCCGAAGGAAGCCGGACGCCTGATGCTTTGCGGCTCAACATTGCTGGTGGGAAGAAAGTAATCGGCGCGGCATCATGGAAAGCTGATCTCCGCACAGTTTGACAGCTACCGCCGGAGCATGGCGGAATGTACCGACCGCAAGACTGCCGGGCTATATATGGACGCGACGATGGTCTATCACTTCGGCGGCTAGGCTACGTTTCTTAAGCCTGTAAATAAATCACGGGAGGAAAAGTGATATGAAATACAACGGCTTTTATTTCTGGATGTTCAAAAGCCCGATGAAAAAGGTTCTGGCAGAGAAGTACGGCAGGGAATATGCCGCCGACATTATGAAAAAGAGCAAAAAGGTCTATCGTGAGCTTGTCGAGAAAGCAGACGACATCGGTGACGATAACCCTATGGCATACAACGAGTTGTTCGCCCTTGCCTTCGTTGCGCCCTATGTGGCAAGCGAAAAGAAAATTCCGCCAACGGTCGTGCAGGAAATGATGCGCCGCTCACTCTATCATATCAAGTGGTATTTTGCAAAGACCGACTTGAATACCGACAAGGGCAAGGCGGAGAACAAAAAGAGCGTTGTCAAATACGCCAAATGGTACACGCCCGAAAAGGAAGCGAAATACCCGACCTCCTTCAAGGTGGATTTTGTCGGGCAGCCGTATGAGGGTGCCTGTTACTACCGCATTACCCGCTGCCCGATTTGCATTTACACGGAGAAACTCAGTGTTTCCGAACTCATGCCGTTGTTCTGCGAACTTGATGAAGTGATGATCACGCTTCAGCACGGCGTGCTGCACAGAAAACAGACGCTGGCGAATGGCGGAGAGTATTGCGACTACTTTATTACCGGAAACAGAGAATAAACGGAGAAGCTCGTATCGGTCAATAGCTGATACGAGCTTCTTTTCATATGTGCGCCTAGCGGCGCACGTTTCTAACGGGTTAAAGTCCCGAATCCTCCCGGTAGTGGGAAGGATATAGCCGAAAGCAAGGGTGTCCATCGTGAGATGGAATCTGAAGGAAGCTGGATGTGAGGAACATACTAACTCATGGGCAAATCTCTGGTCTGACGGACAGAAACCTTATATGAGGTTATGCATGAGGGTAAGGTTGCATATCAAATCGAAGCCCAATAACTACACGGAATCATGCATGATAAATGAGGCAGACGGATGGAGAGGAAGAAACGTGTGGTACCTAGGGAGGTCTGTGCGGTACGCCTTGAAAGAGGTAACCATTGCATAAAGCAATGCTGAACGCACAGAAGTCAGCAGAGGTCATAGTAGCCGAGAGGTGAAGGACCGAATCAGTAGGAGTCTTGAGTATGAACGAGAAAGGAGGAATGACCGTCTATGGCAGAAAACATTGAAAACAATGGCTGTTTGCAAAGAGATAATGCGGAACATGAAGGGTATGTGAAAGCGTCTAGGTCATTCAATCGGATATGGAAAGAAAGAGACAGTGCACAGCCGAGACTTTTGGAAGCGATACTGTATAAAGACAACTTTAACAGAGCGTATAAGAGAGTTAAGGCAAACAAGGGAGCGCCAGGAATTGATGGCATGACCATTGAGGAGGCTCTTCCATATCTAAAGGAACATCAACAAGAGTTTATAGCTTTTACTTTTTTCTCCGGTTGGCATACTGGTGGCAAGTCCATTTTCATGGCAGATACGATTACTGATTCTGCAGAGTTTATGGTAACTCCGCTTATTGGAAACATACTTGTGATGATCAACAAAGCTTGCGGCGTTAAAGATGATATGATTGTGAATATGATTTTTGTCAACGTGGGTGCTGATCACGAAGCTTTGAATTGGGTGATCCAAGTTATTGTGATAATAGCCTTGATTCCTATACAACATTTGGAATTTCCTATGACAAAATCTCTGATAACTGGATATATGATGGGAAAATTATTCATATTCTCTATGATGCAGACCCCAACATCAACTGTGATAACAATGCAAGTGATGGTATCAACCTCAAAGATGACTTCCTTTGCATACATAAAAACCGCTGTACAGGTCTCCCCATACAGCGGCAGACTGTTTATTTCCCGAACAAGTCGCTGTGTGTGCCGGTGCGAGCCAGCGTCAGCACCAGAACATCATCCTCAATGCGGTAGACAAGCAACCAGTCCGGAAGAATATGACATTCCCGATGACCTGCCCAATCGCCTGACAGGTCATGGTCACGGTTCTTATCCGGCAACTGTTCGCCCATCGCCAGCAATGTCACGACCTGCTCCAGCAGCTCGATCTTCAAGCCACGCTTTATGGCTCGTTTATAGTCTTTTTTGAAACATGTGGTGTACTTGACGGTATATTTTGTTTCTTTCATCTTTTTAGATCAGCAAACAACTCGTCAAGGTCATTGTAGCCCTTTACAGACGGGTCTTTTGCAATCCTTTCCGCTTCCAGCATGGCAGCAACCGTTTCTTTGTTCGGCTGTTCTAGCCTTACCTCAAAGGGAATGCCGCCTTCACGAAGCGACTGGCGCACAAAGATGTTAAATGCCGTAGTCAGGTTCATGCCAAGTTCAGTAAACAGTGCGTCCGCCTGCGCTTTCAAATCTGCGTCCATGCGGATACTGATGTTTGTAGTATTTCCAGCCATACGATCAGCTCCTTTCTGCTGGCAATTATAGTATATGTCATTTGCACGAAGAAAACAATACTTTGCACGAATATTTAATGTTAAATTAATTTAAAGAGGAGTTGAAGATGAATTTTATAAAGAAAAAAGGGTGCTGGGTGTCAAAGAAACAGAATTATCTAATGCAAGGGATTGTATTTGCTTCCAGATTGTATTGCCGTATCAGTACCACGCTGGAGATATTTTGCGAAATTTTCTTTTATCGATACTGCTTGCCATCATGAGCGTGGCATATATTTCGAAAGCTTGTTAAGAAACGAGTAAAGCTTGTATGGAAGCTATTTGGAATACAAACTGTATCCAAGGAATCATAAAATTTCTGGAATAAATAGAGATTATTCTGGAAGTGATATGTGTTAAAATTGCATTCTTATTTCTACAAAAAAGAAATTGCTTCAAAATTTGAAATATTATAAAATAAAATTTGCAGAAAGAGTACAAAAAGTGAGTTCCCTTTTGGAAATTCCTTTTCGTACTCTTTTTCTATTAAAAAGTTTATTTTTTTCCAAAATCCTATTGAAACTAAAAGAACCAACTTGCTACACTCGCAGTAGAAACCAGAGGATAATCAAAAAATGGAGGGTTACCAATGAAAGAAAAACAGTTACAGCAAAAGAAAAGAAGAATCTTATGGGGATGGATCCTGGCAGTATTGTTACTTAGCATCAGTATGGGAACCGTCAATGTTCAGGCGGCAAAGCTAAAACTTAACAAAACAAAAGTTACCGTATATAAAGGTTGTACGGAAACATTAAAAGTAACTGGCAGCAAAAAGAAAGTAAAATGGAGTAGTTCCAAAAAGGCGGTCGCGTCTGTTTCTTCTTCTGGGAAGATAAAAGGGAAAAAGAAAGGAACGACAGTGATTTATGCAAAGGTTGGAAAACAAACTTTGAAATGCAAAGTTACAGTGAAGGAACCAAGTAATGCTCAGAGATTAAATCTAGCGAAAAAGGAAGCAAGGAAAATTGTAAAGAAATATGTAATTTCCAATCTGAATACGAAAGAACGTGCCTTTGTTCTATTTCAGTATCTGACTGAGCATTGTTGCTGGCAACTTAATCAGTCTACAGAAGCTTATAAAAAGAATTACGGAAATGAAGCTTATGCGGCATTAATTTTGAAAAAGGCGGCCTGTTCCGGCTATGCAAGGGCATACAAATTACTCTGTGAGGCAGCAGGTATTCCGGTAAGACATGTGAATGCAGGAAGCTGGACGCATCAGTGGAATGAAATAAAGGCAAATGGAAAATGGATTAAGGTGGATGCTTATGGGGGAACCTTCGCAGATACAACCGGAATTCGGAAATCACTTCTGAAAGAAAATAAAAATAAGGAGCAGCTGGTGTTTAAATTTGTGATGGAAGAAGAGGAATAAAAGATTCGGACATCAAAAAACAGACAGGATACAATTCTACAGAAGTGAAGAAATCTGGAAATGAAACCGACGCGTGTTAAATAATGAAGGAGAATGCAATTTACGACCAAAATGCGACTTTATTGCAACCTCTATAACATTGACTTCCGATTCCATCCATTATAGAATGGTATTTGTAAAAAGAAGGCACAATTAGCAGCTTGTTACGCACAGGCTGCTATTTTTGTGCCTTTTTAATCGTATTACTAATAGGAGGGTTTACATGGATAACACAAAAAGAGCACTTGCAGAGGAAGCCACAGAAAAAGAAATACCCCGGGCCGCTTACGAAGGGGTGCTTACCATTGATGTGGATGCACAGGTGGAAAGCATGGAAGAGCAGGAAGATGCCAGATGGCACCAACTGTTAAATGCACATCGTACCAGAAAGGTTCTGACCGGGCAGCTTGGCGGCATTGAAAAGCTGGAAAGCGGTTGGATGGTTGCGGTTACCTATTACAACGGTTTCCGTATCATCATCCCCATGAATGAAATGATGATTAACTTAAGCGGGGATGGTCGGGAAAACGCAGATACCTTAAACCGCCAGGTCCGGATTGCCAACAACATGCTTGGCTGTGACATTGATTTTATCATCAAGGATCTGGATGCCAAAAGCCGCAGCGTGGTGGCTTCCAGAAAAGATGCCATGCTCCGGAAAAGACAAACATTCTACTTTGGGGAAACAGGGGAAAAGCCTCTTTTGTATCCGGGCAGGATCGTGGAGGCAAGAGTCATTGCGGTTGCACCAAAGGCAGTCCGCCTGGAAGTGTTTGGCGTGGAAGTTTCCGTCCGCGCAAGGGATATGGCCTGGGAATGGATGGGGGATGCCGGAGAAAAATTCCAGGTGGGAGATCTGGTCCTTGTTATGGTAAACAAGGTGGAAGCGGATTCGGTAGACCAGATTCGCGTGGAAGTGGATGCCAAAAGCCCGACGGCCAATACCAACAAGGACAATTTGCGGAAATGCCACCGTCAGGGCAAGTATACAGGTATCATTACAGAAGTTTATAAAGGAACCTATTTTTTTTATGCGCCTGGATATCGGAGTTAATGCAGTGGCACATAGTTGCAACATGACCACCCTTCCATCCAAAGGAGACAAGATCGGGCTGGTGGTGACGCGTATCAATGACAATTATGAGGTGGCAGAGGGAATTATTACACGACTAATCAAACGCTGTGTCTGAAAAAGTTTAAAAAAGTAATGAAATCCTATTGACACAGAAAAAGCGATTTTTCTACAATCGGCTCAAACAGGAAAGGAGCTGGTGCAACATGAGAAAAAAGAAAAAACAGGACAACAGACTGTATTGTCCTTATTGTGGACGGCAGGCAGTACTCCGCCCTGCAATGTACGTGTATGGGGAGAGGAACCTGGATCCGGAAAATTATCTGTATGTCTGTGGCGGGTATCCAGCATGTGATTCCTACATAGGAGTTCACAAAAAGAGCCTGAGTCCTATGGGAACCTTGGCAGATGGGAATCTTCGCCACAAGCGGATCGAAGCACACCGGGCGTTAAACGAAGTGATAAACGCAGGGGTTATGACCAAACATGGGCTTTATATCTGGCTGCAGAACCGGCTCTGCCTTTCAGAAACAGAAATGCATATCGGAAAATTTTCTTATTTTCGATGTGAAGAAACCATTCGGGAATGCAAAAAACTTATGGAACAAAACAAAATAAAAATCGAAACGGTTTCCTATGAGGAAAATAAGTTTGCTGCATGAAAGAAAGGAGGTATCAGGTGCGTTTGCAGGCAAAAGAAGATGAAGTTTACCATTTAATGGATCTAAAAGAGTGGTTTTCAGTTCTGATTGGACTTGGCAGCTTTTTGGAGGGAATCGCGCTTTATTTTTTCATCTTTCGAATAAGGGCCTGGGATCTTGCCTATTTGTGTGTGGCACTGGCTCTTAGTATCATATTTCTTTTGCAGCAGACTGCCGGCATCAGCAGACGAATCATGGAATCGGAATACTGTTATATGGAACTGGAACCAGATAGCCTTGCCGTCTGCCAGCCGGAGAAAAATGGAAGATATGAGTCCTGCCGTATTTTTTATCCGGAAATAGACAAGATCGTGGAAGGGAGCCGTCGTGGAATCCCGGAGTTTTATGTTGTGTTAAGAGAAACGGATCAGGAACGGGAGAGCTTTTTTCTATTGGATGATGAAGAGCAAAAGCGAAATATCTTCTGTGTCCGATCTTTTGGGTTTGACCATGAGGATTTTATCCATTTTTACCGAAAGCTCCGGTGGAATGTTCCTGGCAGGGTGCGGATTATCGGAACCAAAAACCAGGAGGTCAGGAACCTTCGAAAGCCAAATACGGGAATGTGTCTGCTGGCAGCCCTTTTTCTTGGCTATGTGGTTCCAAAACTTCTGGAAGTGATGAAGCTGTTTTAAGGAGGAACTTTAAATGATTTTTTATACAGCAGTGGGAAACCGGGTGGAAGAAGACTCCGGAAGGTTTGTGTGGTACGGGTTGGGGAGCAGGAAAAGGTACTCTCTGAGATGGAGACCATGATTTGGGCCGCCCTTACCTGGTCGGTATGCGAAGAGGCAAATGTACACTCCCAGATGTACCGGCTTTTATGTATTGCCCTTGGAAAAGAAAAGGCGATGGAATGGGCGGATGAAGAGGATTTTCGTTTTTGCTTAAACCGTCTGGTACGGCGCGGCTTGGTAGCCAGATGCGAGGGAGAGACAAAAGAAGAAGCACTGTTTTTCCTTTTTCAAAGGGCAGTACTGAAGCCAATCTGTTATTCTTTTTCTGACCGGATGCGAAACTTTACCGACAGCCTGGCCATGGGAAAAGGAATAAAGTTTGCCCTTCGTGCATTTCAAAAGCCTACATTTTCTTATGAAGAACACAAGGTCTTTACCCAGATCGTGAAAAATGGAACCATTTCCGATCATTTATGCAGCCTACAAAAAGAAACTCAAAAGGTTCCGGTAGCAGAAAAACAAAAAGAGGAGATTTTAGAACAGGTCAGCCAGGAGTATTTACGCATTTTAGTTTCCCTGTACAAAAAGAAACAGCTTGTGATTAGCTGTATCAGAGAGGAAGGCGGACTTGAAGCAAAAGAAAGGATGGCAGCAGTTGTATGAGAACCTGGAAAAAATCCAGATCGGGTATGAAAGGATTCCTGGCTTTTTCAGAAACGGATTGTGAACACTGTTTTGATCTGCCTGGTTATTTTATATTGCGGATGTACATTTGGAATGGCGGAAAAATCCACCGGGTTTGTACTATGGACCATTTATCTGGTGCTATGTGGATTTGGATATGCCGGATATGTCTTTTACCTGGCAGCAACAGGTGCCTATGAAATCGTGGAACTGGAAAAGATCGAGATGACACGCCAGCTGGATAAGGTGTACCGGCTTGATCATGCAGTAACCAAAACCCAGAAAGTGATCTTAAGTGCTTTTGACATGGATTGGAATTATGTGAAATACCGTGCAGAAAATATCAGCAGAATCTTGAAGGGAGTACAGTGATGGCAAGAAACATGAACAGGGAAACACTTGAACAGAAAATAGCAAAAACAGAGAGGGCAATCAGCCGGAACCGTGAACAGAATGACCGCCTGACAGCGGAACTGGAAGACCTGCATAAAAAGAAAAAAGCGATTTTGAATGAAGAAATTTTAAAAGCTATTGCAGGAAGCGAAAAAAGCTATGAGGAGATCCTCAGTTTTATACAAGGAAAAACGGATACCGACAGTAGAGAGGAAGAATGACATGGAAAAACAGGAGCAGGAAGAAAGGAAACACATAGAAGCTCTGGACAGAAAAATAGAAAGACTTCAGGAAAAAGTAATTAAAAAACATAAGGAATATAGTGTTCTTGCTGAGGAGCTTTCCACACTGCTGGATGAACGACACCCGGAACGGAAAATCGAGAGGGCAAAACAGGCGTTGTATGATGTATACGTGGAAAGTGAGCGTTCATTGGATGAAATCATTGACTTGATTCGGAATGCCGATGAATGGATATAGGCTGGATTTAGTTGTAAAATTTCTGGAAGTTCACAATTTATTAAAAGGCTGTTTGAAAATAAAGAAATCCAATTTGACTAAGGGATATCTTTATAAGAAGCAGCCTTTTTATATTTTATAGGTTATTATGTAGTTTGAGACATTTTCGTGACGTTACGAAAATGATAAACTAGCTGAAAAAAATTATCATTAATTTCTAAGATGGTGAAAAATTTTTTATATATGTTGTGTCTTTTTTCTATACTGTAAAGGTGTCAGCCCATATTTTTTCTTAAAAACATTCTGAAAATAAGACTGGCTGGAAAAACAAAGATAGTTCGAAATCTCAGTCAGGCTTTTATCACTATAAGTCAACAGTCCCTTGGCATCTTCCAGCTTACAGCGGACAATGTATGCCCCTATATTAATTCCAAGTTCTTCTTTAAAATGCTTCATGGTGTAGGAACTGCTGCGATGAATCTGTTTTGCGATATCTTCAATACTTAGATTTTCGTTGGTGTGGCAGCGGATGTAGCTCATACAGTTGTATATTTCAGAGGAAATTCCTTCTGGAATATGAGTATTAGCTGTATGGTGGCAGAAATCCTGTATCATGGAATACTGGAGGGATTTTACATCACTGATCGTCTGCAGTCGTTCGCATTCCTGAATATATAGATCCATAAGCTGATAGGTCTTTTCGATATCCAGACCGCCTGGAATGGCACCAAGCATTCCCACTTTTGTTGTTGTCGCGATAAATAGATTTTTGGCATGGCGCAAAGGCGTGTTGGCCATTTTTCCCTCTATGGATTGAAACTTGTTTGTGTTCAAAAAATGATCTAGTTTGACAGGGTTTCCTTCTTTTACTGCTTGATATAATTCCTGCTCAAAATAGTAGGAGTCGTGTAAATTATTATTCTCGATATTATTGGCAATTTCGTTGACGTTCTGTTCTTCACGTTTTCTCACGTGCTCATTGTCCTGTTGAAAAAGATCCTGGACACTTATTTCTTTTTGATTCAGACATAGGTGAATTAATGCGAGATGTCTGGAAAATTGCTGGTAAGTAATTCGCGGGATAGTACAGAGAAATTCTGCGACTGCCTCTTGGTATTCCAATGCAATGGCATTTTCATGCATATAAGTTCTGATAATTTCAGAAGTAACCGGAACACTAAAAGCTGGTCCGAGAACAATTGCGTAATCGGTTCCAAGGATATGGACAACTCCATATTCAATATCTGGTGAATATCGGTAAAAATTAGGGGTGTCATCAATCGGTGCCATTTCCCAATAACGCGCAGCCTTTACGGAACATACTTCACCAATAGAAGAATAAATGGCTTCGTTCTTTTTCATAAGACTGACTGGAATATGGGTAACAGAAAAATACATTTTGCAAAAAGATACATAATTCATATGAAAGCATCTCCTCAAGTTTTTCTAAATCTATATTTGACAGTATTTTTGGGGGCTTGTTAATGTTAAAAATCTGAAATTATATGTTGAATTTTACAATATAAAACCTTAAATTACAATACAGAAAAAACTAAGAATGATAAAGTTGAGGTATAAAAAGTTACTGATCCCTGGTAGCTATAAAAGTATTAGATACAAAAAGGAGAAGAAAACATGAGAAAAGAAAAACGCGGTCTGGGAGTTGACCGAAATGGTGTGCAGAAAATGATGCGCAAACGTGATTATCTTGCAGATATGTCAGGGCAGTTTGGCATGAATCTGGTAGCCAATCTGATTGGCCAGCTTACTTATTTCTATACGGATAAGGTAGGTTTGGCTGTTGGCGGCATTGGTATTGTAATGCTGATCGCAAAGATTGTAGATGCAGTGACGGATCTGTGGTTTGGAAATATAATCGATCACTCCAAAGGTGGAAATAGAAAATACTATCGTTGGATTTTAAGAATGATGGTTCCATATTCCATTCTGGCAGCATTACTGTTCTGCGTACCAATTAAGGCAGGACAGATTCCTGCACTGATATATGCATGTGTGACAAACATTCTTTTGTCAGCAGTATGCGGAACCCTGATGGGAACTCCAATGTCTGCTGTTATGGTTGTCAGAACAAACAGCCAGAGCGAACGTGAAAGTATGGGTGTATGCAGGGCTGTTGGTGCATATGGCTCTGGAATGGTAATCGCGATTCTTACAATTCCGATTACAAATGCCCTGGGCGGCAATCAGAATGCATGGATAAAATATGGCTTTATTATGGCACTTCTGGTTCTGTTAATGCTTTCTATCTGTTATATGAACGGTCGCAAAGCGAAACTTGTAGATGAAGTTAGTGAAAATGATAGTCAGGATGAGGAAGAGGCAATTCCGTTAAAGAAATCTATTCCAATGTTGTTTAAAAATAAATATTGGGTTATTTTAATACTTTTTAATCTGATCACACAGATTACAAACTCAATTGCCGCTACATCTGGTACTTATTACTGTAAATGGATTTTCGGAAATGATAATCTGGTAGCTCTTGCTGGAGCCATGGGATTTTTTGCTACTCTTATTGGTTTCGCCGTGTCGAAACCGATTATTGCAAAACTGGGAGTTCGTAAAACAATTGATTTCGGTGTACTGGGAGCTGCAGTTACTGCTTTGATCCGTTGTATTATCCCGACTAATTTTAAGGTATATATTGCAGTCAGTGTAATCGGAAGCTTTGTTCAGATTCCGCTGATGTGTCTGTACGGAGTTCTTCTGGCTATGGTTATCGATTACAACGAATATACATACTACAACAAAATGGTAGGTGTTTCATCAGGTGCAATTGGAATTGGAACCAAGATCGGTTCCGGTGTAGGTTCTGTAATCCTTACAGCTTGTCTGGCATTGGGCGCTTACAATCCGGATCTGGAAGTGGCAACTACATCTATGAGATATGCAATTTATGCGTTTTCAAACTATCTTCCACTTATCATTAATCTTGGATTATTTGTGCTGTTCCGGTTCTTTGATCTGGAGGAAAAACTTCCGGCAATTCATGAAGAACTGGCGAGAAGACGCAGCCAGAAAAGCACTGAGCAGTAAAACAGCAGTTACTGTTCACTGGTAACAAACACCAATTACCATAGCATCAGTCGTAAAGTATAAATCCATAATTTACAATTAGAATCTGGAGTGTTGGGCATGAAAAAAATTTACGCAGCAGTTTCGCCGGATGTAAGCCGACGCGAAATCGAAAACAGAAACAGAAGTCGCCTGATTGCAGCAGAAGGAATGGTTTTGCTGGAGAATAACGGTATTCTGCCGCTCAAGTTAAAAGGAGCAAAAATCGCTTTGTTTGGAAATGGTGCCAGACATACTGTTTCAGGTGGAACTGGCTCAGGAGAAGTAAATGCAAGAGAAGTCAGTTCTGTAGAACAGGGGCTGGAGCACGCGGGTGCTGTCATTACCACGAAAGCGTGGCTGGACAGATACGATGCTGCGGCAGTGCAGAAGAAAGAAGCTTATAAGGAAAAAATGCAGCAAAAATATGCCGATTCTCCGGAACTGGCATTCTGGGCGATGTTTGCCCATCGGAACCCTTTGACGATTCCTACAGAAGAAAATGATTTTTCCAAGGCAGACCAGGATATTGCAATTTATGTACTTGCAAGAAATTCCGGTGAAGGTGCAGACAGAAGAAATGAGCCTGGTGACTATCAGCTGCATCAGGAAGAGAAAGAGTTTTTGACTACTCTGTGCAGCAATTACAGTCACGTTATTGTTGTACTGAACATTGGTGGCGTGATTGATACTTCCTTTTTTCATGAGCTGTCCAATATTTCAGCTGTTGTTCTGATGGGACAGGCTGGCAGCTCAGGTGGAGATGCACTTGCAGATGTTTTGAGTGGAAAAGTAAGTCCCTGTGGACATCTGGCTGCGACCTGGGCAAAAGAATATGAAGATTATCCCAATGCAGATACATTTGGATATAGGAATGGAAACCGGGACGATGAATATTATACAGAAGGAATTTATGTGGGGTACCGTTGGTTTGATTCTTTTGGAAAAGTTCCGGCATATTCATTTGGATATGGAAAATCTTATACTACATTTTCTGTTGAAACAAAGGATATTTTGCTAAAAAATTCTGAAATCGTATTAAATGTACAGGTTACGAATACAGGAAAAGAATACTCTGGACGGGAAGTAGTGCAGATTTATATATCAGAACCGGATGGACGGCTGGAAAAACCTTATCAGGAACTGGCTGCTTATGCAAAAACCAAATGCTTACAGCCAGGTGAGAGTGAGAACATGACGATTTCCTTCCCGGTAAGCCGGATGGCTTCCTATGATGAGAAACAGGCAGCGTGGATCTGGGAGAAGGGCAGCTATATTCTCCGTGTAGGAGAACATTCCAGAGCAACAAAGGTGGCCGGAGTTATTCATCTGGAAAAAGAGTGTATCTATCAGAAACTGGAAAAAATATTGCCGCTGGATTGTGAAATGGAATGCATCCATGGGGATAAAGCGCTGTTTTATTCATATCCGGAAGAAGAAACAGAAATCAAGAATGCTCCAGATTTGTTTGTAGAAAGTTTTCCGACAAAAAAGAAAAATGACAATTGTCTGGAAAGACAAATAAAAAAATCAGAACAGGTTCCTGACAAGAAAACAGAAATTCAAACATCTCAAATCTACAGAATGGAAGATGTTCTCTCTGGAAAATGCAGTCTGCACGATCTGGTACAGCAGTTAACAAAAGAAGAACTGACAGCATTATGTGTTGGAACAGCAAGAGGCGGTGAAGAAGAAACTTCAACAATAGGGGCGGCAAGCAGAGCCTGCCCCGGAGCTGCAGGAGAAACGACTTCAAGTCTTATTAAAAGCAGAAATATACACAATATTATTCTGGCTGATGGACCTGCTGGTTTGCGTTTGTCACCAATCTTTACAGTGGCTGACGGTCAGAATGTGACTTGGCAGAAACCAGCCCTTGGAAATGATTTTATGGATATTTTTATGAAACAGGATAATCGGCCTTTGAAAGAGAAGGAAGTTACTTATTATCAGTATTGCACTGGAATTCCTACAGCAACTTTGCTGGCACAGACCTGGGATAAAGAGGCTCTTTACGAAGCAGGAGATATTGTCGGTTCCGAAATGAAAGAATTTGGAATCATGCTTTGGCTGGCACCGGGAATGAATATCCAGAGAAATCCTTTGTGTGGAAGAAACTTTGAATATTATTCTGAAGATCCGCTTATTTCCGGTATTTGTGCAGCTGCTGAGACCCAAGGCGTTCAGTCTCACCCTGGAGCTGGTACTACAATTAAACATTTCGCATGTAACAATCTGGAAGATAACAGGGCATACAATAATAGTCATGTGACAGAACGCACTCTGCGTGAAATTTACTTGAAAGGATTTGAAATCGCAATCAGAAAAGCACAGCCGTTGGCCTTGATGTCATCTTACAATATGTTGAATGGAATTCATACTGCGAATTCGGTAGATCTTTTAACAAAAGCTGCACGTCAGGAGTGGGGCTTTGAAGGGCTGATTATGACTGACTGGGGTACTACCGCAGAGCCCAAACCGGATCTGGAAGGCAGAATGCCTTTATATGGACCTTCCAACGCGGCAGCCTGCATCAAGGCAGGAAATGACCTGCTTATGCCGGGAAGCAAAGAGGACGTAGAGGAAATACTTGCATCTGTTGATGCAGAAGAGGGAACTGTAAAATATCCGATTACACTGGAAGAATTACGTGGATGTGCAGAAAGAATTTTACGGATCATAGCAAAAAGCAATACCTACACTGAGGAGTCATAATGATAAAAGCAACGGATTTGAAAATTGAATACTTAACAGGTAATCCAACTATAGATATTGTTTCACCAAAATTGTTATGGAAAGTACAAGAAGCAAAGACACAGACGGCCTATCAGGTAAAAGCCAGTGTGGATGGTAAGGAGATATATGACACTGGAAAAGTCAGATCTTCTGTAATGGATCATAAATATCAAGGGAAATTAAAAAGCCGCAGTCAGGTGACCTGGAAAGTCCGTTTATGGGATGAAAAGGATATCTGTGGAGAATGGAGCGAAAAAAGCAACTTTGAAATAGGACTTCTGGATGAAAAAGACTGGGTGGCAGAATGGATTGATCCGGAACTTTTTCATGAACCAGAGGAAAGACAGCCTGCCAGTTATCTGAAAAAAGAATTTCTGGTAGAGAATTCCGGAAATGCCAGACTCTATATAACTGCCCATGGTATTTATAATGCGTATATAAATGGGAAAAAAGCCGGTGATTTTATTCTTGCCCCTGGTACAAGTCAGTATAATGCCAGACTTCAATATCAGACATACGATGTGAGTGGGCTTTTAAACGTCGGAAAAAATGAAATTCTTGTTACAGTTGGAGATGGCTGGTGGCGAGGCGATACTGGATACGGTGGAGTACGAAATAGCTTTGGGACAGATCTGGCAATTCTGTGTCAGCTGGAAATTGATAGAAAAACAGTTCTGATAAGTGATAAAAGCTGGAGTGCATCCCAGGAGGGACCGCTTGGGTTAAATGATCTGATGCAGGGCGAGTGTTATGATGCAAGAAAAGAAAACATCTGTGAATGGCATCCGGTAACAGAAAAACAATTCGGCTATGAAAACCTGGTTTGTTCCAATAGCTTTGATGTAGTTGAAAAAGAAAACTTTACAGGCAAGCAGATTCATACACCTAATGGAGAGGTTGTTATTGATTTTGGTCAGAACATAGCTGGTTACGTGAAGTTTGGATTTTATGCACAGGCAGGACAGTGCATTACGCTTTATCATGGAGAGTGTCTGGATCAGAATGGCAATTTTACGCAGGAAAATTTCCAGGCACCAGAGCACCGGGTAGAGCAATGTGTAAAATACATTTGTAAAGAAGGCTGGAATGAGTATAAGCCGGAAAAATCCATATTTGGTTTCCGCTATATTAAGGCTATAACAGATGTAAAAGTGACAGAAAAGAATTTTACCGCAATTGCTGTTTATTCAGATATGCCACAGACAGGAAAATTTGAATGTGGACATCCGGGAATCAATCAGCTGTTTTCAAATGCAGTGTGGAGCATGAAAGGGAATTTCCTTGAAATTCCTACTGATTGTCCTACAAGGGAGAGAACCGGCTTCACAGGCGATGCCCAGGTATTTGTAAACACAGGAATGTACCTGATGGAATGCTATCCGGTATATCGGAAATTTTTAAGTGAATTAAGGAAAGTACAACTGGAAGGTGGTTGTATCAGCCAGACAGCTCCAGCCGCACAGGGACATTTGTTTGACGGTGCGGCTGGATGGAGTGATGCCATAGATCTGATTCCATGGAGAATGTATCTTCGTTACAATAATCCGGAAATACTTGCTGAAAATTATGAAAAAGTAAAGAACTGGTTGTCTTATTGCCTGGAACGTGCAAAAAAGGACAATCCTGGAAGAAAAAAAGGGAAAAACGAAAAGTATAGTTCTTATCTGCTGGATACAGGCTGGCATTGGGGAGAATGGATCGAACCGGACTGGAACGGATTTATAAACACAGAAGATCCAGGTGGAACTTACCTGAGAGATATTTATGAACATGGTGCACCGGAAGTCTGCACTTCACATTTATCTTACGGCTGCTATATCGCCTCAGAAATGGCAAAAGCTCTTGGATACCAGAAAGAAGCAGAATTCTATAGTGAAATGAGAAAGTTTACCAAACTGGCCTACCGGGAAGTTTGTATGGAAAATGGACATATGAAGCAGAAAAGACAGTGCGATTATGTTCACGCGATCATGTTTGACATGCTTTCAGAGGAAGAAAAAAAGATTGCCTGTGATGAGCTGAATGAAATGGTCGTGAAAAACGGATTTCATCTGAATACCGGATTTTTAAGCACATATGAACTGCTTCATGTGCTGACTGATTATGGTCATGGAGATACGGCATGGAAGCTTATGCTTCAGGACACATATCCGGGGTGGCTGTATCAGCTGAAGTATGATGCAACTACAGTCTGGGAAAACTGGAAAGGTATGGAAGCAGGAAGAGAACCGAAAGATTCCATGAATCACTATTCTTTCGGAACTTTTGCCGGCTGGCTGATGGATCGTGTTGCCGGAATACGGGTGGAAAAAGGAAAAATCAGGATTCAGCCCTATCCTGACAGGCAGATTGGATATGTGAAAGCATCTTACGATTCACCATTTGGAAAAATTAAATCTTCCTGGGAGTATGAGGGAGAAAACTGCAGAATAAAAGTAGAAATCCCGGCGAATGCCCATGCAAAAATTTTACTGCCAGATGGCAGCTGTCATGAAGCAGACTACGGTAAATATGAATATGTGATAATGGAGAACAAGCATGAGTAAAGAATACTTAAACGCATCACTGGCACCTGAGAAAAGAGCTAAGGCACTGCTGGAAGAAATGAGTCTGGAAGAAAAAGCAGCACAGCTGACCGGTGTTTTTCCTTTTGACGAAGAATATAAAGATTTTGACGGAATTTCAAAAAGAGTACCGCATGGTATTGGAGAAGTAAGCACATTGGAAATGCGGCGGATGGAGACATTGGAAGAAGTTGCGGCGTGGCAGAAAAAAGTCCAGGAAATTGTAATGGAAAACAGTGAACATCACATTCCTGCAATTTTTCACATGGAAGGCTTATGCGGCCCATTTATTCAGGATTCCACCAGCTTTCCGGCAGGTATCGGACGTGGTGCCGGATTTGATCCGGAAGTGGAAGAAAAGATCGCAGAAATTGTAAGCCGGCAGGAAGCTGCCTGCGGAATTACCCACATATTAGCGCCTGTTCTGGATATCTCCAGAGATTCCCGTATGGGACGCCAGGGAGAAACCTATGGGGAAGATCCGGCCCTTGCTTCTGCAATGGGAGCTGCATATACAAAAGGAATACAGAAAAAGGAAACAGCAGGAAGAAAAACAGAAAGTGTTGCCAAACATTTTCTGGCTTTCCATAATTCCAATGGAGGAATCCACGGAGCTGTCAGTGATACACCGCCAAGACTTCTGGAAGAAATTTATGGAAAACCATTTCAGGCTGCAATCCAGGAGTCTGACCTTCTGGGAATCATGCCTTGTTACTGCACTGTGAATGGGGAACCGGTATCTGCATCTTATGGACTTCTGACAAAGCTTCTTAGAGATGAAATGGGATTTCAGGGACTTTGCATCAGTGACTATGGTGCAGTTGGTAATACCCATGGCTCCCAGCATGTTGGAGAGACGCTGGAAGATGCCGGACTGCTTTGCCTGAAAGCCGGAATGGATATGGAACTTCCGAATCCAAGTGGATTTGGAGAGAAGTTTCTGGAAAAGTTCCGGACTGGAAAAGCCGATATCAGTGCACTTAACCGGGCTGTATTGCGTGTGCTGACTGCAAAGTTCCGTATGGGCTTATTTGAACATCCGTTTTCTTTGCAGGGAGAGGAGTTAAAAGGTGTATTTTCCCAGAAGACAGACAGAGAAGTATCCCTGCAGTCCGCGAAAGAATCGCTGGTCCTTCTGAAGAATAACGGAGTATTGCCAATTGGCTCCGACGTAAAAAAAATAGCAGTAATCGGTCCTCATGCAGACTGTGCAAGAAAGTTTTTTGGTGGATATACCCATATGTGCATGATGGAATCCACTTATGCCATAGCGAATTCCATTGCAGGAGTCAGTGGGGTAAAAGTTGCAAAACCAGAGGAAATCAAAACAGTTCCAGGAACGAATATCCAGTCAGATGAAACAGAGGAGTTTGATCAGATCCTGAGAAGGCAGAAGCCGGATTGCAGAAGCCTTTTAGAAGAACTGCGGGAAAAGCTGCCAGATGTAGAGGTAAGCTATTCTTATGGTTATTATATTGCAGGAGAAGATGAATCCCATTTTGAGGAAGCCTTGGAAAAGATAAAAGAGGCAGATCTGGTAATCCTTACATTAGGAGGCAAACACGGAACCTGCTCCATGTCTTCTATGGGAGAAGGTGTAGATGGAAGCAATATTAATCTGCCAAAAGGACAGGACGAATTTATAAAACGTGCAGCTGCATTTGGCAAGCCAATGGTCGGAGTACATTTTGACGGAAGACCGATCTCAAGTGATATTGCGGATAAGTATCTGGATGGAATCCTGGAGGCATGGAGCCCGGCAGAAACCGGAGCAGAGGCTGTTGTAAGCGTATTGCTTGGAGAATATAACCCAGGAGGTAAAATGCCTGTTACAACTGCTTATCATGCAGGACAGATTCCTGTTTATTACAATCATCAGTACAATTCCTGCTGGGATCAGGTTGGAAGCATCGGATTTGCCAATTATGTGGATTTGCCACACACACCAAGATATTGTTTCGGCCACGGACTTTCCTATACACAGTTTTCCTATTCCGACCTGAAACTTTCCAAAAAGGAAATTGGCCCTTTTGAAACAATTGAGATCAGAGTGGATGTAGAGAACGTGGGCAGCAGGGTCGGCGATGAAGTGGTACAGCTGTATTTGAGAGATCTTTATGCAAGTATGGCAAGACCGGTAAAAGAATTGGCAGGATTTAAGCGAATCACTTTAGAGCCAGGAGAAAAGCAGACAGTTATATTCGAAGTAAAGGCTAGTCAGATGGCATTTTTGGACATGAATATGCAGTGGAAAGTGGAAAAAGGAACATTTCTTGTGGAAGTGGGAAGTTCATCCCAGGATATTCGCTTGAAAGATGAGTATAAGGTTACAGAAGACGGCTGGTTGGAAGGAACAGACAGGGGATTCTATGCAAAAGCTTACAGGGAGGCAGACAGAACATGAGACAACACTTAAGAATACATAAAGCAGAACCTAATAAGGGAATTCTGGATTACTCTCACCTTTTAGACGCACCTGCCGGAAAACACGGATTTGTGGAGACAAGAAACGGACATCTGTATTTCGAAGATGGAAAAAGAGCCCGTTTTCTTGGCTTTAATGTGGCAGCACGTTCCAATACGCCTGATCATGAAACTGCGAAAAAAATGGCAGAGCGTTTTGCAAGCATGGGAGTAAACCTGATTCGTCTTCATGCAGCAGATGCGCCTGTAGGTGAGCAACCTGGAAGCTGGAGCAGCTGTGTAAATAACCCACTTCTGGATTATGCAGACGGAAACAGCAGGAAATTCAATCCAGAAGGGCTGGACCGTTTTGATTACTTTATTGCGAAATTAAAAGAAAAAGGAATTTATCTGCATGTTGACCTGATTGTTGCAAGAGAATTTCAGCCAGGTGACGAAATGGATTATCCAGGGGGAGCACCGTCCTGTATTAAACGTTATGCCATTTATAATGCGCGCATGATAGAGCTGCAGAAGGAATATGCAAAAGAGCTGCTTTGTCATGTAAATCCCTATACAGGACTCTCACTTGCAGATGATCCGGCTGTTGTGACAGTTCAGATCAACAACGAGGATTCTGCAATCAAATGGGCCATGGGAGCTGATGCCGATGAGCAGATGAAGCCATACAGGGATGAAGTGCAGTCTCGTTTCAACCATTTTCTGTTAATGAAATATCATACAAGAAAAAGACTTGCAGAAGCATGGACTTGTGAAGGCTGCTGTGCGCTAGGAGAAGAGGAAGATCCGGCAGCAGGAACGGTACGTGGTATTGCAGGCGGTTTTTATCAGCCGGTTAACGATCCTAATGGTTCTTGGGATACAGAAGAAAGTCCGGCCAGATATGCAGATTTTATGGAGTTTGGTATTTATATGAACCGGAAATTTTACCGGGATATGAAGGATTATCTTATTTCTTTGGGAGTTAAGGTTCCGATCGTTACAAGTAATCTGATCGCAGGGGCGGCTGATGTGTATGGACATACAGATGGAGATCTGATGGAAAACAACAGCTATTTCAATCATCCGCTTTTATTGCCTGATATGAACAATACTTATATGGTAAATGGACCGGTAGAATATGTATCCACCAATCCTCTGACCTGGCAGAGGGGCGTTGGTTCCATGGCAACTACCCTGTTGAGTCTGGCATCTGTAGCAATCGTAAAAGGAAAGCCTTTTATGTTAAGCGAATGGAACGAATATGGTGAGCATATGTTCCATTCCACTGCACTTGTTCAGACAGTTGCCTATGCATGCCTGAATGACTGGGATGGATTGATTCTTTACAATCATCATACCTCAGAGAACTGGGATGACCAGCCGGCAGATGAAATCCGGAATATCTTTGATGTGTATAATGATCCGGCTGTGATCTGCCAGTGGGGATTTATGGCGTCGATGTTTCTGAAAGGTCTGGTAGCTGAAGCAAAGCATTGCATCGATGTAGTGTATACCCAGAACGATCTGAAAACACTGCCTGAGTTTCATGCTATGCCGACTATGTTTTTTCCATATGTAACAGCAATGCGCAACGTATTTCTGGATTCTGGTGACACCTACCAGGGAAATGGAGATATTGCAGTAAATGCAGGATTTTTAAACGGAGCCAGATTATCTGAGGCAAAACACAGTGTTTATTATGCGTGGTCAAAATACCGGGATATTGGAAGAAGATATGAAGATAAAAACCGGCTGGAAAGAGCAGCTAAGGGAACGAAGCTGATTGAGCAGGGCGTTCATCTTGGGGAGCAGGCGCTTGTGTTTGATGATATTGCAAAGATTGCAGGAGAGGGAGATTACAGAAATTTTGCACGCATCATGGATCAGGCGATGAAGGAGTGGAATGTAATTCCAAAGGAAACTGGTTATGTTGATGGAAAATTAATATCTGAGACCGGGGAAATTATATTTGATCCGGAAAATGCCTGCTATGCGGTTCAGACTCCTTATTGTGGATATTACAGCGGAGCACCGAAAGAATTGATTTCGTTATCTGATATGGTAAAGGTAAAAGCAGAAAACAAACGGATCACGTTGGCTTTGATCGCAAAAGAAGAAAACAATCTTGATCAGGCGCAGGAATATATTCTTACTGCAATGGGAGAAACCGGGATGGATGAAACCGGATATTATCCTGGACAGAAAATACCCGGAATACCATATGAATTTACAGCTGTAGAATTTAAAGGAAAGCTGTTTGCAGAAACACTGGAAGGCTGTATTTATGTACAGGCAAAAGAAGCCAAGCTTGAGGTACTAAGTCCGGTTGGAGAAGTAATCGCACAGCTTGAAGGAATAGAGGAAAATGGGGAGATACAGTTTGCGGTAAATGGCACGATTCCAGGAATTCAGTATCATCTCACTGTAAAAAGATAAGAAATACGAGGAGAAATTGCTATGAAGACATCAGTAGAAATGCTGGAAAACACTGATCTGTATCAGTTTACGGATGAAGGAAACAGCTGTCAGATACTAGATCCGGCAACGCCAAGACACTGGTATAATTATTTGTGGAATGAAGACCGTTATTGCGCCCAGATTTCCCAGACCGGTCATGGCCGGAGCTATTTCCTCAGCGAAAAAGCAGATATGTGCATGATTAATCAAAATGATGCCAGATATATATATTTAAGAGATGATGAAAGTGGAAGCTGCTGGAACATTGGAAAAGGACCATTAAATGCGGAAGTTGAAAATTACAGCTGTACACACAACATCAGTTATTCAGAAATACGATCAGAAAAAGATGGAATAGAAGGTTCCTGGAGAATTTTTGTTCCCCAAAAGGGACTTTATGAAATGTGGACAGTGACGCTTTGTAATAAGGGAGAACAGGAACGCAATCTCAGTATGTTTTCGGCTGTCAGCTTTTCGCTGGAAGGATTTTCTTATCCAAGATACTACGAAATGTACCGTTGTATGAATACTGGTTTTCAGTCAGAATTAAATGGAATTTACTGTGATTCCGCACATCCGTTTGCCCCACATGAGTATTATCACGGATTTCTGGCTTCTACGGAACCAGTATATGCTTATGATGGAGATTTGACGAAATTTTGTGGCTCGTTATCGACCTTAACAATGCCGGATGCATCTGCATGTGCGTTATTTCAGCGGCCAGATGTAGTGGTACAGGGAAGAGACTGCACGAATTCAGAAGCTGCACTTTTTATCCTTGGAGGAGTGCTTCAGCATAAAATTCAGTTACAGCCAGGTGAGAAAAAAGAAATTCATGTGCTGTTCGGAATCAGCCAGTCATGTGAAAAGGCGATTGAAGTAGTAGAACAGTACGGATCAAACCCGGAAAAAGTACAGCAGGAATTTGAAAAAGCAGCAGCATACAATTATGAAAAAATCAGTTCTCTGTCAATTAAGACACCGGATGAAAAAATAAACCATATTATGAATAACTGGGTGAAAAAGCAGGCTGATTTTTGTATTGTCGGGAAAAAAGGAGTCCGGGATAATCTGCAGATCGCAGTCGGACTTTTGAACTACAGACAGGAAAAAGCAGAAGAAGAGATTATAGAGTGTCTGAGACATCAGTTCCGTGATGGGCATGCGGTACTGACCTGGTATCCTTATGATGATACCCGTTACTCAGATCAGCCATTCTGGATCATCTGGGCAGTATGTGAACTGATCAAAGAAACTGGTAATCTGGCATTGCTGGAAAAAAAGACAGCCTGGCAGGATGGTGGGGAAGCCACAGTGCTGGAGCATGTGAAAGCAGCCGTTGACCGACTGATTGCAGATAAAGGTGAAAACGGTCTGGTTAAAATATTTTTCGCAGACTGGAACGACGCACTGAATGTTACAGATGATGAAGAGGCAGAATCTGTGATGCTTTCCCATCAGTTCTGTCTGGCACTTCGGGAACTGAAAAATCTGATGGAATATGCAGGTGATCATACATATGCACAGTTCCTGGAAGAAGAGTACAAAAAAATGAAATGCAGTATCAATCAGGCGGCATGGAATGGAAACTGGTATGCTAGAGCTTTGAGTAGAAAAGGAGATATAGGTACCAAGGACAGTAAAGGCAGTAAAATCTATTTGAATGCCCAGACCTGGGCTGTGTTGGCAGATGTAGCAGATGATGAAAAGCTGCCAGAACTGCTTCGGTCCGTTGATGAAATGGAGCGGGATTTTGGATTTCCATTGAACGATCCGCCTTACCAGATTTACGATGCCCATGTAGGAAGAATGTCAGGAATGCTTCCCGGATTGTTTGAAAATGGCGGTGTTTATTGTCACGCAACAGGATTTAAGATTCTGATGGATTGTAAGGTGGGAAGAGCATCAAAAGCATTGCAGACATTAAAGAAAATAATGCCTGACAGTGAGAAAAATCCTTCTTCACGTTCCGGTGCTGAACCTTATGTCTTTACCAATTGCTACTCTACACATCCAGGATATTACGGAAAGTCTTATCAGTCCTGGACTACAGGAACATCTGTCTGGTGCCTGATGGGAATATACGAAAGAATCATGGGTGTGAAGAGGGATTATGAAGGCTTAAAAATTGTTCCTTGTTTTCCGGCAGAATGGGAAAATGCAGAGATGACAAGACATTTCAGAGGAGCCGATTATCACATTGTGATTCAAAATCCACAGCATGTGGAGAACGGAAAAGGAAGTCTTTTTGTAGATGGAAAGCCGTGCCTGGAATCTGTATTGCCAGATTTCAGAGATGGAAAGATGCATGAGGTCGAAGTGAAAATTTCACAGCAGTAACCAGTAAGGAGCAATAGAGAGAATGAATCAAAAAAAAGTTGCAGAAAAAATAGTAGAAGAATCTGTGGTACTGCTAAAAAACGAAGATAATCTTCTTCCATTTGTCGGACAGAAAGATGTGGCATTCTTCGGAAGAGCACAGATTGGAATGCTGTATTCCGGAAACGGTTCAGGTGGGGCTCATATTGCCGGCTGTCCTACGATTCTTGACGAGTGTGAAAAAAACAGTATTATTCCGGAAGCTTTATTAAAGGGATTCTACACATATAAGCTGAAAGAGGAAAAGGTTTCTGAAGAGGATACTTTTGACTGGACGAAAGTAAATGAGGCTATGAACTGTGGAATCATGTATGAAATATTTGGAAAGTACCGTGCTCCGCTTAAAGAATATGAAGTGCCAGAGTATCTGCTTCAACAGGCAGCGGAAAAAACAGATACCGCAGTGATCGTTCTGGGAAGAAATTCCGGTGGTGAGGAATGTGACCGGCATTTGACAGAAGACTATTACCTGACAAGGGAAGAAGAAAAACTGGTAGACATAGTATGCAGTCAGTTTACCAAAGTTGTGGTTATATTAAATGTAAATGGTCTGATCGATCTGGCATGGCTGAAAAAGTATGACAGCATCAAAAGTGTATTGTTTCTTGGAATTCCCGGGGAAAGAGGTGCGGTTGCCCTGGGCAGAATTCTTTCTGGAAAAGTGAACCCATCTGGAAAAATGACAGTGACTATTGCAGAAGATTATAACGACTATCCTTCATCTGCACATTTTTCATGGGATAAGGAACATCCGGATCAGATCATGACGTATGAGGATTATGGATTATCCGCAGAGGAAAATGGCAGCAGGGGATTTGAGAAAAGTCCTGTAACGGTTTACTGGGAGAACATTTATGCAGGTTACCGGTATTTTGATACTTTTCAGAAAAATGTGTTATTCCCGTTTGGATACGGATTATCATACACGACATTTGAAATTACAGAAACAGGTACCCAAAAGAAAAAAGACGGTATAAAAGTTGTTGTCCGTGTGAAAAATACAGGAGCTGTGCCGGGAAAAGAAGTAGCCCAGGTCTATTGGTCAAAAATGGATCAGGAAGGATGTGAGCATCCGATGCAGGCTCTGGGAGGTTTTGAAAAAACCTCTCAGCTGGCTCCTGGTGAAGAGGAAGTGCTTAGCATTACAATTCCATGGAAAGAACTGGCGGTATATGAAGAAGAGCGAGCCGCATGGGTGCTGGAAAAAGGGGAGTATGCACTGCGTGTGGGAAACTCTTCCAGAAATACGGTCTGTGGAAAATTTATGCAAACAGAACAGGATTATGTTCTGGAGCAATGTGAGAATTGCCTGATGTTAGCATCCTGTAACTGTGGAAAGCTTAAATTTTTAACAAAGGATAAAAAACCTGATGGAACGACGAAAATAGCGGACGTAATAGAGAGAACAGAGAGAGTAGATACAGTTAAAAAAGGAAATCAACAGAAAAAAGCAGCAGAAGTACATAACTGTAAAGTGCAAACAAGAAATTTTTCTGGATTTTCCATAGAAGAACTGGCTGCCCTTTGTGTGGGATACGGACCTGGAATTCCTTTTGCAGCAGCAGGAGATCTGAGTAAACCTTCTACAATTTTAGATGAAAACGGGACACCTCTGACCACGAACAGCCATCCGGTTGGATATGCCGGATATGTTTCTCCTGCGATTGAGGAAAAGGGTATCAAGTCTGTTTTTTATAAAGACGGACCAGCTGGAATCGGAGAGACAGCATGGCCAACGGAAATGCTGATCGCCTGCGCATTTGACAAAAAACTCTGGTATGAATTTGGAAATGCTATAGGGGAAGAATGCGAGAGAAAGCAAGTGGATATATGGCTTGCACCAGCTGTAAACTTACACAGGAATCCTCTTTGCGGAAGAAATTTTGAATATTTTTCAGAAGATCCTTATTTAACTGGAATATGTGCCTGTGAGATAACCAAGGGTGTACAGGAGAATCATCCGGTGCTGGTATGTCCGAAGCATTTTGCAGTAAATGAGCAGGAAACATTCCGCAGGGGAAGCAGCAGAAAAAATTATGATGCAGTAGATTCGATCCTGACAGAGCGCACAGCCCGGGAAATTTATTTAAAGCCCTTTGAGATGCTGGTTCGTGATGCTAAGGTTGCGTGTATTATGACATCTTTTAATAAGATAAATGGTATTTTTGCAGGAGCAAATAAAGATCTGTGCACCCATATTCTTCGTGAAGAATGGGGATTTGAGGGAGCTGTGGTAACCGACTGGGGGGATATGGATATTGTAACAGACGGAGCAGATGCTGTTGCTGCTGGAAACGATATTGTCATGCCAGGAGGCCCTCCTGTAATTGCCCAGATATTAAAGGGGGTACAGGAAAAGCGTGTGACTCGCAGAGAGCTTGAGAATGCAGTCAGCCATCTTCTGGATATGACCAGCAAGGTAACCCCATAATTTGGAATCCTCACGAAAGAAAAAGTGGGAACCGGAAAGGAGGAGATTATTATGAAACAAAATCCGAAGACAATTAAACAGATTCTCAATATTTCTTTTCTTTCTGTATCTATCCCGGCTCTTATCCTGCTTCTTGTGCTGACCTGCTATACTATCAGCAGGCAGATTCATGCGGATCAGTCAGATACGGAAATCCAGCTGTCGCAGGTTACAACTCATATGGAAGAAGTTTTGAAACGATCGGAAACTCAGCTTAATAATCTTGTTGTACCCGGCTCTCCTTTTCATTCGTTCCATTATAGTAACACGCAACTGGAAAAGTACCAGAATGCCTATACAATCTTACAGATCCTGCGTCCGATTCTGACGCAGGATTCCTGCCTTGGAGGATTTTTTCTGTACAGCAAAGAAAAAAGTGATAATTGTTATTATCCTTCCTTCCAGCAACATTATTCCTATGAAGACCAGAAACTGCTCAAGGATTACTTTATGCAGCCGATTCATCTGTCAGAAGAACGCAATCGCTGGATTCCATTTATGCTTTCAGACCGGGTGGTACTGATCCGGATGATCGGGTATGACACTACTATTTGTGCTGTTATGGTGGATCCGTCTCTGGATAATTTCTCATTGTTCGCGGGTATGTCTGATTCGGATATGCATCTTTTTTATGCATCTTTGGAAGGAACACCTTATACCTCAGAATTTGTCACCAGGAAACTGCTATTTCCATATGAAGATAATCCTGTCAGAAAAATAACCCTTGATAAAAAAACATATCAGTTTATCAGTTCACCAGTGGGAGAATATAATCTACAGCTTTGCTGCATTTTTCCATACAAGGGAATCTGGTCACATATGAATTTATTCCAGAAAGTATTGATTTCTTGTATGATCGCATTGCTTTTTTCAATATCCCTGATCGGAATGTATCTGTACAGAAAATTGATTTATCCAATTAATACGCTTATGGAAACTATGCAAAAAGTTGGAAACGGAAACTTATCGCTGCGTGTAAATGACAATTATGATCTGCTGGAACTGCAGCGCTTTGGTCAGGCCTTTAATGAAATGTTGACTAAAATCAATGATTTAAAACTGGAAGCATATGAAAAGAAACTGGATTTAAAGCAGGCACAGCTGCAGTATCTTCAGTTGCAGATCCGTCCTCATTTTTATCTCAACTGTCTGAAAAGCCTGTATGGCATGGCAGAAAAGAAACAATACGGCGAGATCCAGGAAAGCATTCTGGCTCTTTCAGAATATTTCCGTTATATCTTTCGAAATAACATTGAACTGGTCAGTCTGGAAGAAGAAATTCACTCTGTATCCAGCTATATTAAATTGCAACAGCTATATTTTTCTTGTTGGCCGGAGCTTGGAATTGATATCTCGGCAGATACAACAGATGTTTTGGTTCCTCCTCTGTCAATTCTTACTTTTGTAGAAAATAGTATCAAGCATTGTCAGGATCGATCTCATATTAAGATACAATTGAAGACTGCTCATGTATCTATAGAGCAGCAGGATTATCTGAATATTACAATTTCAGACAATTGCGGAGGTTTTCCTTTAGAGGCTCTGAATACACTGAACCATCTGGAAGAACATGATTTTTTGTATAAAGACTACAATGTAGGAATTTATAACATATATTATCGCATGAAGATGATTTACGAAAATCAAAGCACTCTGGCATTTTATAACATAGAAAACCAGGGATGTGTGGAACTTCTGATACCTTTTCGGGAAAGGAAGATAGAATCATGAATATTTTATTAGTAGATGATCAGCCAAGTGTACTCTCTTCATTAAAATCAGGTCTGAATTGGAGTGCTCTTTTGGTACATAATGTTTATACGGCGTTAAATGCATCCGAAGCCAGGGAAATTATTCTTTCCCACCCTATTGATATTCTGTTAACAGATATTGAGATGCCAAAGGAAAGTGGATTATCCCTTCTTCGCTGGTGCAGGGAGAATCATTACCAGTTTGAATGTATTTTTCTGACTTCCCATGCTGATTTTTTCTATGCGCAGGAAGCAATTCAATTAGAAAGCTTTGATTATATTCTTCAGCCGGCAAGATATGAAGACATTGAATCTGCTATTAAACGGAGCATAAAAAGAATTCAGGAAAAAGAACAGCAGCAGACCTGGCTGAATTTTGGAAAAGCAGCTTTACCCCAGAAAAATGCTTTGTTGAAAGGTCTTTTAAATGACTGGTTTATGGGAAAGGAAACGGATCTTGACCAGGTGCTTCACTTTCTTCAGGAAATGAAGATTCCGGTTTCAGCTGGTTCAGACGTTTATCTCTTGTGGGTTCAGATACAACAATGGCATTCCTTTCCAGTAGCTTTTGAAGAATGGCGCCAAAGTACAGAAGAAATATTCAGAGATTTTTTCTCTCCGTTTCAACATCAGATATTGTCTTATTTTCCAGATAAAACGTCTATTGGAATACTTATTTACAGCCTGGAAAATAAGTTAATGGATGCAGACGTGTATTATGCTCGGTTAAATATGATCTATTCCAGAATTACCAGGCAATTTTCCTGTTCCTGCGCGTTTTATACACGTCCCTCTTTCCAGGTAAGCGAGTTGTCCAGGACAGCTGCCGCTTTGCAGGAAGAAAGGAAAAATAATATCTGTCAAAGTTCTGGTATCTTTTTTTCTGATTCGGCAAGTGTTCCACAAACTATTACATACTGTGAACCGGAGTTATTGTCGCAATTCGAAATGTATCTTTCTGGCAATCAGGCGGGCAAAGCAGAGCAGGAAGCATTGTTGTATCTTCAATCCTTAAACATAAATAATAAACTGAATCACGATACTCTGGTTGAATTTTGCAAAAATTATTATCACTGCGCTTACAGTGCCGCGCGGAAACTGGAACTTCCGGCACATTCCTTACCGGCTTTTGAAGATGTGGCTGGAATCAGCAGTGCTGTTACACTGGAATCAGCTGCCGCTTATTTGAAAAAAATTACTTCTTTTTTTGTTTCGGCATGTTCAGAAACTGAAACATCCGATAACAGCCTGGCTATAATCGAAAAATATATCCGTGAAAATCTGGACTCTCCTTTACAGTGTGCACAGATTGCAAAAGCTGTCTATCTAAGCCCGGACTATATTTCGAGACTGTTTCACAAAGAAAAAGGAATGCCTTTGAAGGAGTATATTACATTAACCAAAATGAAGGCTGCAAAAAATCTGTTGATTACCACATCTTTGCCTGTCAGTCTGATCGCAGCTAAAGTTGGTTATGACAATTTTTCTCATTTCAGTAAAGTTTATAAAAAGGTTATGGGTACGACACCATCCTCGGAACGGAACGCGTAGAACGGAAAAAGAACAAAAATGTGCGGAAAAAGAACAAAAAATAATCAATAAAAAATAAGTAAACGTAAACAGAACAATACTGGATGCTTCTTTGATAGATTTAAATATGGCAGGGCGATAAAATAAAGAACAGAAAGAGGCAAAAGCATATGAGCACAGACAATGCATGGAAGCCTGCGAACATAAAATCTATTTCTGTGCAGAAGAGAGGAAAAAATGAAAAGAAAAAAGATGATGGCAGCAGTTCTTGCAGCACTAATGACATGCTCTGCATTTACACCGGCAGTAGCAGTAAAAGCAGATGATGATGTTGTAAAACTTAAAATCTGGGTGTTTGGCGAAGGCTCAACAGAAGAGTGCGAAAAAGTATCTGAGGCTCTTAGCGAAATCACCAGAGAGAAAATTGGAGCAGAAGTAGAAATCTATCAGACAATTGATACGGAAAAACTGAATCTTGCAATGACAAGTGGCGAAAAACTTGACCTGGTGTGTGCACATAATCTTGACCGTAGCGGACTGGTATCCTCTGGAATGCTTCTTCCGCTGGATGATCTGTATACAGAATATGCACCAGACGCAGCTGCCATGGTAAAAGAAGAAGATACCAAAGCATTGTATTTCGATGACCAGATGTATTTCCTTCCAAGCAATGGAGACAAAGCAAGAGCTTCAGGTGTCATGATGAGAAAAGATATTCTGGATGAGTTGGGAATCAATGCAGATGATATCAAAGGAATGGACGATTTTCATGATGTACTTGTAAAAGTAAAAGAGAATTATCCGGATTTATATCCGCTTGTTCCATCATGGGTTGGTGGCGGAATGCAGAAAACCTTCCACATTGATGATATTTATAATGGACTAGTTGTACTTGAAAATGGATTTGATCCAAGTGATACCACTATCACAAGCCAGTATGAGACACAGGAATGGAAGGATTTCTGTAATTATATGTACCAGTGGAACCAGGAAGGACTTCTGATGCCAGATGCTGCTACTTCCACAGATAACAGTCCGATGAGCACAGTTGGATTTGCTGATTATGAAAACCTGATTCCTGGTAAAGAAGCAGATTTCTCAAAAGGCAATGGACATGAATTTGTTTCAGCCCAGTTTGTAGAGCCTCTTAAAGATACAGAGCGTAATAAAGGTATCTGGTGTATTCCTGCAGGCTGTGAATATCCGGAAAAAGCAATGGAATTGTGGAACCTGCTTTATTCCGATAAGGAAGTAGCTACAATGGCTGCATATGGTATTGAAGGCGTTAATTATGAATGGGTAGAAGAAGGATCTGTTGTAAAGATTCCGGATGGTGTGAAAGACACTTATACTACATATGAGTGGGCATGGCCGAACTTAAATATTCTTCCAGTATTCGAAGGAAAAGATCCAGCTGTCCGTCAGGAACTTGAAGAGTTCAATGATAGTGCAGCACGTGCAACTTCTCTTGGTTTTGTTCTGGATACTTCTACAATTATGAACGAAATTACTGCATGTAATAACGTAAAGCAGAAGTATGAAACTCCTTTACAGTGGGGCGCATTAGATCCTGAAGAAGCAATTCCGGAATTCATTGAAGAACTGGAAGCTGCTGGTCTTAGAACCATTCATGAAGAGGCACAGAGACAGCTGGATGAATATCTGGCAAAACAGAAATAAGTAAAGGGAATAAAAAGGACAGGCCGGTTTCGTCCTGTCCTTTTTAAATGCACTTAGCAGTGCATGTGTTTGAATAGAAAAACGAGGAGGTTTGTTCATGAAAAGTAAAATGAGAAAAATCAGACGCTATTGGCCTTTGTATCTGATGATGCTTCCGGCTTGCATATATATTTTTATTAATAATTATGTGCCGCTGCCTGGCGTGTCACTGGCATTTCGTCAGTATAATTTCCAGAAAGGAATTTATGGAAGCCCATTTATCGGACTGAAAAACTTCAAATTTCTTTTTGCCAGCAAAGACGCATGGATCATTATGAGAAATACAATTGGCTATAATCTTATTTTTATTGTCTTAGGAACTGTGTGTGCAATTGCGGTAGCAATCCTTCTTTGCGAAATAAGATCAAAGATTTCGAAAAAAATATATCAGACCTGTATTCTGATTCCGTATCTGGTTTCGATGGTAATTGTCAGTTATCTGGTATTTGCATTCCTCAGTGAAGGAAACGGCTATATTAATACACAGATTCTTGCAAAATTGGGAATGAACAAAATTTCCTGGTACAATGAGCCGAAATACTGGCCTGTGATACTGGTAATCGTTAATTTATGGAAAAATATCGGGTACAACAGTATTATGTACTATGCAATGATTATTGCAATTGATAAGACTTACTATGAAGCAGCAAGAGTTGACGGGGCAGGAAGATGGCAGCAGATCCTACATATCACTTTGCCTGCGATTAAACCGACGATTGTAATTCTGACACTGATGAGTGTGGGAAGAATCATGTATTCTGACTTTGGTCTGTTTTACCAGATTCCGATGAATTCCGGAACACTTCTTGATGTGACAAATACAATTGATACTTATGTATATCGTGGTTTGATGCAGACAAATAACATTGGAATGTCTGCAGCAGCAGGAGTATATCAATCTGTAGTCGGATTTATACTTGTTATTACAGCGAATCTGATCGTAAAGAAAGTCGATCCGGAAAGCGCGTTGTTTTAAAAGGAGGCACCTATGTATAAAAACGAAAAAATATTCCAGTTTTTTGCCAATTTAATTCTTGCATTGCTGACAATATGCTGTGTGGCTCCGTTTCTTTTGATGATTTCCGCGTCATTCAGTTCTGAATCGGCACTGTCAGTATATGGTTATACTTTTTGGCCGAAAGAGTTTGATCTTTCTGCATACAAATATTTATTTTCCAGCACTGGTGCACTGTTAAAAGCATACAGCGTTTCTATTGGTGTTACGGTTGTGGGAACGGTTCTTAATCTGATCATGACAATTTTGATGTCATATCCGTTATCCAGAAAAGATCTTCCGGGCAGAAATATATTTGCTTTTTATCTCTTTTTCACAATGCTGTTTAATGGTGGTCTGATTCCCTCCTATATTATGTGGACAAGAAATTTCCATATTCAGAACACAATATGGGCATTGCTGATTCCCAATCTTTTACTGAATGCTTACAATGTAATTATGATGAGAACATATTTTACATCCAGTATCCCTATGGAAATTATCGAAGCTGCAAAAATCGATGGGGCGCGTGAAGGGACAATTCTTGTGAAATGTGTACTTCCTATGGCGAAACCAATTATTGCAACTGTTGCACTTCTGGTTGGTCTCGGATATTGGAATGACTGGATGAATGGTCTGTATTATCTGTCAGACGACAGCCTTTACAGCATTCAGGTATTGTTAACAAAGATTATGAGAAATATTGATATGATCAAACAGACTTCCGCGTCTGGTGTCAGCGTAATGGCACAGATTCCTTCTACATCAGTGCGTATGGCAATTGCATTTCTGGGAGTTTTGCCAATTCTGATTGCATATCCGTTTTTCCAGAAATTCCTGGTAAAAGGAATTACGGTTGGTGCTGTGAAGGGGTGAGATCATTATAGTTTCCCAAATAGAAACTATGATGACAAAAATAGAATTGCAAAAAATATTTTAAATAGTGTTAAAATAATATCATTGACAAGATGCATGAAAAGAAGCAGTGAAGTACTTTGTAAACATGCTCTAATGTCGAAGAAAAAAAGAAATTCAAAAGAGTGAAAACCATGCGTGTAAAATCAATACAGAACATTGACGGCTTTTTCAGAGCACTTGAGAAATGCCATGGAAGAGTGGAACTGATTACAGACGTGAAAGACGTGTTAAATCTTGCCTCCAAGCTGACACAGTATATTGGGCTTACCAGAGTATTCAGCAACCCGGACATAGAATCCTATGAGATCGTATACTATGATGCAGAGGATTATGCTTTGTTGAAGAAATTCCTGGTTCCGGTTAAATAAAAGTGTTGGAGCCTGTTTGAAAAATTACATACGATTCAAAGTTAAAGGAAAGGCTGCGTTGTATAAAGAAGTTTCGTTTTACGAAGGAAATCTTTATACAATGCAGTTCTATTATGGTCTGTTTAGAGTTTGGTTTTCTTCCATATATCAATGCCCTCCAATCGTATGTTTTTATAATATAATAGCCGGTTGCTTTTCCAGCTGTCTCCGAATTATACGTTATTGGAAGGAAAGTATCAACGCAAAATTGCGCGGAAACATAAAGCGTCTATTAACTGCACAAATTTCTGGATTGTTTTTATAAAAAATATATCGTATGATACAACTAGAAGTTCAAAAATGTATACAGAAGGAGCAAAATAATATGGAGAATGTTTTTCACAGGGTGCGTATCAGAAAATATGAGGATAAGGCAGTAGAGAAAGAAAAAATCATACAGATATTGAAGGCGGGAATGCAGGCACTGAGTGCATGTAATCAGCAGCCATGGGAATTTTATGTAGTGACAGACAAAGAGAAAATACAGGAATTGTCAAAGGCAACCCCATATTCCGGATGTGCAGCAGAAGCCCCGGTTGTCATTGTACCGGTGTATCGCACGAAAGGTCTGGTTGTACAGGATATGGCTCAGATTGATATGGCTATTGCCCAGGAAAATATCTGGCTGGAAACGGATGCACTGGGACTTGGCGGTGTGTGGATTGGGATTGCACCGATGCAGGACAGAATGAACCTGGTTCATGAAATACTGAATCTTCCGAAAAATCTGGAAGTATTTTCTCTGTTTGCACTGGGGTATCCGGCAGAAATACGAGAACAGCAGAATCGTTTTGATGAAACAAGGATTCATTTTGTTGAATAACTTTGAACAGTCTTGTTTTTGGTATAGTAGGGACTAACTACAGATATTTCCCCTTGACAACCAGGCATATATCCTGACTTTTGCAGCTAAATGGATATAAAACACCCGTCAAACCCAGTAAATACAGGGCTTGGCGGTTTTTCGGCTTTGTCAGATTTTCATGGCGTTTTTTCTACTTTTTGGTCTTTGCTAAAACTTTTTTTATTTCTCCCAGAGTACGGATACGTTTCCCAAAATCAATATCTGTAACTCTTCCGATATCTTTTAGAACTTCATCGTAATAATCAAATAGATAGTAGTTTTGCTGGATTAAACTACATTCGGCTTTTGACAGAGATTCCAAAATGGTTCCGATGCTGTATTTTCTCTCCAGTTTATTTTCCAGTATTCTTGCGATTGTCAAAGCTACAAAACAGGTAAGGAAATGTGCTTCGATATGTTCTTTTGGCCAGACATACACGGGTCTGGCTTCCAGTTCACTTTTGGTTACTTTAAAAGATTCTTCAATTTTCCATAAACCTCGGTACATATCGATAATCTCGTCGTCAGATGTCTCCATTTCGCTGGTTAAGAGCATATAGTAACCATCCAGTGCTTCCTCCCCTCGGATTTTTTCTTCATCAATGTCCAGAACAGAAGAGGCGGTAAGGATTTTTCCGGTTTCTTTATCATAGTCAACTTTTTTGACGTATTTTGCAGCACCATAAGATATGGCTCTTGTATAATTCCCTGGATTTTTTGCCAGGTCTCTGGCTTTTGCCAGTGCAGCTTCACGCTCTGCTTTTGCTCGTTTGGCATATTTTTCACTCCAGAAGACAACCTGTTTCTCATTTACCT